>JBNMQK010000058.1:0-3662 GCA_051278005.1 Oleispira sp. | reverse complement strand
CCCGAGTACGTTCTGCAGGAATAATAAAACTAAAACAACTACCCAGACCCAGTGTTGATTCAACTTTTAAAGTCGCATCGTGATGCTCTAAAGCATGACGAACAATCGCTAAGCCCAATCCAGAACCGCCCACGGTTGACTCTCTTGATTCATCAACCCGATAAAAACGCTCAGTCAAGTGCGTTAAATGATTAAATTCTATACCTTCGCCCTTATCCGATATCGAAAATTCAATACCCTGTGGGATCTTATTAACGCTGATATTAACCTGTGCCGCTTGCCCTTCTTTACGCCCATATTTAATCGCATTAGTCATTAAGTTACTGAGTATAGAGCTCATCTCGTCAGCAAAACCAAAGATTTCTATATCTGAGCTGCAGTCACAATGGATTTCAGAGATCGGTAATTTTTCACCCTTTAAAGAAATAGGAATATACGCTTTTAGCTGGTCAATACTAATCGCGCACAAAGGTTGAAATTCAAACCACTCGTTACCAGTACCCGCATTATTACTTTCTAATTTAGATAAGTGTAATAAATCATTCACCAGGCTTTTCATACGATCGCCTTGCTCACTCATTTGCTTCACAGCCCGCTTGATACCCGGATTAGTATCGGCATCACTTAACATT
The DNA here is from genome assembly GCA_051278005.1 of Oleispira sp. GTDB lineage: Bacteria > Pseudomonadota > Gammaproteobacteria > Pseudomonadales > Oceanobacteraceae > Oleispira. The sequence continues at coordinate 3,030 of JBNMQK010000058.1, read as the reverse complement.
TCTAAATAACCACTAATAACGGTTAAAGGTGTGCGTAGTTCGTGAGAGACATCCGCAATAAAGTTCTGACGCATTTTCTCAACACGCTGACGCTCAGTAATGTCTCGCACCATAATGATTTTTTGATTGATACTAAATTGTGTGACTTGAACTTGAACCATGAGATTTAAATTATGTGGACTTTCAAGTTCGATGGCTTCGCTATAATCACTTTCGTTAAAATACGTGACGAAACGCGGAGCACGAATCAAATTAGTAATGTGCTGGCCTTTATCTGTATCGACTCTTAACCCCAATAAGCGACAGGATGCACGGTTAAAACCTGTCATATAACCCATTTTATCAACGATCAGTACACCATCGTGCAGAGATTCAATGCCTTGGGTGATCCGCTTAATTTGCTTATTTTTTTTAACAATCTTTTTGTTTAACTGCCTCTCACGACGACGCAGAATATCAGCACTGTAGCCAACTAATCCGTTGTCTTGAGGTGCTGGACCTTTGTTGTTACTCCAACGAAAAAGTTCATTTAAACGCTTCAACATTAAGAATTGAGAAACGATTAAGCCGACAAAAGCCCCCCAGAAAGGTTGTTCAAAAGACATACCTGCGGCTGTTGCGAGAGCAACAATGAATACAATGCGTAAAAGCTCACGCTGCCAAGCTAGTTGCTGCAAAATACGGCATCCTTACAACGTTATTATAACTTAAAGTCTTCCGTCGAAAAGCGATACCCTGCTCCTCGTACTGTTTGAATCATGGTGTCATGATTCAGTATCGATATACTTTTACGTAAACGACGAATATGCACATCGACGGTTCTATCTTCTACATAAACATTGCCACCCCAAACTCGGTCGAGCAATTGTTCACGGGAGTATACGCGTTCAGGGTGCAACATGAAAAACTCTAGCAGGCGAAATTCAATCGGCCCTAAACTTAATATATCCCCAGCGATACTCGATTTTTTAGCAGAGCGATCCAATACAAGTTGTCCAGCCGTTAGGCTTTTACCTTCTGTATCGGCATGACCTCTGCGCAATACCGCTTTAATCCGCGCTAATAACTCTCTGGGAGAAAAGGGTTTCACTACATAATCATCAATACCGGCATCAAACCCTTTAATCTTAGCGTCTTCATCTGATTTAGCAGTTAATAAAATAATGGGGATTTCAGCGGTATTCTCTTCTCGCTTAAGCCGTTGAGCTAACTCAATACCAGTCATCATTGGCATCATCCAGTCGGCTAATATCAAATCTGGAGCTGTATCAAGCACCATTTGATAAGCAATCTGGCCATTGGCCGCACGCTTAACCTGATAACCCGCCATTTCTAAGCTGGTCATAATCATCTCGGCAATCGCTTGCTCATCTTCTACGACTAATATAGTAGCGCTAGCCATAATACTCCAATTGTACAAAAGTGAACTTAATAGAGTGTGACAGTTTTATGAATATTTCCCAGCACTTTTATGCCGTTTATTAGTCACTCATTAAACAAAAATTCTCTTCACTATTTCTATTAAAAGACTTCATTTAGGGTCAAGCAAACAGTTCAACAGTGTCTTCTCTAGTATTTCTTTATCCAAAGCCTGATTATGAATTATTTCAAGGCGGCTCTGTTGCAATTTCCGAGTCGGCATTTCAGTTAAAACCTGATCTTTTAAATTTATCACCAAAGCACCTTGATTAGTAATAAGCAAGCCTTTGAAACGCTCGACGTTCAATTGAGTCAACCACTCGATTAAAGCGGGATGATCAAAAACCTGATCCTCTGCGAGTAACCAACCTAGAGAATAATAACCCATACCTTGATTTTCAAAGGCTTGGTAATCTTGCCCAGACTCTAAACTAACAAGCTTGATGATTTTTTCTTTGCTCGTAGAAGAGTGATGATGAGCTTGCTGACTCGATTGACAAGGGCGATTTTGATCGCACTCAATATCAAGAAATTCAAGATTGTATTCACCTTGTACCACCCAACCCAAGGCAGCCTTAACAGGCTGAATAGACTGAGCGAATTGATAAAAGTTTTCTTTATCTTGCTCATCACACGTATCTGTTTTATTGGCTACCAAGACATCTGCTAAATAGCATTGGTCATTAAACGTTTCATGTTGCTGATAACGAGGGTCTTTTAATTGTCTTGGGTCCAACAGACAAATGGCAGCCTTTAGTTCGATATGATGTTGATATGTTTTCGAGGTCAACGTACGCATTAGATTTTTTGGATGACCTAGACCCGTAGGCTCAATTAATATTCGATCAGGTTTTTGCTGAGTAATGAGATTCGCCAATGCAGTTTGAAAAGGTATACCTGATACACAACACAGGCAACCTCCTGGCACCTCACTAATCACCATACCCGACTCAGCAGAAAGAATGGCGCCATCAATGCCAACTTCACCAAATTCATTCACTAATACTGCCCACTTTTCATGGGCGGGTTTTTTCTTCAATATATTCAATACCGAGGTTGTTTTACCAACGCCTAAAAAGCCCATGATAATATTAACGATGATCTTTTTTTCCATATTTCTCTCGAGGTATTATATAAAGCATCTAAAAACTTTAGTCTCTAGAGCTTTCTTAAAATAACCAGTGGTGGTTGATTAATAACACTCCTCAAATTTCGGTTTGCCAATGCAGAAATCAATATAGCGGACAATGCAGGCAGCCAAAACCAATAGTCTAAATGCCACGGGTATTCTAATTCAAACAGTCGTTGATATAAAATCCAACAAATAATTTCAGCCCCAGCCACTGCAATAATACCGGCTAAAGCACCCAGTAATATAAATTCAAACCATTGCATTAATTGCAGTTGCTGACGTTTTGCACCTAAGGTTCTCAATACAGCACCTTGCTGTAAACGATCATCAAGACTCGAATGCAGGGCTGCAAGTAACACTAAAACCCCCGCCAGTAATACTAGAATCAATAAATATTCTACCGCCAACGTGACCTGACCTAAAAGGTTCTGAACTTGTATTAATACCTGGCTCATATCTAATAAAGTGATGCCTGGGTA
>JBNMQK010000057.1:0-4353 GCA_051278005.1 Oleispira sp. | reverse complement strand
TGGGTCTAAATACAGTCATTTCAGGCAAAGAAATTTTGCACATAGAACAAATTGGCAGCCAGTCTTTTCTTATTTTAATGTCACTGGTCGCTGGCCTAATTTTTGCCAATCTTATCGTCGATCCACGTCGCTCGCTTTAGAGACCGAGAGGCTGTATTAAACACCCTAAGGTAGAACGTTAACATGCCCAAAAAATCAATTTTATTATGACAGACAAACGCATCGAGCGAAAAGTACCGTCCGGAAGAATTGCTCGTCTGGCTAAGCTAGGTGGTTTAGTCTCCGCGGTTGCGGGCAATATTGTTAAAGGTGCCACAAAACAACTTTTCAGTGGCCAGCGCCCCTCATTAACTCAATCTTTACTGAATATCGACAACGCCATATCGATCACCAAGCGTCTAGCCCATATGCGCGGTGCAGCCATGAAAATGGGGCAACTGCTCTCCATGGATGCCGGTGAATTACTGCCTGCCGAATGGGAACCCATTCTCTCACGACTGCGCCAAGAAGCTGATCCAATGCCTAAGGCGCAACTGCTTAAAACCCTAGAAGCGTCTTGGTCGAAAGACTGGCATCAACAGTTTAGTTCTTTTTCATTTACCCCCATCGCGTCGGCAAGTATCGGTCAGGTACATAGAGCCATACTAAAAGATGGTCGTCAGCTGGCGATTAAAATTCAATACCCGGGCGTAAGAGAAAGCATTGACAGTGACATCGATAACGTCATGAGTTTACTAAAACTGAGTGGTGTATTACCGAAACATATTGATTTAACGAGCCTGCTCGCTGAAGCAAAAGCACAACTTAAAAACGAAGCTAATTATCTGCAAGAGGCGGAGTTTCTTACCGCCTATCGTGCAAACATGATCAACGACCCTCGCTTTATTGTGCCCTTTGTCGTTGACGAACTGACGGACCAAAACATACTCGCAATGGAATACATCGAAGGTTCTCCCATCACTGATATTAATACCATGAGTGCTGATATTGTGGATCTAGTATGTACCCGGTTAATGCACTTAACCTACCAAGAACTGTTTAGCCATAAACTCATGCAAAGTGACCCTAACTTTGCCAATTTCCTGTATCAGAGCGATACGCAAAAAATAGTGTTACTTGATTTTGGAGCCTGCCGAGAGATTTCTCAGCATACCTCAAGACATTATCTCGCGATGGCTGATGCTATGCAGTACCAAGATACTAGCAAGATGAGTTCAGCCCTTTATTCTCTTGGTTTAATTGACAATAATATGAGTGCTACGGCTATCGATACTGTGCTAAAGGCGTGTTTTGAGGCTAGCGATTGTTTGCAAAGTGATACGGGCTATAACTTAAAAGAACAACAACTAATTAAGCGAATTCAAAATATTACTATCCCATTAATTACTGATAAGGCCGCCGCAGCATCACCTATATTTGAGGTTGCATTAGTCAATCGTAAAATTACCGGCATGATATTACTCGCCAATAAATTAGGGGCAACACTGGATTTTAAAAGTGCGCTTGCGCCTTACTTAATAGAAAGCGCAAAACAAGTGAACGATGAAATATGACACGATGATTTAGTATTCACGATTTAGCCAACCCGCCAAACCAATTCAATCCCGAAAGCCGTTATTTTGACCCTCACCGCTCGCGGTCTATAAGATGTTAACCTGGGTCACTTGCACAGGTTCGATGTGCTGCGGCTCATCAATAACAAATAATAAAAAATCTTTTGCATCTTTAGCGGTTTGTTGAGGAACCTCTTCCATAGGCATGTGCCCTACACCCGGATAAGTGATAATTTTAGACCCTTTAATATCGGCGGCAAACCTTTCTGCATGCGCTAAAGGAATCCAGGCATCAACGGCTCCCCATTGGATAAGTGTTGGGATTACAAGCTCTTTGATTTTATCATTTTTCACACTGCCAAGACTTTTTAGTACGTTCACAACGGCTTTACGATTTCCTTCGCGCAACATCAACTGGTGATAGCGATCAATCGTTTCATCCGTTATTTTAGAGTTGTCGCCATACACTTCATTTAACGTCTGCTCGACAACAAACCTTGGGGCTATAAAAGCCATCATATCCTTTAAAACAGGGGTTCGTAAAAGCGCTATTATCATAGGGAGTTCGAACGAGTAACCCGCAGAATCTAATAAAATTAAACGCTTAACTTTTTCTGGATATTGCACCGCGAAGTTCCAAGAAATGTATCCACCCATTGAATTGCCCGCGAGAGAAAATGAATCCACATTAAGTTCACGACTTAGTTGGTGCAGCATATCCACTGCGCGTTCAAGACTATAAATGTTATCCGCGTAAGGGCCTGTTAAACCAAAACCTGGAATGTCGACACGAATAATACGGAAGTCATTGTGTAAATTTTCAACCCAACCATCCCAAGTATGAAGACTGGCCATAACGCCATGCAATAAAAACAATACGGGCGCATCAGGATGCTCTTCAACACGTAGCCCTTCGTCACGATAATGAAGCTTAATACCTTTTTGTAATCCACCTAGCGTAATAAATTCAGACTCTGAGTTTGTATAACGACTGCTCAGTACGTCTGGAGCTAAATCAATAAAGCCCATGTAATAACGACCTAAATACATAGATACTGAAAGAACCGCAACAATCAGTGCGGTAATAAACAATTTCATAAAACGTTCCTACAGAGATGATTAATATTTTTATAAGATGAGTGTGCAGGATAATAGAGAGGATTACCTAGGTAAAATTCTGACAATCTTGTATCCACCGGAAATAGATCAAAAAACAATCAGCAATAAAGAGATAGTTGGAGATGACGAGGGGACCAGAGCGAAGCCCAGATAAGAAAAATAGAAACCGAATAGAGACTGCTTACGTCGCTAAAAAACCTTGCGAGTTTTGACCGATTTACGAACGACGCTGCGCAGAGATTCAATCGCAGTAGTCGTATAAATTATTTTCTAATGTCGCAGGATAATCAAAAATAGTCATTAAGTTAAACTAATGAGCTCGCCAAGACTTAGCACCTTCATTTTCTGATATCCAGATGCATTGCTTTGTTGATAACTCACTTATTCTGACGAAATTTCAATACGATACAGTCCCTGTAAACGATAGGGTAAATTACACCCAAAGGACAATGTTGTCCATTCAGTTACTTTTTCATAACCCCATTGCTGACTTAATAAATTAGCCCTGCCAGTATGAGATTTTGCAGCAACAAGCAATCAATATAAATTGATTACGTTAAATCGTTCCGGCATACCAAAATATTATACCGGAGATCATCAAAGACAGAGTAGCGCTAACAGGCTTCATAAAGAGTTAATTCACGTGCCGCTGGGCAACCCTGTATTTTCTTATTCAAACCACCATAACGTTTTTAGCCAAACTTTTTTCTATGAACGTTTAAGATTTTTTCTTCACGTTGCAATGCTGTCATGATCATGGCCGCAATAGAAGGCGACTTATCTTTAACCATTAATGTCTGTGAATGAGCGGCACACAGTACTTCAGCATCGCTCCATTGCTCCGCTATTTGTGCAACCCAAAGCCTAAAATCATCAGCAGCACCTTTACGCGGCTCTAGCGTTCTAGATAATGTCATATGAAAAGATACCTCAGGGCTTTTCAAAACACCGAGTAAACCAGGTAATCTTAGGAACATTAAAGTGTCGTCAACATGAATAGTTTTTGATGCGAGGTGATAAGCCAATACCGATGAAAAATGCAGATTTTCATTATCAGAAATAAAATCAACACCTTGGGGTACTGAGAATTCAAAATCCTCAGAAAACAAGCGAGCAAACTCATTTGAATGGGTTAGTTCTAATTGCCAAGGCAAATCTGGGAACTTATCAATATGGCGCTGTGTACCGTACAATTTTGCGTTTGGATAATCAGCATGTGCTTTTTCAACATGCATCGTATGAAAAGGATGCAGGTTAATAATTGCTTCAATGTCCACGCCATTATTTGTCAGCGAGTCGACTTGCTGTTTAATATCACCTTGCAAGGTATAAGCATCCAATAATACATACTTGCCATTACGGCGCTTTACCAAAGACGCTTGGGTGCCAATATTTAACAACCCAAAAACTTTAAATTCGCCGCGAATATTCCAAAAAGTATCCGAAATCTTTAATATTTTATCAGTCATCAATTACGCTCATTTTGAATTTTTCAACAAGTACAGTGGTTGTTCGAGGCAAAGCGGCGAAGTTTTTCAACAGCGTCGCCTTGTTTCAAAAGAAAATGTATTAACCATTAACCACTGTTAATGCATTCTCGTCACCCAGTATTTGAGCTTCTCTGTCTTTCAAGCTCTTCAGATGTTTACGCAGTGTTTCACTAATAATAGTATTCCGCTTA
>JBNMQK010000056.1:0-5567 GCA_051278005.1 Oleispira sp. | reverse complement strand
GGGCAATTTCTGCCCCCACGGCCATATAATCCCCATCGCTAAAACCAATACCCGAACCTGCATTCGTTTCCACCAGCACCGTATGTCCCTGATGGACTAACTCATAAACACTCGCAGGGACCATACCGACACGGTACTCATGATTTTTAATCTCTTTAGGCACGCCAATTAGCATGATAACAACCCCTATTTAGAACGAACGAATGCAATGATTCTGCTATTAAGTATAGGCCTGACTGGCCCAAAATATGATACAATCGCTCACATATTTTATACATAAATCGCTATCGAGACTCTCCTCATGACCGTAAAACTGACGCCCACACTAGAATTGGCCTTTGACCTAATGCAACGCCGTTCGGTAACCCCAATCGATGCCGGTTGTCAGCACATGATGATGGATCGCCTAGGCGCGGTTGGTTTCAAACACGAAGAAATGCGCTTTGACGATACCGACAATCTTTGGTCTCGCCGTGGAACGGAAGGTCCACTCGTATGCTTCGCAGGTCATACCGACGTTGTACCCACTGGCCCTGAAGGCAACTGGACTTACCCTCCGTTTGAACCACAAATTCACGATGGCTTGTTATACGGCCGTGGCGCGGCTGACATGAAAGGCTCAATAGCCGCTTTCATGATCGCCACCGAAAACTTCGTAAAAGAACACCCAAATCATAAAGGCTCCATCGCGTATTTAATTACCAGCGATGAAGAAGGCCCAGCCAAAAACGGTACGGTTAAAGTTATCGAAGCGTTAGAAGCCCGTGGCGAAAAAATCGACATGTGCATCGTCGGCGAACCTTCAAGTACAACCGATACCGGCGATACCATCAAAAATGGTCGTCGCGGTTCTTTAGGCTGCGTACTCACCGTAAAAGGCATTCAAGGTCACGTGGCTTATCCACAACTGGCGCGCAACCCGATTCATGATGTTGCCCCAGCCCTTACTGAGATGACCGCTGAAACATGGGATAACGGTAACGACTTCTTCCCAGCCACCAGCTTCCAGATTTCAAACATCAACTCTGGAACGGGCGCGACCAACGTTATTCCTGGCGATTGCGTCGTCACGTTCAACTTCCGTTTCTCGACTGAACTGACCGAAGATATTCTAAGAGAGCGGACTGAAGCGATTTTTGCCAAGCACAACCTAGACTACGACATCGACTGGAACCTAAGTGGCCAGCCGTTCTTAACGTCATCCGGCTCATTAGTCGACGCGACGGTTGCTGCAATCAAAACAGTCACCGGTATCGATACTGAACTCAGTACTGCGGGCGGCACCTCCGATGGTCGTTTCATCGCCCCAACGGGCTCTCAAGTCATCGAACTCGGCCCACGCAACGCCACCATTCATAAAATTGATGAGTGTGTTGAAGCTGAAGATTTGAATATCTTGACTGCAATTTACCAACGTATCCTAGAAAACTTATTAGTAGATTAAACCCTTAAAGAGCATTAGTAAGATTTAGTAAAATTATACAACGATCCATGACGGGGTATTTATTCCACAAAACGGCGTAAATACTTCCCTGTAGCCTTAGTTCGGCCTCCATGCCTCGCATATTTGTTACACAAACACCCCGTAATGAATATTATAATTTCATATTATATTTTTCTAAATAATTGACATCATTATTAACAACCTGTGAATCAAATGACTACATCAATTTTATTATGCCCTGTATGCAAGGAAAGCCTACACGCAAACGAGAGCAATAAAAGTTTGAGCTGTGTGAATAATCACAGCTTCGACCGTGCGCGCCAAGGCTATTTAAACCTGCTATTAGCGCACAAGAAAAATTCAAAAAATCCGGGAGACAGCCAAGAAATGGTTATGGCTCGCCAAGCATTTTTGAATTCAGATTTTTATCGCCCTATCTCAGATAGTTTGAATCAAATCATTGTTGACTCAGCCCTTAAAATATCAGTTCTTAAGCTCGAGCAGCCTATTCAAGTGCTCGACATCGGCTGCGGCGAAGGTTATTACAGCCAGCGCATGCATAACAGTTTAAGCGATCACCAAATCGAACATAACCTGTTTGGCTTGGACATTTCAAAAGATGCCGTGATTGCCGCAGCAAAACGTGCAAAAGCTGAAGCACTGAAAGAAGATGTTCCTAGTACCAATACCAGCGAATGGTTAGTGGCTTCTGCAATCGACATTCCTCTGCAAGCGCACAGCATCGATATCGCTACCTGTTTATTTACCCGCCTGATGCCAGAAAGCTATCACAAGGTTATCAAGCAAGATGGCTTTTTCATCTGCGTGAATACCGGCGAAAAGCACTTAATTGAACTGCGTGAAAAACTGTACGAAGAAATCACTAAAGCCGAATTCGACCCCGTAAAAAATATGGGTGACGATTTTGAACTGGTTGATCATCAGCAAGTAAGCTACCAAAATACGCTAAGCAGCCAGCAACAGATTCAAGATCTGCTATTAATGACGCCGCACAATTGGCGCACCAAAGCCGATAAAAAAGAAGCGTTAGCAAGCTTAGAAGAATTAACCGTCACCATCGATGCTCAGATTCATATATTCAAAGCAAAAGCGAAAGCCATTGTAGAAGTGGAAGTGATTGCAGAACCTGAGACAAAGCCTAAGACAAGCGGCTCTATCAATCCTTGGGGGAACACGACAGCAGAAGCAGAGACCATAAGTACTCTTCAGTCTGTTACTGAAATGCCTATTGAAGCGCCGACAGAATTGCCTATTACCGCGATTACTGAACTTTCTATTGCAACGCCAACCGAGCTTCCTGCGGAAACGATTACTGAAATTTCAACGGTGATACCCGTTGAAATACCTGCCGCTATAGAGACTCAACCGAGTACGGGAAACTCAACCAGCCCTTGGGGGAAAGCGAAAGAAGACGCGCCAACCGAATCAAAAGGGAAAGTTAACCCTTGGTCAAAAGACTAAGGATTAACAATAAGACAATTGCACCGGTTAACCTTTAATACTCTCTATAAATATGAATATAGATATAAAAATAAAGGTTAACTGGATTTTTCTTTAAAAAATCCAACGCTGCACATCGGCAGGCTCATCCACATCCCACACTTCAGGTAAATAAGCCGCCTCAATACCGAGTTTATCAATATCACGCTTTGTCATGGCAAACACACTATCCGTGCCCCAATGTTTATTCACAAACAACGCCGGGTAAAACTGCTTCATACCTAATAAACCATAGCCACCGTCTTCGGCTGGACTAATAACGAGATCGTGATTTTGCAACTTGCGCAGACAATTTGTTAAGTATGCTTCATCTAAATCAGGTACATCAACACCGATTAATACCGGAATAAAACCCCGCGCTAATGACGATTGCACGGCCAACGCCATTCGTTCTCCTAGGTCACCCGTTTCAGCTTGTGTATAAAACGTAGCTAAACCAGACCAAGATTGAAAAGCCTTGTGATCAGCATTTCCTGCTATCCATAATGCGACTTGAGAACTCGCAATATCAGATAAGCTTCCGCACAAACGCTCAAGCAATTGTTCATAAACGTCGCACGCACCTTGCTCACCTAATTCAGCAATCAAACGCGTTTTTACCAAGCCAGGAAAAGGCGCTTTGGTTAATACTACCCATTCAATACGTCTATGATCAAACGCCTTTATACGACCCAGGTTTTCATCCTCATCCTCATTGTCATTAATTTTGACTTTAACCATAATATTTTTTCACCAATGTCTCGGGTGAAATGCCCCACCAATACATCAACCTAAGTTGCCACATTAATAATACAGTCTTCGCCCAGCCATGTTTCTGCCATCGACGCGCACTGGTGTATAAAACCGGCCCATCGCAGTCTGCCTTAGCCAGCATTCGTAATCGCTTAGATATTTCCACATCTTCCATCAAAGGAATGTTGGCATAGCCCTGCAACTGCTGGAACATATCAGCGCGCATAAAAATGCCTTGGTCACCCGTCATGACCTGAGTCAAACGAGAACGAACATTAATAAAGTTAGAAATAATTCCGAAAGGAAATACCTGTGAACGAAGATCTAAATCTGAACTCAACTGCACATCAAACCGTCCCCACATGACCTCTCGACTCAGTTGAGATAAATACTGCAAATGAGTAGACGACAGACCACTATCACTGTGTAAAAACCATAAAATACTAGCAGCGTCTTTTTCGTTATCCATTCGCGATAACAAACACTCAGCCCCAGCATTCATCTGCACAGCACGGCCTTTTTTTGATGTTAAATAGAAAACCTGATCGTGCTGAAAAATAGCATGAGAAGAAAAAGTATTGAGTGCAGGCGCATCACTGGCATCAACCACAACCAGTCGATCATCGGCGCCTAGATAACTGACTAACTGCTGCAACCAACCTAATACCGATTCATCTTCGTTATAAATCGGAACGACAATATTAATCGAACAACTCACTAATCAATCGCCCCACCACAACTACTGCCTTGGCCTGCCGTACACCCATAACAATGTTCAGCAACTTTAATAGGAAAACCATTAAGGTCAGACGTTAATAAATCCGTTAAGTGATAATCCGATTTAGCACCCCTGTCATTAATATGGCCGCCAGAAAGTGGGATTTCTAACATCTGATTAAAATCACAATCATAAAGATTGCCCATCCAATCAACACTCACAGTATTCAGACACATCACACCCGCCAAATTGGCATGAGAGTAACTGTCTTTGAGCAAATTCATATAATCATAAAATTCACCCTGCGCTAACAGCACGGCCCCAAAACGCGAGATAGGCATATTGGTAATAGTGAATAAATTATTGAATTCAATATCATGTTCGGCGCCCAATTGCTCTTTATAAGCCGCTTCTAACTCAACCTGACCCGGGGGAAGAAAAGCACCGCCGGGGTTATACACAAGGTTGAGAGGTAATGTCGGATCATCTTTGCCATAACCTAACGCATTAAGTTTTTTCAAACCCTCAATACTGGATTCAAAGACACCCTTACCACGCTGAGAGTCAACATTCTCTTCGCTATAACAAGGTAACGAAGCAACAACTTCTACTTTATAATCGGCTAAAAATTGAGCAAGATCTTCTTGTCCTGGCTCATTTAAAATTGTTAAGTTGCAGCGATCAATCACCGTCACACCCAGCTCACGGGCCGCCTTCACCAAATAACGAAAATGCGGCATCAATTCAGGCGCGCCTCCGGTTAAATCAAGGGTCTTCACCGTATGCTGCTTTAAAATATCAATAACCAAGTCAATATTGGTTTTATCCATTTGCTCAGTACGTTTAGGCCCAGCATTTACATGACAGTGCGTGCAGCTTAAATTGCATGTATAACCAAGATTCACCTGCAAAATTTCTAGCGATGCACGCGTTAGTGCAGGAAAATTAGACACCATCAGTAAAGGCTTTGTATCTCTCATATAATAAACAGACCACTAAATAATAATTATTAAACAACGATAACGTAATTTGATGATGGAAGCGCGAATAAGTTCACTTTACAAGGTTGTCATAAACCCCCTGAAAGTAATAGAATGGCGGCGTTGTATGTCTCCCCATAGTTTAACTGGATAAAACAGGGCCCTCCTAAGG
>JBNMQK010000055.1:0-6115 GCA_051278005.1 Oleispira sp. | reverse complement strand
TACATTGGCTTTAAAATGTGGGCACAAGCAGTAGAGAAAGCCGGTAGTGAAGATGTTGATAAAGTGCGTGCTGCTATGTATGGCATCACGGTACCTAACTTAACCGGTGGTACTGCGGTAATGAATACTAATCATCATTTGTCTAAGCCTGTTCTTATTGGAGAAATTCAGGAAGATGGCCAGTTTGATATCGTTTGGAAGACTGACGGTATTGTGAAAGGTGATGCTTGGACCGATTTCCTTCCAGAGAGTAAAGTCCTTATTTCTGATTGGACTGCACCTATAAACTGCGGTAACTATAATACCGTGACTAAAACGTGTGGCGCTGAAGCGATTGCTAGCGAAGAGTAAATCTCTTTGTGATTCCAGGGAGTGCGATCGCACTCCCTGCATTAAATGTTTGATAGACAAACATTCATTTCAAATATTAAATCTCAAATCTTATTAGGAACATCATTATGCGCGAATATATGAAGCGTATTGTGTGGCTTAGTTGTTTTTCATTGTTGGCTGTTTCTAGTAATGCTGACATGGTGAATACACCGCCAGAAGTCTCTGCTCAAAAAATTCACTTTGAAGAAAAGCAAGCTCAGCACAATACCCTGTCTGCAACGGTGCAGGCATTAATTAAGGCAAGTTATAAAGAAAAAGACGACATTATAAATAGTATTGCCGCGATAGAAGACGACAATAAACTATTAGTTTTACAATCTTTGCTAGACAGCCAGCTGTATTATCAAAAGAAAAATAATGCAGACAAAAGCCAAAAGCGAATATTGGTTGTTGATATGTCTTTAGTCAGCGCTAAAAAATCGAATGCAATGTTAGATGCTTTTAGCCAAGAAGAAGTGACGGGTTTATCGAAACGTGCGGTTAAACGAATTGGCGTGAACAATTCACTGCGTCGTAATCTTCGTTCTCATCTATCATTATTGAAAATCAACCATCCTGATGCAAACACTCGTATTGCCGCAGCGCAGAATTTATTAAAAGATGATTCTAGTATTGATTTAGCCTTTGTTGAAAAAGCGTTAAAGCGTGAAAAAAATACTCAAGTCGTTGATATTCTAAAAACCGTTCGTGCCTTAATGTTATTGCAATCAGATCAGGCCACTATTCGTTTACTGGCTTTAGAACAACTGGAGGCTTCACTGTATCCAGAAGTACGTGTTGAATTAAATAAATTTCTGTCTAGCTTTGATAGCGACCGTCAAAAGAATCGTAATGACGAATTCACATTAGCTGAAAAAACGTTAGCCGATATTGAAACGTTAATGAACTATAACGGCTATTTAGAGAATCTCTATTTTGGTCTCGCACTGGGTGCGGTTTTATTATTAGCTGCGATTGGCCTAGCCATTACTTTTGGTGTTATGGGTGTGATTAATATGGCTCATGGCGAGATGATCATGCTAGGAGCATACACCACCTATGTGGTGCAGATGTTAATGCCTGAGTCTATTGGTGCGTCTTTACTAGTGTCTATTCCCGCTGCATTTTTAGTCAGTGGCCTAGTCGGTATTTTAATTGAGCGCTCAGTGATCCGTCATCTTTATGGTCGCCCTCTAGAAACGTTATTAGCGACCTTTGGTATTAGCTTGATCTTGCAGCAAGCCGTGCGTTCTATCTTTGGTCCACTTAACCGTGAAGTTGTTACTCCAGACTGGCTAGCAGGTACCTTTATGGTCAACCCCGGTTTGTACTTAACCTATAACCGTTTATACATCATTATTTTTAGCCTTGTCGTTTTGGCCGTATTAGCCCTTGTGTTAAAGCGTACGTTATTTGGTTTGCAAATGCGTGCGGTCACTATGAATCGTCCCATGGCGAGCTCCATGGGTATTCGTACCGGTTGGGTTGATGCTTTAACGTTTGGTTTAGGTTCGGGTATTGCGGGTATTGCGGGCGTTGCATTAAGTCAGTTAACTAACGTTGGCCCTAACTTAGGTCAGGCTTATATTATTGATTCCTTTATGGTGGTGGTATTTGGCGGGGTGGGTAATTTATGGGGCACTCTAGTGGGCGCGATGTCGTTGGGTGTTGCGAACAAGTTTCTAGAACCTGTCGCCGGTGCCGTTCTAGCGAAGATCCTCGTATTGGTATTTATTATTTTATTCATTCAGAAACGTCCTCGGGGTTTATTCGCTCTCAAAGGCCGTGCAGTTGATAACGGTTAAGGAGGTTCTTATGAAAAATTCTGAAATGACGAATTCAATAAATAACAGTTCGAACAAAAAATTAGGCCCTTTAACGACCCTATTAATGAACGATAAAGGTGGCCGCCGCTTATTAGCGGTACTCGCTGCGTTGGCGATTTTAGTGCCGGTATTAAATTTATTCATGCCGGAAAGTTCTATCTTTCATGTGTCGACTTATACCATGACCTTGTTGGGCAAATATTTATGCTACGCCTTACTCGCCGTCTCGGTTGATTTGATTTGGGGGTATTGCGGTATTTTAAGTCTGGGTCACGGTGCTTTCTTTGCATTAGGGGGTTATGCCATGGGCATGTACCTGATGCTGCAGATTGGTGATCGTGGGGTGTATGGCAATCCTGATCTTCCTGATTTTATGGTATTTCTAAACTGGTCAGAACTGCCTTGGTATTGGTTAGGTTTTGAAAGCTTTAGCTTTGCGATGGTCATGGTTTTATTGGCCCCAGGTATTTTAGCTTTTGTCTTTGGTGCGCTCGCTTTCCGCTCACGCGTAACCGGTGTGTATCTTTCGATTATTACCCAAGCCTTAACGTATGCTTTGATGCTCGCTTTTTTCCGCAACGACATGGGTTTTGGTGGCAATAATGGCCTTACTGATTTTAAAGATATTTTAGGCTTTGATTTGCAGGCGGATACCACGCGAGCGGGATTATTCTTTTGTTCAACATTAGCCTTGATGATCGGTTATTTAATCAGTCGTTTTATCGTGACCTCTAAATTGGGTCGAGTGCTGATTGCGATTCGTGATAGTGAAACTCGTGCTCGCTTTTTAGGATATCGTGTTGAATATTTTAAGTTATTTGTTTTTGTCGTCTCTGCCATGTTGGCCGGTATTGCGGGTGCACTTTATGTTCCACAAGTCGGTATTATTAATCCGGGTGAGTTTGCACCACTGCTGTCTATCGAGATGATTATCTGGGTTGCGGTGGGTGGTCGCGGTACGTTATTTGGTGCGGTTATTGGTGCCATTTTAGTGAACTACGCAAAAACCTATTTCACCGGCGCCTTTGCTGAGATCTGGTTGTTCTTACTTGGCGGCTTGTTTGTATTAAGCACACTGTATCTACCCAAAGGGATTGTGGGCTTATGGCAGCAGATGTCTGACAAATTCTCTACGCCGCTGGCCGAAAGAAAAATAGTGAAGAATGACAGCGCTAACCTACCCGCAGGAGATAAAAAATGAGCAGTATTAATAGCAAGCACATCAATAACTCTCCGGTTCTTTATATGGATGGCGTGACGGTTAGCTTTGATGGTTTTAAAGCGTTGAACAATCTTTCTATGACGATTGAGAAGGGTGAAATGCGCGCCATTATTGGCCCTAACGGTGCGGGTAAAACCACCATGATGGATGTGATTACCGGTAAGACGCGTCCTGATGAAGGAACCATCAGGTTTAGCAGTGCCTCAGACGATGCGGGTCAAAAAAATATTGATTATGACCTGACTCAATTTGATGAAGCGTCGGTTGCGAACCTGGGTATTGGTCGTAAATTTCAAAAGCCCAGTGTGATTGAAAGTTTAACCATATTTGAAAATTTAGAAATGTCATTAAAAGGCGGCCGCACACTTTGGCAATCGTTATTTCATACATTAAGTTCTGAGCAACAGTCAAAACTGGATGAAATTTTAGTTCTAATCGATATGTCAGATAAGGTGGATGACCTGGCGGGTAATTTATCTCATGGCCAAAAGCAGTGGTTAGAAATTGGTATGTTATTAAGCCAAGAGCCTGAGCTGCTATTGATCGATGAACCTGCGGCGGGCATGACCGACGAAGAAACCCTGAAAACGGCTGAGCTATTTAAAACCTTAGCGAAAACCCATTCTTTAATGGTGGTTGAGCACGACATGGATTTCATTGAAGCTTTAGGCTGTAAGGTGACCGTTCTCAATGAAGGCAGCGTCTTAGCCGAAGGTACTTTGCAAGAAGTGAAAGCCAACGAAGACGTTATTGAAAAATACTTGGGGCGCTAATTATGTTGAACGTTAAAAATATCGATGTGTCCTATGGTGCCAGTCAAGCGTTATACGATGTGTCTATGGATGCTGAAATTGGCAAGGTGACTTGTGTGCTTGGCCGAAATGGGGTGGGTAAAACCACTTTAATGAAAGCGTTGTCGGGGCATTTGTCTGCGAGCAAAGGCCAGATTGAATGGATGGGAAAAGATATAAATGGCAAAGCGCCGTTTGATCGTGCTCGCCAAGGTATTGCTTATGTCCCTCAGGGGCGTGATATTTTTTCTCAGCTCACCGTTGAAGAAAACTTAGAAACCGCATTCTCGGCCCTGCCTAAAAGCCAACGCAAAATCGACCCTGAAGTCTTTGCTTTATTTCCAGTATTGCAAAAAATGCTAAAGCGCCGCGGTGGTGATCTTTCCGGTGGCCAGCAGCAGCAGCTGGCGATTGCTCGTGCGTTACTGCTTAGGCCTAAAATGCTAATACTGGATGAACCTACTGAAGGTATTCAGCCTTCGGTTATTAAAGATATCGGTAAGGTGATCGAGCTATTACGGGATCGTGGTGAGATGGCGATTGTACTGGTGGAGCAGTATTTAGAATTTGCGGCAGAGCTTGCCGATGAGTTTATTATTTTGGAACGTGGCCGTGTGGTCGCAACGGGTGCCGGTAGTGAGCTGTCTGAGTCAGAGGAAGCGAAAGAACTACTAGCGATCTAGGCTCTTAGACTGGATAGGTTATTAGACTAATTTCTTAGTTTAATTAGGCTATATCCGCTCCCATAGAAAGGCGTGCCACATTGGTGCGCCTTTTTTCTTTCCGCGCACCATAAAAGAGCCAAGCTCAGTGGTAGTGCACTATTTTTAATACTGAAAATTAATCATATTCCATTAATTTTCAGATAAGTCATTGAAAATAAAGGATTTTATAAAGTTGGCACAGCTCATGCTATAACGAAGTAACACTAATAAAGACAGTGCATGACCCATTAGGGTGATGACACGGTTACTTAAAACTGAAGAAGGGAAAAACTAATGATTAAATTATCTCAAGCAATCGCGCTAGCGACAGCAATGACTGCCGGCCTAGTGGCTACTACGACTACTCAAGCTGAAGTTTCAGCATCTGCTAGCGTTGCTAGTTCTTATTTATGGCGTGGCCAAAACCTAAGCAACGGCGCAGCAGCTGTTTCTGGTAGCTTAGATTATGCCCATGAGTCTGGTCTTTATACTGGCGCTTGGGTTTCTTCTGGCGATGCAGGTTTAGGTACAGAGTACGATCTATACGTTGGTTTTGCTGGTGAAGCAGGCAAGCTTAGCTACGACGTGGGTTACATGGCTTACATCTATCCTTCTCAGTCTGAAGAAGCTGTAGTAGCGGGTGATGCTGATTCAACTACTGACGAGTTAGGCGACGCCGGTGACATTTATCTTAACCTTTCTTTAGCGGGTGTAGATTTCACGACCAACTTCAGCGATAACGGTGGCGACTACGTTTACAATACTCTAGGTTATGGCATGGGTTCTGTGTCTGGTCTTATCGGTGTTAATACTGATTTAGAAGAAGATGGTAAGGGTGCCTATACTCACATCGACCTTAGCTATGCGTATAACGACAACGTTTCTTTTACAGTAAGCCAGATGGTTGCTACGTCTGATAAAACTAATGTTTCGGCTTCAAACTCTCCAGAATTTGTTGTTTCTTACAGCCTGCCTATTGAGTAATAAATAACATACAATGAGCCCCTGCCTCCGCAAGGGCTCACATTTTCAGATTTTTTAAACTTAAAGGGAGTTTTCTATGAAACTCGTAACTGCTGTTGTTAAGCCTTTCAAATTAGATGACGTGCGTGAAGCATTGTCTGAAATTGGCGTTCAAGGCATCACTGTGACTGAAGTTAAAGGCTTTGGTCGTCAGAAAGGGCACACTGAATTATATCG
>JBNMQK010000054.1:0-7109 GCA_051278005.1 Oleispira sp. | reverse complement strand
GACGCCCCAGAGTCTTTTCGGCTGCGTCAACTATAAACCACTCGCGTTGTACGCTTTCTGGTTTTGCACTATAAGTTTTCATTAATTTCTCGCCTTTCTAGGGCTTTGCAATCTTAAAAAAGAGGCGAAATTCTACATAAGTAGAAGCCACCGCGCAAGCCCAATTTACGAAGTTACAAATTCACAATGCCTTTATGAAGCTCAGGGGGACGGGGCGAGCTAAATTAAAGCATTGTATTAATATTTTTCAGGCTGGTGAAACCTCACCAAACCCCAAATCAAAGTCAGGAGGGCTGCCATAATGTCTAACAAGATGGCCAACGCCATAGCACTAGAGCTTTCTTCCTGATTACTGTAGCCCAATACTTGGCCTACATAGAAGCTAATAGCACTACCCAAGAAACCAATCAGTATGGCCGCTATAAGGTAATAGCCTTTCGCATCATCGAGTGTCAGCAGACAGGTGTTAACCTGTTTCTGGAAAATTCGGTACGCACCATAACAGATTAACGCCGTCATAGATATCGATATTATAAAATAAGCGATCATTCTCTATCCATCCTAACTAGTCCACTATGACAATAGCTACGCTTTATCAGCTCAGCTCTTGACACAAGGTTAGTTCAGAATGATTGTTTCGCTAGTACTGTCATCGTCAAATATTTAGCCCTAATGCTCACGAGTAGAGCTAAATTCAACTTCTGGAAATCGATCTTGAGTTAAGCTTAAGTTGACTCGCGTAGGGGCGATATAGGTTAAGTGCCCACCGCCATCTAACGCTAAATTATCAACGGCTTTACGCTTAAATTCGGTGAATATTTTCTCATCTTCACAGTAAACCCAGCGCGCGGTACTGACAGCAATCGGCTCATAAATACACTCAACCTTGTATTCATCACGAAGACGTTGCTGCACCACATCAAACTGCAGCACACCAACGGCACCCAAAATAAGATCATTATTATTAAGTGGCATAAATAACTGAGTCGCGCCCTCTTCAGATAACTGTTGCAAACCTTTTTGCAACTGCTTCATTTTAAGCGGGTCTTTTAAACGTACGCGTTTAAATAACTCAGGCGCAAAATGAGGAATACCCGTAAAACGTAATTCTTCACCCTGAGTAAAGGTATCGCCAATTTGAATGGTGCCGTGATTATGCAACCCGATAATCTCACCAGAGATGGCTTCTTCCACATTAGTTCGATCGCCTGCTAAAAAAGTAACCGCATCAGCCACCTTTATATCTTTACCTAGACGCGAGTGCTTCATCTTCATGCCACGACTGTAGGTACCTGAACAGATACGCATAAAAGCAATACGATCTCTGTGCTTAGGATCCATATTGGCTTGAATTTTGAAAATAAACCCGCTAAATTTCTCTTCTGTCGGTAATACGGAGCGCTCACCCGCTTGACGAGAAATAGGGGCTGGCGCCCAATCAACAAAGTAATTTAACATTTCTCGAATACCAAAATTCGCTAATGCAGTACCGAAAAATACTGGAGTTAGCTCACCTGCAAGATACTCTTCTAGGTTGAACTCGTAACTTCCACCACGTACCAATTCAACTTCCTCAATCATCT
The DNA here is from genome assembly GCA_051278005.1 of Oleispira sp. GTDB lineage: Bacteria > Pseudomonadota > Gammaproteobacteria > Pseudomonadales > Oceanobacteraceae > Oleispira. Next base: position 5,526 of record JBNMQK010000054.1, on the reverse strand, counting down.
CTTCAACGACGTCTGCACCAAGTGCTTCACGAGCGGCTGCGGTATCGAGGCCTTTAATTTGTACGTCATCAGGAACAATACTCGCTTGCCCGGGCTGAATTAAATGCACAGTATCGGTATAAAGATTATAAACACCACGGAACGCTTTACCCATACCTATGGGCCAAGTAACCGGCGCACACTTTATTTTCAGAACAGACTCAATCTCATCCAGAACGTCAATTTGATCACGTACTTCGCGATCCATTTTATTGATAAAGGTAAAAATCGGCGTATCACGCAATCGACATACATCCATCAACTTAACCGTTCGAGTTTCCACCCCTTTAGCGCCATCGATCACCATTAATACAGAATCTACCGCGGTTAGCGTTCGGTAAGTATCTTCCGAGAAATCTTCGTGCCCAGGTGTATCAAGAAGGTTTACCATGCGGTCTTTGTAAGGGAATTGCATTACGGAGGTGGTAATTGAGATACCACGATCTTGCTCCATCTTCATCCAATCTGAGGTTGCCATACGGCCAGTTTTTCTACCTTTCACCGTACCCGCCAACTGAATAGCGTTACCTAATAATAAAAGTTTCTCGGTGATGGTGGTTTTACCCGCATCAGGGTGGGAAATAATGCCGAATGTACGACGTTTTCCAACTTCTTCTGCAAACTGACTCATTTTGCGTTTAGCCTATGATATAGATCAAAAACCACATTATACAGATTACTCACTAACACCGTATAATAATGAATGAATAATCGTCGAGTCTTATGTAATTTATGCAAAATCCTGCTTTATCTAACCTTAATTTTGTACTCAATCGCTTAATATTATTGCGTTGTGTGATTGCCACACTACTATTATCTTTTGTTGCGTACCTTGAGTTAAAGGACGCCGCTCCCGCATTACAAACTTGGTTTATACTAGCAGGATATATCCCATTATTAGTGATTGGTTTTATTCAAGGTCGCCGCGAATTATCATCAAATGCATTAGCATTTCATTTACTTTTTGAAACTCAACTTATCACATTATTTTTATATTCTACTGGCGGCGCAGGCAATCCTTTAATTTCATATTTTCTCGTACTAGTTGTTATTGCCGCTTACAACCTAAAAAAAATATGGGTCTGGATTATTGCGACCACCTGCATTATTGATTACACGATACTCACTCAGTATTACCTCCCTTTAGAGCCTGTCATGCCAAGCCACCATTTTGCCGGCAATAATGATGCTCAAGGATATTTGATTTACTGGCATCTAGCAGGTATGTGGCTTACTTTTGTTATTAGCACGATCGCCTTGAGCTTGATTATTCCAGCGCTAGTCGAAGCCAGTATAAAAAAACGTTTACAACTCGCTGAGTTGCGTGAAAAACAACTAAAAAATGAACAATTAATCGGCATTGCGACACTCGCCGCGGGAACAGCCCATGAAATGGGCACACCACTAATGACAATGGAGATGCTACTGAACGATAGCCTTGAGCATCAACTTGATCTTACACAAGAAGATCGTGAGCTATTGCATCAACAAGTTATGATATGCCGACAGGCACTGCAAAGGCTATCACTCGCAGGGCGAGATATTCACAGTGAAACGCAATACATCAATGCCAATCAATGGCTCACGTCCCTGCTCCATCGCTGGTGCTTAAGTCAGCCTAACGCAATCTGGTCAAATGGAGGCTTTGAACATCAAGTCGACATTCGCAAGTCGCCTTTATTAGATCAGGCACTGTTAAACTTACTCGATAATGCCACTCAGGCAGGCTCAGAAAGCATTGAGTTATCAAGCACAGCTATTGATCAACACTGGTCACTCACCATTCATCAGCCCGACACTCGAGCGGCCCAGCATTTACAACAACATCATTTATTTTCTAGTAATAAACAACACGGGGTTGGATTAGGCCTTTATCTTAGTAATGCGAGCATTGAACAATTTAATGGCCAAGTACACTTAGCCGCTAATCGCGATGGTTCAACAACCTGCATTATCCGCTTACCCTGCAAGAGTAACAATTAATGGACATAATAAAACCCGCCAAAAACATTCTCATCATTGATGATGATGAGCACTTTGCTCAAATTCTTGGACGAAGTCTAGAACGCTTTGGCCATACAACGACCTATGCCACTCATGCTGACGGTGCAATGCAGAAATTAGACTCAGTAAAGTTTGACTGGATCAGCTTGGATTTACGATTAGGGCAAGAGTCAGGACTTACATTATTGCCTAAGATAAAGGCGGTCAATCATGAGCAACGAATTGTTGTACTAACGGGCTTCGCTAGCATTCCCACAGCAGTAGAGGCTATAAAGCTAGGCGCTTTTAATTACCTGCACAAACCTGCGACGGTGAAAGAATTACTCACAGCCTTCGAAGAAAGTAATGATCAGTCTGAAATAGAAATCAATGATGCTCCAATGTCAATCGAACGACTTGAATGGGAGCATATACAACGAATTTTACATGTAAATAAAGGTAATATATCGTTAACTGCCCGTGCTCTCACAATGCACAGAAGAACATTACAGCGCAAACTTCAAAAACACCCTACGCGTAGCTAAATATGAAGTAGGCTACAGATAGCAGGCCAATAAAATTGCATCTTCATGTCCTTGCTTACTAGGGTAATAATTATGACGTACACCAACTTCATTGAATCCAAACTGATGATACATAGCAAAGGCAGGGCGATTAGATTCTCGCACCTCTAAAAAGACTTCAACACAGTCTTTAGTGACCGCGTGCGCTAAAATATTTTCCATCAACTGATAGCCAATACGCCGCCTCTGCGCTTTTGGTGAGACAGCAATATTTAATACACTGGCTTCGTCAGCAACGGTACTTAAAATGGCGTGTCCCAAAACTTCAGTGAACTTACTTTTTTCATCGATAGATTCAAAAACGATGCAATAATAACGCTTTTGGTTGCTCGCCATAATGGAAGCTGGGCAAGGGAAGTCATAGGCTAACCTCTCATTAACCATTACTGCATCAAGATCAGTTTCTTGCATTTGGCGAATAGGCATTAGTTAGGATACTTGTTTATTAAAAAGTGTTTGTAGAGCTGACCAAAGTTGTTTTTTACCTGCAGGACTATAAATCTCACTGCGCTCATCAACTGAATATAATGCTTTAGCCGCAACCTTACCAAGCCATTGAAGGCTTGATGAATCAGTTGCCACCCACCCACGAGCGCCTTGGCTACTCATAAATTCCCACTGAGCCGTTAACGCTCTCATCGCAACAGCCATACTCTGATCTTCATGACTGCCTTCTATGTAAGGCCATTTAAATTGAGAATAGCTTGCATGAGGTACTGAACTTCCAAGTAATGAATAACTCACCGCTGTTTGAAAGCCGTGATCTTTCTGCTCAAAAGGCTGGTTTGAAACCCATAATATTCCACAAGGCCATAACGCAAAATGTAATTCAAACGTCGGCACTGTTAAATCAATCTGAGTGGTTTCCAAAGAAATAGCAGGCTCGGCTATTTCTCTTGTTAACTCTTTTGATTTAGCCTGAATGCGATTACCTTGAGGAACCTGAAGTTGAGGAGAAGTTATGCCTTCAGTATGTTGAGTATTGCCTAAGCCTACATTGGCTAATAAGTCAGCTGCGTGACCCGCCTGGACAGACGTGCTGTTACTAACGGCTAATGGTGAATTATTCGATTCAGAACCTGCCAGCCAATTTGGCTCAGCCGCATTATCCAAGGCATGACGAGGTATCCATAACTGGATCCCCATCGCCTGCAAATACTCAATACGTTGCTGCTCTAACATAAGACTGACATAGGTACTAAATTAAGCCGAGAGACTTAAACTCCCTCTATCTGTGGATGCTGACGTTCTTTACCATCCATCAACATATTCAGTGCACATATATAGGCTTTCGCAGAGGCAATTACGATATCGGTATCAGCACCACTACCATTGACAATACGACCGCCTTTTTCTAAGCGAACCGTCACCTCACCCTGTGAATCGGTACCTTCCGTAATGGCATTTACGTTGTACAACTGTAAGTTAGATTTCGAATCAACCATTGATTCAATTGCTTTAAAAGCGGCATCAACAGGACCACTGCCATCAGATTTAGCTTTCTTCTCACGGCCATCCATATTCAGAACAACTTCAGACGTGGGTATTTCACCTGTCTGACTATTGGCGGATAAGGAGACTAATTTGAAACGTTCACAAGCCATTTTTGAGTTGCTTTCTGATACTAAAGCTTGAAGATCTTCATCAAAGATTTCATGCTTTTTATCTGCTAATTCTTTAAACCGTGCAAAAGCATTGTTGAGCGCCTCGTCGGTAGCAAACTTAACGTTTAGCTCTTCTAACCGACTGCGGAAAGCAGCACGCCCAGAGTGCTTGCCCATAATCATTTTGTTAGCGCCCCAGCCTACGTCTTCAGCCCTCATGATTTCATAGGTTTCACGGTGCTTTAATACACCGTCCTGATGAATACCCGACTCATGAGCAAACGCGTTCGCACCAACAATAGCTTTGTTTGGCTGGACAGGGAAACCGGTAATCGATGAGACCAAGCGGGACGTGGGTACGATCTGAGTGGCATCGATACCCGTAGAAATATTAAACAAGTCATGACGCGTTCGGGTAGCCATCACAATCTCTTCTAACGAAGCGTTACCTGCACGCTCACCCAAGCCGTTAATAGTACATTCAACTTGACGCGCGCCATTAGCAACTGCCGCTAATGAATTTGCTACCGCTAGACCTAGATCGTTATGGCAGTGAACCGAAAAGATAGCTTTATCTGCATTTGGAATACGTTCCATAAGCGTTTTTATCGTGGCACCAAACTCTGAGGGCACTGCATAACCAACGGTATCTGGAATATTGATGGTGCGTGCGCCTGCATTAATGGCCGCCTCAATAATACGGCACAAGAAATCGATTTCAGAACGTCCAGCATCTTCACAAGAGAACTCAACATCTTCTACAAAGCTACGAGATTTTTTAATCGCATAAACCGCGCGTTCAATAACCTCATCAGGTTTCATGCGAAGCTTGTATTGCATATGAATAGGAGAAGTCGCAATAAAAGTATGAATACGGGCACGTTCGGCTTTTTTTAACGCTTCTGCTGCGTGTTCAATATCACGATCGACAGCACGCGCTAGACTACAAATAGTACTGAATCTAACATTTTCAGCAACCGCTTGAATAGATTCAAAGTCGCCAGGACTGGCAGCCGCAAAACCTGCTTCAATAACATCAACCTTCATTTTTTCGAGGGCCTTACCGATACGAATTTTTTCATCTTTCGTCATTGATGCGCCTGGGCTCTGTTCGCCGTCACGCATCGTCGTATCAAATATGATTAAGTTATCTTGGCTCATCTAAGGCTCCACTATTTCAAGCTACGCACCCTGAGAAACCCGCTCAGAGTTAGGAATAATTATTCCTCAATTATGACATAGCTTGTTTAAAAGCGCTCGCTTGACTTGAATTCTAACCCCATATTCAATCATTTCTTGAGCCAACACTTTTTTAC
>JBNMQK010000053.1:0-8693 GCA_051278005.1 Oleispira sp. | reverse complement strand
AAGTTTTAGCCCAATGGGCTGCCGATCAGATCAAACTACTTTATCAGCACAGTATACCTGCTCAAATGGTAACCGTATCGGGTGATGCTAGTTTTAGGCGATATTTTCGCATCATTTATAATGAAAAGGGTGTGCAAAAGCGCTGGATCGCTGTCGATGCGCCACCTGAACATGAAAATAGCCGTCAATTTGTTGATATTGCTAATGTTTGGTCCTCTGCTGGCGTAAAAGTTCCCACAGTACTCGCCTTTGATGAAGTCCAAGGGTTTATGCTGCTGGAAGACTTTGGTGATGTGCTGTTACACCCAGAGCTAACCTCTGACGCAGCAGACGGCCTATATAAATCAGCGATAGATTCTTTGATTGAGTTGCAGCAACTGCCCCGTACCGACAATATCCCGCCATATAATGGCGAGTTGTTAGATCGTGAGATGGCTCTATTTACCGACTGGCTGTGCGAAAAGCACTTGGGTTTAATACTTTGTGCCCAACAAAAAAAGATGTTGGCTCAGGTATTTGAAACCTTGGCGAACTCGGCGTTAGCGCAACCTCAAGTCATGGTACATCGTGACTATCACTCACGTAATTTGATGGTCTGTAAAGCCAATCCTCCTCTGCATGATAACAATTTTATTGGCATTATTGATTTTCAAGACGCAGTTTATGGCCCTATTACTTATGACCTGGTATCGCTGTTAAAAGATTGCTATATCCAATGGCCACGTGAGCAGGTATTAGCGTGGTTAGCCTACTTTAAAAGCAATAGTATTTACCTGAAGGCACGTGCCCGATCCGACAATGTTAGTGAAGATCAGCTTGTCCGTGATTTTGATTTGATGGGCATGCAACGTCATTTGAAAGCCGCCGGTATTTTTGCTCGCTTAAGCATTCGTGATGGCAAGCAGGGTTATTTGAACGATGTACCAAGAACGTGCGAATACATAGTGCAAGCTGCGCGAGTGTACCCAGAATTTGCAGAGTTTAGTGCATGGTTAGAGTCGGTATTTTTGCCTGCTTTAAACAAAAAAAGTGGTTTAAAGGAATGTTGATTTGAAAGCCATGATTCTTGCCGCCGGTTTAGGCACTCGCATGAGACCTTTAACCGATCATTGTCCTAAACCGTTATTGCCGGTTGCGGGCAAGCCCTTAATTGTTCATCACATTGAACAGCTTGTGGCTTTGGGTATTCACGATATTGTGATCAATCATGCGTATTTAGGTCATATGATTGAAGACACCTTAGGTGATGGTAGTCAGCTGGGCTGCCGTATTCATTATTCCGCAGAGCAAGAAGCGTTAGAAACCGGTGGTGGGATTTATAAGGCGCTGCCTTTGTTAATGGATAATGACGAATCAGAGTCAGCTTTCTTGTTAGTGAATGGTGATGTCTGGCTGGATTGGGAGCGCATTAAAATACCACAAGAGATTCACAGTCTTTGTCACTTATGGTTAGTGAATAACCCTGAGCACAATCCTGCAGGCGACTTTGTCCTAACAGACTCACATGCCGTGCTTGATAAGAGTGATCCGCTGACGATTGATAAAGCCGCGCTGACTTTTAGTGGTATTAGTTTATTAAAACCGACTTTATTTAATGCGGTGAAATACGAATTGTTAGCATCAGGTGTATTTCCATTAGCGCCGTTATTAAGGCATGCCATGGCTCAAGGAAACGCAACCGGTGAGCTTTATAGCGGCCAATGGGTCGACGTAGGAACGCCTGCACGATTACAACAAGTAGAAGATCTGCTAACCGCAAAGCAGGGGACGAAAAAGATGGCAGGCACATTATGAAAATTTGGTTAGGGAAAATAGTTGGCGCGACGCTTGGGCTTTTCAGCGGTGGGCCATTTGGTATTATTATCGGGATGATAGTCGGGCATTTATTAGATCAATTTATTGAACGCAATATGTTGGCTGATGATACTCAGCAATCCCCAAATATGAATGCGTCATTGCAGATGCAGATTCAACAAGTTTTTTTTCGTACAACATTTCGGGTAATGGGGCGCATTGCTAAAGCCGACGGCCATGTCTCAAATGAAGAAATAACCGCTGCGCAACATATTATGAGTCAAATGGGACTTGATGGCGATATGCGCCAGCAAGCGATTCAGTTCTTTACCGAAGGAAAGGATGAACACTTCGATCTTAGCCCTGATTTACGTCGGTTAAAAGAAGCCTTGAATCATCAGGCTTCACTGTCGCAAATGTTTTTAGAAATACAGCTCAGCGTTGCTTATAGCGATGGTCAGTTATCGTTAGAAGAACGCAGAGTTTTGGATCGTTTATGTCGAGATTTAGGCATTTCAGCGTTTCAGTTTGAATGGATTCATTCACGTGTTAAAGCAGCAGTCGCGGGTGGCTGGAACTCTAATAGCAGCGCTAATAGTCAAGGTCCTCAAGGTAATCGAAGACGAAATCGCAGCGCGCATTCAGAAGTAGCGACGGCCTATGCCGTGCTCGGTGTAAAAGCTGATATCAGTGATAGTGATTTGAAAAGAGAATATCGTAAACTGATGAGTCAGCATCATCCTGATAAGCTGGTGGCAAAAGGGTTACCTGCTGAAATGATGAAGCTGGCAAAAGAAAAAACCCAAGACATTCAAACGGCCTACGACAAAGTTCGTCAAACACGCAAAAGCCAATAACCTTGCTCAATAACAGTGCTTAACTTAGTCAGGCTTGCACAGCTCTAGTGCAAAATTTATACGATGGCCCAGACCAAGCAGACCTGTTATCATGCTGATGCTATTGAAATGTCAACTTTGTTATTGGATTATGCACATTATTGTGCAACGAACATACAAGTTGAGTCAAAATGGTGCGATTGGCCTGTTATGTGCTTAAAGCACTCTTATTCCCTAAAAAATACGTGAAGAGACGGTTATGCCACAAATTGTTACTACAGAAATGACCGAGCTCGTGTCACCAGGAATGGCCAATTTTTCTGGCAAGATGCACGGTGGTGAATTATTAAAGTTGCTTGATAAGGCGGCATTGACTTGCGGTATGCGTTATAGCGGTTTTTATTGCGTGACACTATCGGTTGATAAAGTGGTTTTTCGTGAGCCAATTTTTATCGGTGAATTGGTAACACTATTAGCGACAGTGAATTATACCGGTCGTACTTCGATGGAAATTGGTATTAAAGTGATTGCTGAAGATTTAAAAGGTAAATCAGTACGTCATACCAATACTTGCTTCTTCACGATGATTGCCGTGGACGATAATGGTAAACCGACTAAGGTTCCACCGGTTATTTTACACACGGCTGAGCAGCGTTCACGTTGGATTAGTGCGGAAAAGCGACGTGCTGCGAGTATTAACCTTGAAAGAGAATTAAAAGAAAGTTCTATTTAAACGCCAAACTCTTTTTAATGCGTATTACAAAAAAAGGCCACTAACCGATTCAGTTAGTGGCCTTTTTTGGTTAGTACCGTTTCAATAAATAGTGGTATTAACGTCCTATCTTAAGAACGGTTATGGTCAATCAGGTCTTTAGCAATCGCTTGTTCTTGGTCAAGTGATTCATCATCAACCTGGGTCTGTGGTAATAACAGGTTCATCGTAATCGCGACCAAACCACATAGGCTGATGCCTTGTAGACTGAAGTCAGCATTACCAATTGCCATACCACCAATACCGAATACTAAAGTAGTTGATACAATCACTAGGTTACGTTGATCCGTTAGGTCGACCTGAGCTTTCACCAAAATGTTCATGCCGACGCCAGCGATAGAGCCGAACAATAATATTAAAATACCGCCCATAACAGGAGCGGGTATGGTTTGTAATGCGATACCAAACTTGGCGACAAAGGCTAAAATTATTGCAAAGCAGGCTGCCCAAATCATGATGCGTGGATTGAACATTTTAGTCAGCATGACAGCCCCCGTCACTTCAGAGTAAGTCGTATTTGGCGGGCCGCCTAATAGAGCTGCTGTTGAGGTTGCAATACCATCCCCTAATAACGTGCGCTGCAGTCCCGGCTTCTTGGTATAATCTTTTCCGGTCACACTGCCGATCGCTAAAATATCACCGACGTGTTCAATAGCCGGAGCAATCGCCACTGGCAGCATAAACAAAATCGCTGCAATATTAAATTCAGGTGTAATAAAATTAGGGATCGCAAACCATTCACTGCTCGCAACGGCTTCTGTACTCACCATACCCATGATTGATGCCATGATATAGCCGACAAAAACACCGGCCATAATGGGCAGTAAACGGAAAATACCTTTGCCCAGAGTTGCTACCAGTAACGTGGTCAGTAGTGCCGACATGGAAACGAGTAAAGAATCGAGATAAGGGAATAACTCAGCCGCGCCATCTCCGGTTTTACCCATCGCCATGTTTACCGCAATCGGTGCTAAACCGAGACCAATTACCATGATGATTGGGCCTGTCACAACAGGAGGCATTAAGCGGTGCAAAAATCCAGCACCACGAACAGCTACCATGGTTGCAATCGCGACGTACACTAAGCCAGAAACAAACAATGAACCCATTGCCGCCGCAATACCCCAGGTTTGAACGGAGTAAGCAATCGGCGCGATAAAGACAAACGAAGACGCTAAAAAGATAGGCACTTGTTGCTTAGTAATAAACTGAAAAATCAGCGTACCAATACCGGCGGTGAATAAGGCCACGCTAGGATCTAGACCCGTGATCAGTGGCATTAATACCAGTGCGCCAAAGGCAACGAACAGCATCTGCAAGCCCGCCAGCGCATTACGCCAAGTGGGTTGGTTGAAGCTGCTTTGATCAACGCTACTGGGTGATAACGAGTTGTCTGACATATAAATTCCTTAAACGTGAATAGAGAAGTTATTTTTTTATTCGTTAAAAGCTACTTTGTGCCGAAAATTTTATCGCCAGCATCACCCAGACCAGGAATGATGTAACCATCTTCATTCAAGTGATTATCGATTGAAGCGGTATAGATATCCACATCGGGATGCGCTTCTTGAACCTTTGTGATGCCTTCTGGTGCTGCGACCAGAACAAGTGCGCGAATGTCGTTACAACCGGCTTCTTTAAGCAATTCGATGGTTTTGTTCATTGAACCACCTGTTGCCAACATAGGGTCAATGATTAAGGCCATGCGTTCACTGATATCACTGGTAAGCTTTTCGAAGTAGGTCACTGGCTCTAACGTTTGTTCATCACGGTATAGACCTACAACACTGATCTTGGCGCTTGGCATTAACTCTAAAACGCCGTCTAGCATACCAATACCTGCACGTAGAATAGGCACAACCGTTGCCTTTTTACCGACTAACCGCTGGCCGGTTAACTCGCCGTCCCAACCTTCCATTTGGAAGTCTTCCAGTTCAAGATTTTTAGTGGCTTCATACGTTAGCAAGCAACCAACTTCTGCCGCCAGACGGCGAAAGCTGCGAGTACTCATATTTTTAGCACGCATTAAACTGATTTTGTGTTGAACGAGAGGATGTTTTATTTCAAATACTGACATGTTTATTTATCCGGCTAAAATGTTTCCTTTATTCTCACATAAAACGATCTGAAAGTGAGGTCAAATATAGATATTTTGTCCAATTGGTCAGGAAAATATGAGTAATATGCTTTAAAAGCGGAAGGGCGACAGCCATTCAGGAGGATAGCTGGTAAAATGACTGAAATAGACCATTTTAGGAACGACCATGCCCGTAGCCGGCGTACGCCACATTCTTGTTAAAACCAGTTTAGAAGCCAATCGATTACGCGATCGTATTGCCAAAGGGGCTGATTTTGCCAAACTAGCAAAGCAATTCTCTCAGTGCCCATCCGGTCAAAAAGCCGGTGGTGATTTAGGAGAAGTTAAGCCGGGGCAGATGGTGCGCCAATTTGATAAGATCGTTTTTAAAAGCGAAGTTATTAAAGTTCATGGCCCAGTAAAAACTCAGTTTGGTTTTCACTTGATACAGGTTTTGTATCGAACGTAAGGCCAAAAAAAAAGGCCACCGTGTTAGCAGTGGCCTTTTTTATTGAGAAGATTTTTATTGAGAGGTGTTTTATTGATACGCGGTTATTAATCGCTACATGACTACCACATCAGGTCATCAGGAATCTGATAGTCTGCATACGGGTCATCTTCTTCGATTTCTTTTGATGCGTTTTCAGCAATGTAGATAAAACATTCTTGGTCGCGCTGACGAATTTTTTCAGCCACGCCTAATGGAATAATTACGAAGGTTTTATTATCTTGTTCAGGGCTGGTAATGGCTAGCTTACCGCGGCTTAGACGGTCTTGAATATCTTCATTAACGTAGATTTTCTTGATCTTGGTGCCCGCAGTAAAATTGTACGCTAGGTCGCCATTGATCGAGATTGTGTTCATTTTAATCAGCTGCTTGATCTGAGCAATAATCGCTTTTGCTTGTGCAGCTGCTTTTGTCTCGTCGTTTAAAACTTTATCACGGGCCACTTTTTCTTGCTTCGCTTTGTCTGCTAATACTTTTGCTTCATCAATAATATCAGCGCCATTACGGGCTTCTTTCACGTTTTTCTTTTTTTGCTTTTCAGCCTGCTTGGCTTTCTTTTTATCCGTTAGCCCCATGGCTAGCAGTTGCTCTTGTAATGTTAGTGCCATTCTATTCTCGTTAATATAATAGTTGTTGATTTAAATGGTCTATTTAATGATTAAATATTGAGAGCGGCTAGGCTGCTCTCAATATTTTTATAGCGGGTTACTGTAGCGTTTATAAACGACGTACTCTGAAGCGACGACCCTTCATGTTTTGCTCTTGAATCAATCGCAATGCGATGCGCGCACTCGGACGGGCAACAGCAACATACGCGTGATTCGGAAACATATTGATCTTGCCCACGTCAGTCCCTGGCACTTCACCGCCAGCGGTTAACGCACCTAAAATATCACCTGGGCGTAGCTTGCTCTTTTTACCACCATCGATGCACAAGGTCACCATGTTCGGCTTCTTGGGCTCGTAAGGGCTTTTCAGTTTACTGATATCGCTGGTATCGTATTTTGTGTTCATGTATTCATTAATCGCGAACATCTTCTTCACTTCAGAAGCGGCCATCAATGAAAGTGCTAAACCTTCTTTACCCGCACGGCCAGTACGGCCAATACGGTGAACGTGAACTTCAGGATCACGCGTTACATCGTAGTTGATGACCAAATCAAGATCATCGATATCCAAACCACGAGATGCGACATCAGTCGCAATCAAAATAGCGGCACTTTTATTCGAGAAACGAACCAATACCTGGTCGCGTTCACGCTGCTCCATCTCGCCTATGAGTGCGAGTGCGTGATAGCCACGTTCGCGTAAAAATTCTAAAACGTCATAACAAGCAAGCTTAGTATTACAGAAGATTACCGTAGACTCAGAAGCTTTGCTGCCGAGTAACGTAAGCAAGGCTTCATCTTTATCTTTCATTTTCGGCACATCATAGAAGCGCTGAATAATCGTGCTCTTTGACTGCTCGTCTTTGATCGTAATCGTTTCAGGCTCGTGCTGAAATTCTTTACTCAGCGATTGAATACCTTCTGGATACGTCGCAGAAAATAACAACATTTGACGGTCATAAGGTGTGTGACTGATGATCTTAGTGATCTCATCAACAAAACCCATGTCTAACATACGGTCAGCTTCATCTAAAACCACGGTTTCAACAGCGTTTAGATCCAACGTGCCTTTGTTGATATGATCAGCAATACGACCAGGAGTACCGACCACAATATGCGCGCCGTGCTCTAAAGAACCGATTTGTGGACCGATAGATTGGCCACCGCATAAGGTGAGGATTTTGATGTTTTGCTGATAGCGTGCCAGCGTACGGATTTCATCCGCAACCTGAGTTGCTAGTTCGCGAGTCGGGCATAAAATCAAAGCCTGACAGCCGAAATTGCGTTGGTTCAGCTTGGCTAGAATACCTATGCCAAAAGCGGCTGTTTTACCACTACCGGTTTGGGCTTTGGCAAGTACATCACGACCTTGAATCACAAAAGGCAGCGCTTCCGCTTGAATTGGTGTCATGTTTAGATAACCCATTTGGTCTAGGTTATCGATCATGCCTTGCGGTAACGCAAGAGAGGAAAAGTTGGCAGGTTGGCTCAAGGTGAAACTCCACGAAAAGAGGCTGGTCTAGCAGAAAAAAGGCATTATACCAGATCTTTCTGGCGTTGCAGGTATTGCCTGTGTTGCTGATGAAATAGACAGCCTCAAATAGAGATCACAACAAATAATAAATCGATATCGCATGGCAAAACGCCCCAGCCATAACAAAAATGTGCCAGATTTCGTGAAAACCAAAAGAATTAGGCCAAGGGTTAGGTCGTTTAGTGCCGTACACAACTGCGCCTAATGTATAAGCCATACCGCCATAAAATAACCAATCAAACGAGGCGGTAGGCATAACCTCTTTCATTGTTGATAGACCAAAGACACTCGCCCAGCCCATGCCTAAGTAGATAAGCGTGGATAACCAGCGGGGGGCGCCAATCCAAAAGATCTTTAATAGAATGCCAGCAAAAGCGAGGCTCCAAACGGCGATTAAAAGTGTCCAGCCAAATGTATCTCGTAACGCGATTAGGCAAATGGGTGTGTAAGTGCCCGCTATCATAGCGAAGATCGCCATATGGTCGATGCGTTTAAGTTTTAGTATCTTTTCATCACTGCCTTGAACAAGGTGATAAACCGCACTGGTGCCAAACATCATAATCA
>JBNMQK010000052.1:0-11036 GCA_051278005.1 Oleispira sp. | reverse complement strand
TGGTGCGTATTACCGATGCGCTATTGGGTTGGATGCCCGGTGGTTTAGCCATCGTCGCGTTAATTGCATGCGCTTTGTTTACCGCCTTTACCGGGGCTTCTGGCGTTACCATTGTTGCGTTAGGGGCCTTGCTTTACCCTGCATTAAAAAAAGCGGGCTATAGCACCAATTTCAATCTGGGTTTAATCACCACATCAGGCAGCCTAGGCTTACTATTTGCTCCCTCATTACCCTTGATTCTTTATGGCGTGGTCGCTCAGCAATTGGCGTTGGACATTCCTGTTAGCATTGATGATTTGTTTTTAGCCGGTATTATTCCAGGTACTTTGATGCTCGTTGCCCTGTCTATTTACAGTGCCATTCAGCCAAGAGATCCTGCGGCTATCGCCAACAAAACAAAATTTGATGCAAAAGAAGCCATGGCTGCGATTAAAGATACTGGCTGGGAAGCACCTCTCCCTTTTATCGTGCTAGGCGGAATTTATGGCGGCTTTATTGCCGTATCCGAAGCCGCAGCCATCACCGCTTTTTATGTTTTATTGGTTACCGTCGTTATTCGTAGAGAAATCAGTTTCCGTAAACTGCCCATCGTAATGCGTGATTCGATGAAGTTAGTGGGCGCGATCATGGTCATCTTAGCCGTATCGTTAGCCTCTACTAATTATATGATTGATGCAGGTATACCCACCGCTATTTTCGATTTTATTAGTGAACACATCGATAGCCAACTGACCTTCTTATTTCTATTGTTCTTGTTTTTACTGGTGCTGGGGATGATGCTCGACATATTCTCGGCCATTGTGATTATGGTGCCTATTATTTTACCCATAGCGATTCAATTTGGTATTCACCCAGTACACCTGGGAATTTTATTCTTAGCGAATATGCAGCTGGGTTATTTCACGCCACCGGTCGGCATGAACTTATTCATTGCCAGCTTCCGCTTCCAGCGTCCAGTAACTGAACTGTATCGAGCAACGATTCCTTTCTTCTTTATCTTGCTGACCACCGTTCTATTAATTACCTATGTGCCTTGGCTGAGTCTAGTTTTTATTGACTAGTACAATAGGCCAACAAAGGAAAGTAACTCATAGCGATGTCAAAACGAGCACTGTGCCCTCATTGCGAGAGACCTGTAAAAACCTGTTTATGTGATGACATCGTTACACTTGAGTGTGCTTATCAGCTGATTATTCTGCAGGATCCTACAGAAGCAAAGCATGCACTGTCTTCAGCGCCTATTTTAGCAAAATCAATTATAGGCGCTCGGCTCATTATTGGTGAAATTTTTGACCCTATTGAACTGCTAGGCAAAAACTGGCAACAAGAAAGCCTGTTAGTTTTTCCAAATACCGAGAGTCTCAGCGGTCCTCAAGCTGCAAAAGTTAACTTCAAATATCTTATTTTACTCGATGGTACCTGGCGCAAGGTGTCTCGGCTTTTACACCTCAACCCCTGGCTTATGAAAATCCCCAGTATTGCCATACAGCCAACCCATACCAGTGAATATAAAATACGAAAATCGCCAAGAGAAGATGGTTTATCAACCATTGAAGCGGCTGTCAGTATCTTAAATGACCTTCACGCAGATAAAAGCTTCTCTGCAATATTACCCGCCTTTAGGAAGATGATTGAACTGCAGATTACCGCAATGGGCATTGATAAATTTCAAAATAATTATCTAAAAGTCCACCACAAAGTTAATCTAAAAAAATGAAAAAGTCTGCCCGTGAAATACACAGAACTTACGATGAACACGGCCCCATTCAAGTGTTAGATGATGGCAATAAACGCTACCTAACCTTTGGCACTGATGATGAACAAAGCTGTCAATTGATCGATCAACCCCATGTTTTACAGCACGAATATACTCGCGCCATTCTTCTCTCATTATTATTAGTCAAACCTAAGCAGGTGACGATTATTGGTGTTGGCGGTGGCAGCTTGTTAACCGCGTTTCATCATCTTGTACCCGACTGTCAATTGGTCGGTATTGAATTACGCCGCAAAGTCGCTCAACTTGCACATAAATACTTCCAATTACCACAACACAAAAACATTAAGTTACACATAATCGATGGTTTTGAATATCTAAAAAATTGTGACATAAATACAGACATTATTATTGCTGATATGTACCTGGCAGAAGGCATCGATCAGCAACAACTGTCCGCTCAATTTATTGCAAACGCTCACCGCCGACTTAATCAAGGAGGCTGGCTAGTACTCAATTATTGGTTAGATCATAAAATGGAAGAGCATCTGACCCATGCCTTAAATGAGCATTTCGATCAGATTTATATGTGTGATACCGGGGGTGGAAATTGGGTTGTTTTCGCAGGTAAGGTGAATATTCAGCAACCACTAATCAATGAAGATAAAGTCAAACCCTTATCTAAAGCAGCAGGTTTCTCATTTAATAAATTCCTCAAACGCCTCGTAGTACTGACTTAGTGCTAATTCAGTACTGGCACCTATCAATATCTATGCTAAATTCTTTCAACATCAAAATTACCACCTATACTAAGTTCTAACAATGTAAATTATAGGCTAGCCATCGTGTATTCATTAGGTATAAGATTTTTAAATCGTCTTTCATTTACCCGAAAATTTCAGGTGATATTATTAACCCTAATGCTGCCCATAATGTATGCTTCCGTATTCATTTATCAAGAAAACAGTAATAAAATCTATCTCATTGAAAATAAAATGAAAGGTATTGATGCTGTTAATGCCTTAAAACCTTTACGGGTGCTTGCTGCAAAACATCGTGGTACGTCTGCTCAATGGTTTGGAGGAAATAAAGACATTGATTCTGTCATTAATACCTTAGAAGTAGAGATGATAAAAGCGATCGAACAAGCGAAGAAAAGTTTAAAAAACGATTTATATTCTCAATCAAGCAGAAAAAACTTAGACAGCCTGCAACAAACTTGGAAAACTCTTTTACTGAAGAACATTCAGACTCTGCCCGCCCATGATAGCTTCAAACACCACAGTGATTGGGTAGCCCAAGTTGATAATTTGCTTAGCCATATCGCGATTCAATCGGGACTTTCCTTAGACCTTAATTTATCAACCTATGAAATGATGAATTTGACTGTTTTTGGTATGCCTAAACTTCAAGAGAATTTAGGACAACTTCGCGGTATTGGTGCCGGTGTAGCGACCAAAGGCAGCTTTGATACCAACTCATTTGTAATGGCAAGTACATTAAACAGTAAAATAAAAAATGACCTAGATTTGATTAGGTTAGAATTCGAAATTCTTAGCAACCTTTCTTCACATTACGTTCCCGAAGAACTCAAACACGTAATCAATGCCGTCGAAGCTTTTCAAATAACGACTAAAAACAAATTATTAGATCCAGACACACCCAGTATTACAGGAAATGAATATTTCTCAATGGGTACTGAAGCCATTCAGAAAGTTGTAAGTCTAGATAAAGCATTGAATATTGTTTACATAGCTACCCTTAAAAAAGATAAGGATGACATAGTAAGTTCTATGATTTTTTCGCTTGGAACATTCGCAATATTGTTTCTAATCGCCTGCTATTTATTTATGTGCCTTCGTATCGCAATCGACATAAATGTGGGGATAGCGCAGCACATGGCTGATGATCTTGAGGGCGGTGTATTAAATCAAGAATATCACTCTAAAAGCCAAGATCAATTAGGCAGCACAATCAATTCATTAAAAAATGCTTACTCACAATTAAGAAACGCCGTCTCTAAAGTGCGTAGTCACTCAAGTACCTTATTAAGTTCTTCCGATATATTACTGGGCGTTTCCCAAGAAATTTATACCTTAGGCGATGAACAAAAAAATAGAGTCACTATTATTTCTACGGCAGCAACTGAACTGGCAGCCACAGCTCAAGAGGTATCTTCTCACTGTAAAGATGCCGCTCAGAAAATGAATGAGTCGCAGCAGCAAGCTGCTCTAGGCTCTAAGCATTCTCATTTATCAGCAGAAGTCATTAGAACCCTCGCCAATAATGTCAGAAGTGCCGGAGAAGAGATCGAGCAGCTCGCACATCAAGCAGCGTCTATTAGTACGGTTATTGATGTTATTAAAGCGATTGCAGAGCAAACCAACCTACTGGCGTTAAACGCAGCCATCGAAGCAGCACGAGCAGGTGAACAAGGCCGAGGCTTCGCGGTAGTTGCAGATGAGGTTCGTACATTAGCAACACGTACTCAAGCGTCTACAGATGAAATAGAAAAAACCATTGCCAGCTTACAGCAAGTTGCCAAAAAAGCGGTTACCGCAATGGCTACGTCCTGTGAACAAGCGAATGAAAGTGAAGAAGAGGCAACCAAGACAGGTGAAGTGCTCGATAATATAGAAAGTTCAATTAATCAAGTTAGCAGCTTGATTGAACAAGTCGCTACCGCAGGGGTACAGCAAGCGGGGGCCGCGAATGAAATTGCTCAAAATATTTTAGCCGTTGACGACGCTGCTACAGACTTACTCAATAAATCACAGAATATGTCGAGCATCGCCAATGAAGTAGAACAAAACAGCACCGAACTTGACGATGAAATGCAAAAGTTTCATATCTAATTTTATTAAAAGCTAACGGTTTCTAACACTATATAGTCCGAGCGCACCAAACGATTTTACCCGCGATAGGATTAGCTTCTCTAGCAGATGCTTTGATCGTCCAGCTTTCGAACTCTGGATTATCGCTTACAACTCGCAATAACCCTTGATGGTCACTTAAACGCTTAGCCATTAAGCCACTTTCGCTTTGCAACAAATACAAACCTTCATGACTAACTGTTTTTTGTGACATATCCACCAGCACGCGATCACTATCATGCAACGTTGGTAACATACTGTCGCCGCTAATAGTCACGAACACCAGTTCCTCGCTAGAGACACTTAACTGACGCGATAAAAAAGACTTATTAAAGGCAAAGTAGTCTTCAATATCTTCAGCAACGACATCGCTACCAATCCCGGCTGAAGCCTGAACATCGAACATAGGAGCAAACACTAAGTCACTATTACGAGGTGTTCCTGCTACTTGAGCACTTTCATTATGTTCGCCGGTTAATAGCCAAGTTAAATCGACCTTGTATTCGCCATACAACTCTTGCAAGTATGCCATAGAAGGACGGCTCATACCCCGGCAAATTTTATAAATATGAGAAGCAGACTTACCCGTGATTTCGGCGAAGTGTTTTTTATTACCTTTCGCGAGTTGATCAACAACCAGCTGAAAGCGACGAGCAAAAGCAGTAGACATTAAATACCAAATACAAAGCAAAATAGAAATAAGCGGATCAGTATACTCCGCTGTGGTGAGTGATCAATCAAAACTGTCAATAGCAGACCTACATCACAGATGATCAGCTGCGTTTATTACGACCACCCGAACGATTATTGGCACCTTTATCGGCACTGGATCGATTTCCGGTTTTAGTGCCATAAGCACGATCTTTTTGACGGCCTTTCTGCGCACTTCTAGAATTCTTTTTATTCTTTGGAACAGGCTTGGTTAAGTCTGGCTCGTAACCTGGGTACCAAGATTGTGGAACGCGATCATCTAATACGGCTTCAATTTCTTCTAAAAGATATTCTTCACCCATACTCATCAAAGAAACGGCTAAGCCTTCTAAGCCAGCACGACCCGTTCGGCCAATACGGTGAATATAGTCTTCTGCGATATAAGGCAATTCATAATTAATAACATACTGTAATTGCTGAATATCTAAACCACGAGCAGCGACGTCAGTGGCAACTAAAGCACGTACTTTACCTTCTTTGAACTCTTCTAATGCCCGCTCACGAGCACCTTGAGATTTATCGCCATGAATCGATTGAGTTTTTATGCCGTCTTTGCACATCTCTTTCGCGAGGGCATCAGCACCTTCTCGAGTCCTTACAAAGATCAATACCTGTTTCCAGTTTTTTGAGCCAATCATGAACGAGGTCAGTTCACGTTTTTTATCTTCGTCAACCACATACACCATCTGCTCAACTTTGGAGGCCGTGGTATTACGCGCATCCACTTCAATGAGTTCAGGATTTTTAAGAATATTTTTACTTAAGGTAAAAATCTCTTCGTTAAAAGTCGCGGAGAACAACATCGTCTGACGGGTATTCGGTACGTGTTTTAAAATACGCTGAATATCGATAATAAAACCCATATCCAACATACGATCGGCTTCGTCAAAAACTAAAAACTGTAATTTCGATAAACTCACCGCCCCTTTGTGCATCAAATCTAATAAACGGCCAGGTGTCGCCACAAGAATATCGACACCATCGGCTAACGCATTGACTTGTGAATTTATACTCACGCCACCATAAGCAATAGCGCTGACTAAACCGGTATCATCACCATACTTCACAAAGCTTTTATATACTTGCTGAGCAAGTTCTCGGGTAGGTACCAAGACTAACGCACGTAACGGCTGAACTTCATCAGAGGCGAGAGGATTTTGTTCACGTATGGCTAACAGCTGATGCAAAATTGGCAACGCAAACGCTGCGGTTTTACCAGTACCCGTCTGTGCCCCTGCCATGACATCCTTCCCTGCTAATAATGCAGGAATGGCCGCAACTTGAATCGGAGTTGCGGTTTCATAACCCGCAGCGATCAATCCTGACAACAGACGATCATCTAAATTTAACGATGAAAAAGACATAACAGCTTACCTTGGCGTCTACAGACACCACAAACAAAACCAGCGCCCGAAAGCGCTGATAAAAATAATATAAAGTAAATCAAATAATAAGCGCTGTGTTAACCACGATCAACAATCACTACTTTTTATAAAAATTCGAACGCCCTTCAGGCTGACGACGGAAACGTTTATAGTTCCACTGATACTGCTCAGGACAGCCATTAATACACTCTTCAATGCTGGCATTTAACGCGGTAGCAGCAGCCAGCTCGTCACGATTACGAATATCTTTACGCGCCGGTTTTAAGACAACACCATAATTACCATCATCCAAACGTTTAGCATAACAACACAATAAAAATGCTGAAGTATTATTCGCTAACTCACCAATTAACTTACCCGTTAAGGCGGGTTGGCCAAAGAAAGGCGCAAATACTCCACTCTTCAATCCGGGCTCTTGATCAGGTAGCACCGCGATAACACCTTTCTCATCCAGTCGCTTATACAAGGACTCGACACCACTGCGGTCTGCGGGGACTAAACCGACATCAACACGCTTACGGGTGCTAAAAATGAAATTATCTAACGCAGCGATTTTCGCGGGCTTATACATAACGGTCATAAATAAATGCTGACGGAAAAAATGATTCAATACTTCCCAGTTACCCAAGTGTGGCGCAATTAAAATGATGCCCTGCTTATCTTCTAACGCCTTTTCAAGATGCTCTAACCCTTCAACCTGAGTAATCAGTTTTTGCACTTTCGAAATAGGCCACATCCAAGACATGCCCATTTCTGCATAGGTCTTACCGAGCGCGATCAAACTCGTGCGAGCCAGCTGCTCTATTTCAGTATCACTGAGATCAGGATAACAAAGACGCAAATTAATCTTCGCAATACGCGCATTATCAGTAAACCATAAAAGCTTACCCATCGCAGAACCCAGGGCATGTGCTCCTGATAACGGTAATAACGATACTAAGCGAATGAGACAAATACCAAGATAAACAGCAATATTTTTCACAGCTATTCCTACATTTTTTTATAAATGGATAAATCATTAGAATACAACGCGTTAGAGTAGCATTTTGCGGAACTGATCTCGATACTTTCATCGTCTTGAATAAGACCTTTAAAGTTAAAGATGTAATCAAGGCCTACGTCAAAAAGGCGGGTATAAGCAGAGTGTATCAATAACGGTTATAGCCCGCAGCATCACTAAGGTCTTTGAAACTGTCTGCTTTAATGTGCGTAATGCCAAAGAGTATTTAATGAATCGTTGTGTCTGTTCATAAAGCACCTCAATTGCTAATAGTCGTGACCTGAGGCTCTGTTATTTATGCTATTACGTTATTGTTCATCGCGCACTAAAATTCCTGCCCACTCAGTCAGCTTCTAACCCTTTACTATTTCATCTATACTTTGATCAATATCGATGCATCTCATTTTTAAGTATTCAGAGAACTATTATGACTGACGCCTCTACAACTTACCCACGCGACATGCGGGGATACGGAGAACACAGCCTAGACCCTAAATGGCCTGACCAAGCCAAAGTAGCCCTTCAATTTGTGATCAACTACGAAGAAGGTGGCGAAAACTGCATTCTGCACGGCGACAAAACATCAGAAGCGTTTTTATCTGAGATCGTCGGCGCACCTGCCCTTGAGGGCGTGCGCAACATGAATATGGAGTCTATCTACGAATACGGGTCACGTGCAGGCTTCTGGCGTTTACATCGGATGTTCACCGCACGCCATATGCCGGTAACCGTATATGGCGTGGCGACTGCGTTACAACGCAACCCTGAAATCGTGGCCGCAATGAACGCGGCTGATTGGGAAATCGCGTCTCACGGCCTTAAGTGGATCGACTACCAATATGTCGATAAAAAGGTTGAGCGTGAACATATGGCGGAAGCCATTCGCATTCATACCGAAGTCACCGGTAAACGCCCACAAGGTTGGTATACCGGCCGCATGAGTCCTAATACCCGCGATCTAGTGGCGGCAGCGGGCGGTTTTTCTTACGATGCGGATTCTTACGCGGACGATCTACCTTACTGGAATTACGACTACGAACAGCCGCATCTGATTATTCCCTATACCTTAGATAGCAACGACATGCGTTTTGCTACCCATCAAGGTTTTAATTGTGGCGATCAGTTCTTTAGCTACCTAAAAGATTCTTTTGATGTGCTGTACGCAGAAGGCACTGCGACCGATAAAAATCCAGCTGCACCTAAAATGTTGAGCATTGGTTTGCACTGTCGCTTAGTGGGACGTCCAGGTCGTGCTGCAGCACTTGCGCGCTTTTTAGATTACGTTCAAAGCCACGAAGATGTTTGGGTAACGCGCCGCATCGATATCGCTGACCACTGGCGTGCAACACATCCACCAAAAGCATAAACGACTTTGACGCTTGAAACGCTGGGCTAGCATCAGGCTAGTCTAGCGCTCTATATTCAGAATTCAGACTCCGCGCCAACCCCTATTTACCCTGCTCAATCTCTAAGCTCTAAATCCAAGCATAGAGCTCGGCATCATGTTTTTTACATTGACAGATCAAATGTTATATTATAACATTTCGTAAATAATGTGGAAGTTAACATGAATACAAATGACAAACGCTTACCAGTCACCGTTTTATCTGGCTTTTTAGGCGCAGGCAAAACAACGTTACTGAACCATCTGCTTCACAATCGCGAAAACCGCCGCATCGCCGTCATTGTTAACGATATGAGTGAAATTAATATCGATGCAGCACAGATTAAGAATTCAGTTTCACTCAGCCGTACAGAAGAAAAACTGGTAGAAATGAGCAATGGCTGCATCTGCTGCACTTTACGCGAAGACCTTCTTGAAGAAGTCACCAAGATGGCCAAGGAAGACAAGTTTGATTACCTAGTAATCGAATCGACCGGAATTTCTGAGCCTTTGCCTGTCGCCGAAACCTTTACCTTTGAAGATGAAGAAGGTGTGAGCCTTAAAGATATTGTGCGCCTTGATACCATGGTGACAGTGGTCGATGCTTTTAACTTTTTAAATGACTTTAATGAAGCGAAGCAACTAGTAGAAACTGATGAATCACTAGGAGAAGACGATCAGCGTAACGTAGCGGATCTTTTGGTCGATCAAATTGAATTCTGCGATAAATTAATCATCAGCAAATCCGACTTAATCACCCGTGAGCAATTAGCCGAGTTACAAGGAATTTTAACGGGCCTTAATCCTGTGGCAGAACAGATTCTTTCTGACCATGGTCAAGTGCCTTTAGATAGCCTGCTGAATACACATTCCTTTAGCTTCGAACGCGCTAAGCAAGACCCCGGCTGGTTGAAAGAAATGCGCGGCGAACATGTTCCTGAAACAGAAGAATACGGCATTAGCAGCTTTAGTTATCAAGCACGACGCCCTTTTCACCCACAAAAGTTTTACGACTTTTTATACCAAGACTGGCCTGAAGGTAAGCTTATACGCTCAAAAGGCTATTTCTGGTTAGCTAGCCGCCCACACTTTTCTGGCAACTGGCATCAAGCGGGAGGCATCGCGCATCATGGTCCAGCCGGTATGTTCTGGAAGGCAGTACCAAAAGATCAGTGGCCAGAAGATGAAGAATCTTTGGCTTACATCAAGTCTTTATGGCAAGAACCGTTTGGTGACATGCGCCAAGAACTGGTTTTTATTGGCCAGAACCTTGATGCAGATGCAGTGCGTAAATCCTTAGACGAATGCTTACTGACTGAAGAAGAAGTTCTGCAAGGAAAAGACGCTTGGCTACTGTTGGATGACCCTTTTCCTGCTTGGGAATAATTAAGACCTTAAATGAAAACTGCCACCTGTTGCACTTACGTGTTAAATCCCCGATTCATGTAACGTCGGACCCATAAATTATGACAGTACCGCTACTCATTAACACTTATTTCTATCAATAATTACGGGGGGTAATACCATAAATGTACAGGAACTCAGCGAGCTATTTAGACACGTTAATGATTGAGTCGATACTAAACATTGGCTCAATATTTTTATTTTTCTCTACATTTTTCTCTACAATTACCTTTACGTCGATGTACAACTATCTACATATAACTATTGATAGGTTATTGAATAGATCATTGCTCCCAGATATAATGCCGCAATGAACGCTCAATATCCTGAATCATCATGTAAGCCTAATCGCTTTATAACTCTGCTACTATCTTTAGTCATAGTGATCAGCGGCAGTTTACAACTTGTGCATGATCAATTAGTGGATCACCACCACACGATTGAGTGTCCTGTATTTGTATTGGATGGCAGTTCAGCATTGCTTGAAACCTCTACCCTATCTATCTGCAGCAAGCAGTTTATAGAAGAGCAGTCTTACCTCCCCATTGCCTTAGTATTACCCCAG
>JBNMQK010000051.1:0-11918 GCA_051278005.1 Oleispira sp. | reverse complement strand
CCTGTAATGATCTTAATTACCTGAACAAATGGGTCACCAGTTTAGACGTGTGATTTCATGCTCTTACCCTGATTGTTAATGGCTTAATAAAAAGGCCTTATAATAGAGGCCTTATAATAGAGGCCTTTTTATACAAATAGAGCTGACAATACACGGTTTAAAAATCATTAGAATTATTTATTCAAATAACTCGCATGAAAACGTAAGTGATCTTCAATAAAAGTCGCAATAAAATAATAACTATGATCATAACCTTTATGACTGCGTAATTCTAAAGGATAGTTATTTTCACCAGCAGCCGCGGCTAATACTTCTGGCTTCAATTGCTCTGCTAAAAAATCATCGCCTTCGCCTTGGTCCACCAGCGCAGGAACCTTCTGCTTAGCGTTTCGCATCAACAAACTCGCATCATACTCGCGCCAGGTACTCGTATCTTTACCCAGATACGCGGCAAACGCTTTTTGCCCCCAAGGACAATTCACCGGATTGTTAATCGGACTAAAAGCAGAAACTGATTGATAGCGTTCTGTATTACGCAAAGCAATTATTAGTGCACCATGCCCCCCCATAGAATGTCCTGAAATAGAGCGTTTATCAGACACTGGGAACAGTGACTCAATTAAGTCAGGCAGTTCTTTCACCACATAATCATACATTTGAAAGTGACGATTCCACGGAACCTGAGTCGCATTTACATAAAAACCTGCACCTTGACCTAGATCATAACCTTCATAATCGGCGACACTTTCTCCACGAGGGCTAGTATCCGGAGCAACGATTGCAATTCCCAACTCAGCCGCTAGGCGCTGAGCGCCAGCTTTTTGCATAAAGTTTTCATCACTGCAGGTTAATCCAGATAACCAATACAACACAGGAACTTTCGCCCCCGTTGATGCCTGTGGCGGTAAAAAAATAGCAAAACGCATAGTGCAGTTTAACGAAGCCGACACATGGCTATATTGTTTATGCCAGCCACCGAAACTTTTATTGCTACTCAGGTTTTCAATGCTCATTATCAGGCTCTCTAAATTTATTCATTGGCTGCCGTTTAACATTATAATAATTAACAGGGTCTTACTAAAGGTCATCTACTAAAAATCACTTATGAAAAGCTACTTATCAAAGTGGATAACAGTACGAATACTCTTACCTTCGTGCATCAAATCAAAGGCTTCGTTCACCTGGTCAAGACTCATAGTATGAGTGATAAAATCATCCAACTTAAACTCACCCGCCATGTAACGGTTAACGTATTCAGGCAGTTCGGTACGACCTTTAACACCCCCAAACGCAGAACCTTTCCAGACTCGTCCCGTCACTAACTGAAATGGGCGAGTAGAAATTTCTTGGCCAGCGCCCGCAACACCGATCACAATGGATTCGCCCCAGCCTTTGTGACAGCACTCAAGCGCACTGCGCATTAGATGTACATTACCCACACATTCAAACGAGTAATCAACGCCACCGTCGGTTAATTCAACGATCACTTCATGAATCGGCTTATCGCCATAATCTTTTGGATTGATGCAGTCCGTGGCGCCTAATTTACGCGCTAGATCAAACTTACTTTCATTAATATCAATCGCAATGATACGACTGGCTTTCGCCATTGTTGCACCAATAACGGCCGAAAGACCAATACCACCCATACCAAAGATAGCCACAACAGCGCCTTCTTCAACGTTAGCGGTATTCATTACTGCGCCCATACCCGTTGTGACACCACAACCCAGTAGGCAAACTTCTTCTAACGGTGCATCTTTTCTAACTTTCGCCAAAGAAATTTCTGGTAAAACAGTATATTCAGAAAAAGTCGACGTTCCCATATAATGGAAAATTGGCTGACCCTTGATAGAGAAACGCGTCGTACCGTCTGGCATTAAACCCTTACCTTGAGTCTCACGAATCTTCTGACATAAATTAGTTTTTCCTGACAGGCAGAACTTACATTCACGACACTCAGGGGTATATAGGGGAATAACGTGGTCGCCAACTTCAACACTGGTAACACCTTCGCCAATAGACTCAACAATGCCCCCACCTTCATGACCTAATATCGCCGGAAAGATACCTTCAGGATCATCACCAGAAAGGGTGAATGCGTCGGTATGGCAAACGCCTGTTGCTACCATTTTCACGCGAACCTCACCTTTCTGTGGAGGCATGACATCAACCACTTCCATCTTTAATGGTTCATCTGCCGCCCATGCTACTGCTGCTTTTGACTGAATCACTTGCGCTGTCATTTTTAACTCCTAGGTTAATAAGGTCAAAACGTCAGCATATTGCCAGCGTTTCTATGATTATCATTCTATATTAGCACCCAAAAGATATAATCCCTTCGCTTTGAAAATCACCTTTACCGTGTAGTAACAATATTAATAACGAGGTCGCACTCTACTCTTTAGAGGGTCAGTAGAATTTCACGAACACCTCATCACGTGAAGTTTTAGACAATGATTGAACAGTTCCGTCCAGAACCCTGAAATATTCGGTTTTAGCCGACTATTCTTGGTATTTTAGTATTTACAATACAAACAGAGCGATTTTTCTAATATTCAGAGTGACACTCAGCAATAGCAGGTGGTAGCCTTGTAGCCATTTGAAAGGATTTGTTATCATGTCATCGTTCCAACAAGCCAAAATCGATTTTTTACATCTGCTAACGCGCAACGAATTCCAGTTTGAAACGACTCTCGCGTTTATAGAGATACATTATAGTTTTTCTCCGAGCGGCTTCAATAACGGCGGCGTTGAAAACAGCGCCGAACAAAACCAAGGTTCCTGTAAAGTATTTGCCTTGGCTCAATTATTAGAACTCTCTAAACAACAAGCTCTCTGCTGTTTTGGCCAACATTACCGCGACGTATTAGCGACACCCGACGTCGACAACCACCACAATTTGCGCAAAGTATTAAAGGAAGGGCTCACAGATATTCATTTTGACAACTTTCCTTTAAACCTAAAGACGCAAAACTAATGGCCTCTTTTAATCTAAAAGCAGGTTTAAATCCTATTACCACCCTGTTGATTCAGAGCAATAATCTTGCTCAGATTCAACAAGAATTAAAAGCGAAGGTTGAACAAGCACCTAAGATGTTTGTCCGCCTGCCTTGTATTTTTGATTTTATTGAATTGGCTGAGAAAATTGATTTACCGTCTCTTTATCTTACCTGCCATGAATTCGGCATGCTTCCCATCGGGGTGCGAAATGCTCAAGAAGAACATCATGAGCTATTAGAACAACTTGAGCTTGCGGATTTTGGCAAAGCTAGTAGCAAGCCCTCTCGAATAAAACCTACAGAAAATATACCCATAGAAACAACGATTTTAGAATCACAACCGGCTGGAGCTGAACCGCGCGCTAAAACCACGGTTCATAAGTTTCCTGTACGTTCAGGGCAGCAACTCACTGCCGAAGGCGATTTGGTCATTTTTGGGCTCGTTAGCACCGGTGCTGAAGTATTGGCCGGCGGAAGCATCCATATTTACGGACCGCTAAGAGGACGAGCTTTAGCAGGCATTAAAGGAGATAATGAAGCAACAATTAGCTGTTCATCCCTTGAAGCTGAATTAGTCGCGATTGCCGGCGAATATAAACTGTTTGAAAGTAGCGAGCAGCATTGTACTCAACCAAGCCTCATACAACTTGATGATGGGCGCTTGAACATACACTCGCTTTAATGAATACTGCGTTTTGCAAATTTTTGTAAGGAAATTTTAACTTTGGCCAAGATAATTGTCATAACCTCTGGTAAAGGGGGCGTGGGTAAAACCACCACCAGTGCTGCAATTTCAACTGGTTTAGCTTTAAAAGGACATAAAACCGTCGTCATCGACTTTGATGTAGGTTTGCGTAATCTAGATCTAGTAATGGGCTGTGAACGTCGTGTTGTTTATGATTTCGTCAACGTTATTCATAAAGAAGCGAGTTTAAGACAGGCTTTAATCAAAGATAAGCGTTTAGATAACCTGTATATATTGCCAGCCTCTCAAACACGTGATAAAGATGCTCTTGATAAGCGTGCCGTTGAAGCCGTACTTAATGAACTGGCGGAAGATTTTGAGTATATCATTTGTGATTCTCCAGCAGGCATCGAAACAGGCGCACAAATGGCGCTCTACTTCGCTGAAGAAGCTATTATTGTTACCAACCCAGAAGTATCATCGGTACGTGATAGCGATAGGATCCTCGGTATTTTGCAAAGTAAATCTCGCTTAGCAGAACAAGGAAAACGCGTTAAAGAACACTTATTGCTCACTCGTTACAACCCTACCCGTGTTGCCAATGGTGAAATGTTATCGGTTGAAGACGTCGTGGAAATTTTAGCAGTACCCTTGCTGGGTGTTATTCCAGAGTCACAAGCGGTATTAAAAGCCTCTAACCAAGGGGTACCTGTTATTCATGATGACGACAGTGATGCAGGCCAAGCTTACGAGGACGCCGTTGCTCGTTATCTTGGTGAAGAACGCCCGCATCGTTTCTTAGAAGCCGAAAGAAAAGGCTTCCTTAAACGTGTATTTGGAGGTTGATCATGAGCTTAATGGATTATTTTAAAAAAGAACAAACTAGTACTGCCAGCATTGCAAAAGAACGCTTACAGATTTTGGTTGCCCACGACCGCGTTAACAGCCGTGGCCCAGATTATTTGCCGAAAATGCAGCAAGAATTACTCGCGGTTATTCGCAAGTATATTGCTATCTCTGATGATCAAGTACAGGTTAACCTTGAACAGCAAGGCACGGCATCCGTTCTTGAACTTAACGTCATGCTTCCAGAAAACTAGATGCTAAATGTCATATTGAAACCGTGGCAGCTAGCATCTGCCACATGGCAAAATGCAAACTGGTTACCACGTATAGGATTAATGCTAACGGCGGTTAGTTTCTTTTTTCTTTATCCTGGTGTAACTGAGCCGATCATGACGATCAAAGCCTCTGTAAGTTTATTTGGTTTAAAAAGTACTATTTTCGAAGAAACCCGCAGTATCTGGGAAACTGTCCTCAGTTTAGAAGAGGCCGGTTACGCGGCGGTTGGAATGATGGTAGTGACTTTTAGTGTCATCCTGCCAGTCACTAAAGGTTTATTAATTATCTGGACGTGGTTAAGCCCTGCTCGCTGGCGCTGGCAGTTAATATCAATGGTCAGCAAATGGTCGATGGCCGATGTTTTTGTTGTCGCCATTTTAGTTGCCTTCTTTACTGCCAAAGCAACGGCCGAACTGCAGTCTAGCCTGCATGATGGTTTTTATTGGTTTACGGTTTACTGCTTGATTTCTATTGTTTCAGGCCAATGCTTAGCCAGTTACGCTAATCAACAACGACAGCAACTAGATCAGAAATAAAAAGAAAAAGAAAAAGAAAAAACTGAGCTATCCTTATTATAACCCTAAGGAATATTCGGATAGCTCACTAATGCATACCATCGCACTGCACCACATCTTATTAAAAAGCCGACTATTAGCAGAGGATCTAGCAAAAGAACTAGACCTAGGCGCAGATTTTTCTGAACTCGCGCGCGAATACTCTGCTTGCCCTTCTGCCCATCAAGGTGGGTTTGCAGGCTATCACCCACAAGATGAACTCCCCATATCCATTATTGAAGCCCTTGCCTTAGTTGGCGACCAACAAAGCTATGTAGGTCCTATTACTAGCTCATACGGCTACCATTTATTAAAACCTGTCGGGGAGAAGCCTAAACTCGCTATTAGTGATGAAAATATCTTGCTAGTCAATACTGAAGAGCCTGCAAAGGATGATAAAATATTGGCTTAGAATATAGGCAATTAGGTATTTTCATGAACGGCGAAATTAACACATCTGATTATGGTCAAGGTGAAGCCTCTTTTAACGCTGCTGGCAGTTTCGAAGGGATTAAAAAACTGGTTGATGCTTTCTATGATGCAATGGAAACATTGCCTCAAGCACGTCATATACGGAGCATGCATAATCCTGATTTAATAGAATCACGCGATAAGTTAACCCGCTTCCTAACAGGCTGGTTAGGCGGCCCAAAATTATTCAGTGAAAAATATGGGCCGATACGCATTCCCGTTGCGCATCGTCACTTAGCGATTGGTCCCGCCGAACGAGACGCTTGGTTAGCGTGTATGCAAATTGCCGTTAATGCACAACCTTACGATCAACCCTTTCGTGACTATTTAATGACTCAACTTTATGTCCCCGCTGAACGAAGCCGAAACCAAGATTAATTTCAATACGAATATCTTTGTTATTGGGTGTGGCAGTGAAAACCGTTACGGCCATTATGCTTCACATAATACATAGCCTCATCGGCTTGCTGAATAAGCTGATCGATATTTATTTCCACTAATATCGCCATTATCGCGCCCATACTGACTGTAATTTCGAGATTTGAAGCTATATTGGAAAAGTCGATATCATTAATGTCTTTTAACAAACGCTTACAATAAGCATCCAATCCCGCGTGAGAGATATCCTGAAGAAGAATAATAAATTCTTGCCCGCCAAAACGACCCACTCGATCACTCCCTCGCCTAGCATCCAACAGAACGGATGATAAACGTTTAAGCACCTGGTCACCGACATTGTGGCCATATTGATCATTCAATTGCTTGAAATGATCAATATCGATCATTATCAAAGCAACCTTAGGTTTAATTCGAGCAAACATCTCCAGCTGTTCAATAAACGCTCGACGATTTAACAACCCTGTTAAGCCGTCCCTATTGGCTAGAATTTTTAATTTATCACTTGCCTCTTCCAAAGCGTCGGCCTTCTCAGCCAGTTCGATTGTACGCTTTGCGACACGTGCTTCGAGTTGCTTATTCGCGATCATTAATTGTTCACTTAGGACTTCAACTTTCTTTTTCTGTTCTGCTTTTAAATACAGCATGTTAACCGCCAAAGAAAAGAGAAAAACTAATAGCCCATAAGTTAGCCAAAAGCGCCCGCCCTCTAAAAATTGAGAATACAAAGCAATGTCATGGATAACACAAGCTGAGAGTAATAGAGCACCAAGCAGAATAAAATATCCACCTCGTCTTTGATGTAAAACAACCTTAAATAAACTCCAACAATAGATAACGACCACGGCCATTATCATGATCTGAAAAAATAATAACAGCTCAGTAAACAAGACACTCGGAAAGATAATGACCATTATAAGCACCGGCAGAAATGCATAGGAGACTCGGCGCACTAAAGTCTGAGAGAGTTCAGCAGGAAAGATATAATGCTGCCAATAAAGGATCAAAGGAGCAGCAACCAGCATCGTAAAGTACAGGACTCGAATGTGCAGCTGCCAAGGCAACGTTCCTAGTAATTGGTACAGTACCTGGTTATCCACAATACCAACACGAATAGCAATAACTGCAGCAAAAGCCGCCAGTAAAGCAGAGGCCTTATCACGCCGATCAATAAAATGTTGAATAAATAGAAATAGGCTCGTCAGCAATGCCAGCACGACCACTAATGCTTGGTCGAACGTTTTAACCATAAAATGCATGCCCAACTCATGATACGGGCCTATCATTAAGGTTTGCCAAGGTCCTCCGTTAGCATGATCAAAGTTCGAAATATGCCAGGTTATTTTACTGTCTGAGGGGAGCTCTCCTAATTCAATAAACTGATTCCCCGAATAGGCTTCTGAACTGGATAGACTGACACCGGCAATACCGCCCTCGGCGACTAAATCATGATTAACGAATAGTCGAAAAGCCGTTGATTGCTCTGGAATTATTAAGCTCCAACGAATGCCATTTGGAAGATTTGTAAGCTTGGACGTAAACGTAGCAAAACCCTGACCGTTATAGACCGATTGGCTTGCTCCCGATTTATCCCAAGTAGCAGGTAACTCAAACCATGGCGATTGTAACGTCTGCCACTCTTTAGGTGACAATTGTTGCTGCCAGTGAAATGCCCACTGTCCTTCCAATGGAACGGCGCCATCACCTGAATGCCAATATTTAAAATCAAAAATACCCTCAGCCTGTGTTACCGAATTATCATGCGCGGTATGGGCTAAACTCAATTGACTAGATAGACAAAAACAGACGATTAATAACCCTACTCTTGCAATATTGAACGGCAAGATAACTCCTTGAGTATTAATTTTTCATTATAATAACAGCTAACACCGTTTAGAGAATAAGCGGATAGCTGAAAGCTGATCAATATTAGGTATAATAGTGCGTTTTTTACCATATTTCGCATTGAGTTAGGGTCCACCATGAATCCAGATTTACAAAAATTACAGCCTTACCCTTTTGAAAAGCTAACAGCATTAAAAGCAGAAGTGACACCTAATAACGCTTTATCGCCTATTGCACTTTCTATTGGTGAGCCTAAACATCCAGCGCCAACATTTGTTACTCAATGCCTAAAAGATAATATATCGAGAGTCGAAAACTACCCAACAACCAAGGGCTTGCCTGAATTACGTGACACAATCGCGCAATGGCTAAAAAAGCGCTTTGATTTGACACACATGGACAGCGAACAACAAGTCTTGCCCGTCAATGGCACAAGAGAAGCAATTTTCGCCTTTACACAAGCCGTTATAGATCGTAATAAAAATGGCCTAGTCGTAAGCCCAAACCCGTTTTATCAAATTTATGAGGGCGCAGCTTATCTTGCAGGTGCGCAGCCTCATTTTTTACCTTGCTTAGAAGAAAAAGGCTTCAATCCCGATTTTGACGCCGTCAGCGATGAAGTTTGGGAACAATGCCAACTATTATTTCTATGCTCACCGGGCAACCCAACCGGCGCGGTTCTTGATTTAGAAACCCTAACAACCTTAATTGCCTTAGCTGATAAGCACGACTTTATAATTGCCTCTGACGAATGCTACTCAGAAATTTATGTCGAAGATAATTCAGCACCCATAGGCTTACTACAGGCATGTGAAAGCATCGGACGCTATGATTATGCCCGCTGTGTTGTTTTTCATTCGCTTTCTAAACGCTCTAACCTTCCTGGTTTACGTTCTGGTTTTATTGCGGGGGATGCAAACCTGTTGCAGCCATTCTTGTTATATCGTACCTACCATGGATGTGCTATGCCAATTCAGACGCAACTGGCCAGTGCTGCTGCATGGAATGATGAAGAACACGTAAAGGAAAACCGTCGTCAATACAGCTTAAAATTTAAAGCCGTTATTAAAATTCTAAATGATCCTAGTTTGGCAGGAAAAATTGACGTTAAGCAAACCGATGCCAGCTTCTACCTTTGGGCCAAAACAGAGATGGACGAAGAACAATTTGCTCAGCAGCTTTATGCTCAACAGCATGTCACGGTATTACCCGGCTCTTACTTGTCGCGAACTGTCGACGGCATCAATCCTGGTAAACATCGCGTGCGGTTAGCCTTAGTCGCGAGCGTTGAAGAATGCATCGAAGCAGCCGAACGAATTAAGACGTTCGTACAAGGCCTTTAACCTAATCGTAAAAATCTGGAAATATAATGACTGATATAACACTAAGCCCGTTTGGCACAAAGATTACTCCCGAAGAAGTTTTAGAGACATTAAGCTTTTTTGACGATTGGGAAGAACGCTATAAATACATCATCGACCTCGGTAAGCAATTACCCCCAATTGATGATAGTAAAAAAACAGAAGAGTTTTTGCTACGCGGATGCCAAAGCCAAGTCTGGATTGATTCTGCTGTCATTGATGGCAAACTGTTTTTTGAAGTTGATTCCGATGCCCACATAGTGCGTGGTTTATTGGCAATGGTACTGAGTGCCTACAACAATAAAACGCCAGAAGAAATCCAAGCGTTTGATATTGATAAGTTTTTTACCCAAGTAGATCTTGTAAAACACTTAAGCCCTACCCGAGGAAATGGTTTAACATCTATGGTTAAAAAAATTCAACATACTGCCTACGTACTTAATAATAAGTAATCGAAAGGTAAGCTAAGTGTAATTAATAAGTAAGCAAGCAAAGTAATTACTAAAGAGTTCGGTAATAAATTAAAAAATAAAAAAAAGGAGACGCAAAGTCTCCTTTTTTATTTTACTAAAAAGTCACATTCATTATGCAATTTTTAGAGAATTTTCTTTATAAACTTCTACTGATTCATCAATAAACTGCTGAAACTTAACGATCTTACCCTCACTAAAACTATAAATGTGAGATGCAGCTAATTCAAAACGTTCATTATTTTCTCGATCACTGCCATTAAAATAACCAAGAACAACAATATCATCGCCGGCATCTAGAATACGATCAATTACAAAATACCAGTGTTTCCACTCGTAATTACGAGCTTTATAAACCTTATTTAATACAGCGATAGGGCTTTGATTAGTGCCTTCTCCTGGGAACCCACTGTTTTTTTGCCAAATAATAGAGGGTGAACATAGTTGTTTAAAATACTCAAAATTCTGTTGGCGAATGCAACGATACAACTTTTCAACAACGTCATTGTGTTTCATCATCAACCCTTATTATGCAGTACATCATTATTTAATCAGCATATTAGTCAATGCATTATTAATCATCATATTATCACTAGTTTTATATTTATGAAAATAAAACAATTGATTTTTATAAGGATAAATTATTAACTAAAGCTCTAAAAATAATTAATTAATCAATATGTTCACTATTTGCTAACCGTTCTTCTATTTAACACCTAAAGTTAAAGAAGAATTAAAAAAAATACTTTAATAAGACACTCATCACAGGGCTGCTAGTCTAATATTATAGACTACTAATACCTTCTATATCAATAAGGTGCAGGACATGGAATTTATTTCTCGTCATATCACACTGAATAATTTTTTTTTAAAACTCGTAATATTACTCACAACAACCTCATATAGTCATAGTGATTGGGAACTCAATATGACAGAAAGCGCCACCGCTATAGGTCGGGATATTCATGGTCTACACATGACGATCTTCTATATTTGTGTTGCCATTGCCGTCGTCGTATTTGGCATCATGCTTTATTCCATTGTTCGCCACAGAAAATCCTTAGGCGCAGAA
Source organism: Oleispira sp. (assembly GCA_051278005.1). GTDB lineage: Bacteria > Pseudomonadota > Gammaproteobacteria > Pseudomonadales > Oceanobacteraceae > Oleispira. Next base: position 940 of record JBNMQK010000051.1, on the reverse strand, counting down.
GCCCAACCTTTTCACGAAAGCACTCTTGTCGAGATCATCTGGACCACCATCCCCCTGTTGATTTTGGTCGCTATGGCTATTCCCGCCACGAAAACCTTAGTCGAGATGTACGATACTGAGACCTCAGATATTGATATCAAGGTTACGGGCTATCAATGGAAATGGCGTTACGAGTATTTAAATACTGACGTCGACTTCTTCTCTACCCTGACCACGACTCAAGATCAGATGCACGGCTTAGAGCCTAAGTCTGAAAACTACCTACTAGAAGTTGATAATCACCTGGTAATTCCCATAAACAAAAAAGTCCGTTTTTTGTTTACCGCACAAGACGTGATTCATTCGTGGTGGGTACCTGAACTAGCCGTTAAAAAAGATGCGATCCCAGGCTTTATTAACGAATCTTGGGCTAAAGTAGAAACGCCAGGGATTTACCGCGGCCAATGCACTGAACTCTGCGGTCAGGGCCATGGATATATGCCCATTGTGGTGGAAGCCGTTAGCGAAGAAGATTACCAAGCTTGGCTAATCACACAACAGCAAGCCCAAATAAGTGCCAATCAAGTTTCTGAACTCAGCTTTGATGAGCTAATGACACAAGGTAAAACCAGTTACGACAAGAATTGCGCCGCCTGCCATCAAGTTTCAGGCCTGGGTATCCCTCCGGTATTTCCTGCTCTCAAAGACAGTGCCATTGCCTTAGGAGACATAGAAAGCCATGTCGACATTGTTGTAAACGGTAAAGCAGGTTCGGCTATGGCAGCCTTTGGTGAACAACTTACACCGACTGAAATCGCCGCTATCGTTACTTACGAACGTAACGCTTGGGATAATAATAAAGGCGATAGCATTCAACCTGCTGAAATTGTCAGCTTCAAACAAGCACAGGGACAATAACCATGAGCGAGCATTCTTCAGCACCTGCAACCGGCATTAAACG
>JBNMQK010000050.1:0-12371 GCA_051278005.1 Oleispira sp. | reverse complement strand
CGCCTTTAACGGTTACTTTGGCTTCATCGCGATTAAACGCGATACCGGAAATTACTGGATTTTCCACGGAGCTATTCTCCTCCATTGTAATGAGTGTGCCAGGGCCATCATCAAAAGTAGAAAGTACACGCAACGGCACTTTATATTTACCCGCAAACTCAACGGATCGGATCTGCAGTATTTTTGAACCCAGACTTGCCATCTCTAGCATTTCTTCGAACGTCACTTTTTCCATGCGCCGTGCATTAGGCACAACGCGAGGATCAGTAGTATATACGCCATCGACGTCAGTATAGATCTGTGCCTCATCAGCACCCAACGCAGCTGCGAGAGCAACACCCGTTGTATCCGAACCACCACGACCTAAAGTCGTGATGTTATTTTCACTATCAACACCCTGAAAACCCGCAACGATACAAACGTTTCCAGCATCCAACTGCTTTCGCATCGCATCAGTATCGATATCTTCGATTCTAGCTTTCATGTGTGAACTATCAGTTTTAATACCGACCTGCCATCCTGTAAAGGACTTGGCACCTACCCCACGTTCCTGCAACGCCATTGCTAATAATGCAATCGTTACCTGCTCGCCGGTTGATATCAAAACATCCATCTCTCGAGGATTCGGGTTATCTGAGATGCTACCCGCAAGACCAATAAGACGATTTGTCTCACCACTCATTGCAGATACGGCAATCACTAATTGGTGACCCGCATCATGGAAGGACTTAACTTTATCTGCGACATGCTTTATGCGCTCGACGGTGCCTACCGAAGTACCGCCGTACTTTTGTACATATAACGCCATGATTCAAACTAACTGAAGAAAAAGGGGCTCAATTAAACACTAAATCTGCCTATTATTAAATCAAAAAATAAAAAGCCAAATCAAAAAAAGGCGATTGATTCAATTATCAATCGCCTTTCGCTCTGCACGTTAATATAAAGCCAAAAACCTTACGTTTATTAACTATAAATAATTAACTTTTAACATCGACAAGCTCTTACAACTTATCTACTAGCGCTTTAAACGCTTCTAATGCTTGCGGAATACCGGCCGCATTTTTACCACCCGCCTGTGCCATTTCTGGTTTACCACCACCACGACCATCAACATAAGGCGCGCATTGTTTAACAATATCACCGGCTTTTACCTTACCGATCAAATCCTTGGTAACACCCGCGAGTAATGTAACCTTACCTTCGGTTTCAGCGGCAAGCATAATAACGGCTGAACCTAATTTATCTTTTAACTGATCTAGGGTGATTTTCATCGTCGGTACATCAGTGCCGTCGATACGTGCAGATAACATTTTGAAACCGTTTGCAGGGACTGCCTGCGACGCGAGGTCTGAACCTGCAGAACTTGCAAGCTTAGCTTTTAACGCTTCTAATTCTTTTTCTAACTGACGATTTTTAGCAATAACCAGCTCAACTTTTTCGCCTACATTATCACTACTGCCTTTTACAGAGCGGGCAATAGTATTCAATGTGGTCTCTTGATGAGAGATGAAATTTAGAGCTGCCTGACCTGCGACCGCTTCGATACGGCGAACACCTGCAGCCGCGCTGGCTTCAGAAATGATTTTGAAAACACCTAGGTCACCCGTTCTGTTAGCGTGAGTGCCACCACATAGTTCAATTGAAAATTGATCAGCACCGTCTCCCGTTCCCATCGCCAGCACACGCACTTCGTCGTCGTACTTCTCACCGAACAACGCCATAGCACCGCTATTTTTAGCGTCGTCGACATTCATTAAGCGAGTAGTAATTTCACTGTTGTCACGAATTTCTGCGTTAACACGATTCTCGATCGTCGCCACTTCTTCTGCGGTCATTGCTTCTAAGTGAGAAAAGTCAAAACGCAATTTATCATACGTTACCAAAGAACCTTTCTGTGCAACGTGCTCACCTAATAGGTTACGCAATGCGGCATGCAAAATATGCGTTGCCGAATGATGCAAGGTAATCGCAGCGCGCTTATCGCCATCAACTTCTGCGGTAAGTTTGTCACCAGGCTTAACCGTTCCTTCAACTAAGATGCCTTGATGTATATGGTTGCCACTTTCTTTTACCGTATTCTTAACTTGAAAAACCACACCCTCTGCTTTTAAGAAACCGCTGTCACCAGACTGGCCGCCTGACTCACCATAAAAAGCAGTTTCGTCTAATACGATTAATGCTTCGGTGCCTGCGCTGGCACTGGCGGAGATACTTTCAACTTTTTCACCATCAATAAACAAAGCTTGTACAGCACCTTGATTATTTAGATTGTCATAACCTAAGAAAGCAGTTGAACCGTCTAGCGCTAAAGACTTTCCACCTTTCATGCTGAAGTTACCTGCGGCTCTTGCGGTCGCGCGCTGATGCTCCATTGCGATTTCAAAACCCGCTTCGTCGATTTTTAAATGCTTTTCACGCGCAACATCCGCGGTTAAATCCATTGGAAAGCCAAACGTATCATAAAGTTTGAATACGGTTTCGCCGGGTATGGTATCGCCTTCTAAAACGTTGATCGCATCGTTTAAAATGCCCATGCCTTTATCAAGCGTTTTCGCAAACTGCTCTTCTTCTAACCGTAATACTTTTTCAATTTGAGACTGGAGCTTCACAAGCTCAGGGTAAGCTTCACCCATTTGCTCAACTAACGCAGCGACCAATTTATGGAAGAAGCCAATCTTGGCACCCAACATATGACCATGACGAACGGCGCGACGAATAATACGACGCAATACATACCCACGACCTTCATTTGATGGATAAACACTGTCGACGATTAAAAAGCTGGTTGAGCGAATGTGATCAGCAATGACTCGTAAGGATTTATTTTCTAAATCGGTACAGCCCGTTACATCGGCAGCCGCTTTTAATAGCGCTTGAAATAAATCGATTTCGTAGTTGCTATGAACGCCCTGCATAATGGCGGCAATACGCTCAAGACCCATACCGGTATCAACCGATGGTTTGGGTAAAGGATGCATTACACCGTCTTCAGTACGGTTGAATTGCATGAATACGACATTCCAAATTTCGATGAAGCGGTCGCCATCTTCTTCTGGCGTACCTGGCTTACCGCCCCAGATATGCTCGCCGTGATCATAGAATATTTCCGTACACGGTCCACAGGGACCTGTATCACCCATTGACCAGAAGTTGTCTGATGCGAACTTTGCACCTTTATTATCACCAATACGGATGATTTTATCAGCGTTCAGGCCCATGTCTTTATGCCAAAAATCATAGGTCTCTTCATCATCGGCATAAACCGTGACCAACAACTTATCTTCTGACAGGTTCATCCACTCTTTAGAGGTTAAGAACTCCCAGGCAAACTTGATCGCATCCTGCTTAAAATAATCACCAAAACTAAAATTACCCAACATTTCAAAGAATGTATGGTGGCGAGCAGTATACCCAACGTTTTCTAAATCGTTGTGCTTACCACCGGCACGAACACAGCGTTGTGAAGAAGTCGCACGTGTGTAACTGCGATCATCCTGACCTAAAAATACATCCTTAAACTGAACCATACCCGCATTGGTAAACAATAAGGTTGGGTCATTACCGGGAATCAGAGGGCTAGAGGCAACAATTTCGTGCCCTTTAGAATTGAAATAATTCAAGAACGCTTGGCGAATATCAGAGCTTTTCATAGTTAACACGGTCCATTAATACTGGATTAAATACTGGCAATACAGCTGGGTAAAAATATTTGGGCGCAATTATAGCTTGCCTCACCTCACTTTGAAATATCCTTATTCAGCAGCTGACTTTACAACGATAAATACAAAAGTTAATGGAGTAATTAATATAGTCATATAAGTATGTAAAAATAACCAAAAAAAAGACCGCTTAAAGGTAAGCGGTCTTCTTTGGCAGAACTAAACCCACTATATTAGTTGGTAAATGTTCACAATCTTTATTTATTGGCAGCTGCACGCGCAGCTTTAAGCCATCCGTCGAACGTTGCTTTATTTGTTTTTATCCAATTCAAAGCATGCTGACGAATTTGTTTTTGAGAGTCTTCACCATCAGCGATTAACATATTTTCGGCACTCACATCATTAATCGGTAGCGTCGCAATTTCAAATAACTTAGCGGCAGATGGGTTTTGGGCTGCAAATTCTTTGTTAGCAACAATTCGTTGGCTATTGATATTAAAACCATAGTTTTTGCCGTTCGACAACGATGTGTCAGACCCATTCGGGTTAGATGAAAATGGCACTTCCAACCAAACAACATCTTTACCTGGAACTAATTTTCCCGAGACCCAGTATGGTGTCCAAGTGTAATAGAAAATAGACTGGCCTTCGTTATAACGAACAATGGTATCGGCAATAATGGCGGCATACTGTCCTTGTTTATGGGTAATTCGATCACGTAACTTAAACGCATCTAATTGATGCTCAATCACACCTTCACAACCCCAACCCGCCTGACAACCGGTTAGATCTGCTTTGCCATCATTATCAGTATCAAACAATTTCGCAATTTTAGGATCTTTAAGTTGTTCAATATTATTAATGTTGTATTTGTCAGCCGTTTTTTTATCAATCAAATACCCCTGCACAGCACCCTTTATGTAACTTCCTCCACGATAAAATACGTTATCACCACCCGCATTAGCGTACATAGCATTGTGCAAGGGAAACCAGTTGACTGCCAAGTAAGTCGCATCGCCATTAGCAATCGCCGTGTAAGCCGCACTGTAATCAACTTCTTTAATTCCCTGCACATCATAGCCAAGTTCAGACAAGGCTTCATTCAGGACGATCGTTTGAAATGCTTCTTCGGATATCGGACTATGCAGTGCTTGCACCTTGATACCTTTGCCTGGCTTTTCATTTGCGTAACTTAAGTTAACCGCAACCAGTAATGACACTGAAATAAGTGCGCTCAGTAGTTTTTTCATATATTCCTCTTTTATTATGCTTTTTTTATGAATGTAATTCTTAATCCTCTAACTGCGTTACTGCTGCAAGCTCCTTATACCCGCGAGTTGGTTAATTTTTTCTTTAAGTTGATAATAAGCCCTACTGGGCCTTTCGAATACCAACCTCTCCCCCCCCTTTCTCGATCTGATCGACCCAATGACTGCGTCATACGATCTAAAATAATCGCTAAAATAACGATGCCAATGCCGCCTACCGTCGCAAGACCGATATCCAGTCGACCAATGCCTCGCAATACCATTAAGCCAAGGCCGCCAACGGATATCATCGACGCAATAACCACCATCGATAGACTCAACATCAGCGTTTGATTGACACCGGCCATAATCGTGGGCATTGCCAAAGGTAGCTGAACTTTAAATAGCATCTGTCGCTCGCTGGCGCCAAATGATTGTCCGGCTTCTATTAAATCGCTAGGGACTTGTCTAATACCTAAGTTGGTCAAACGGATCACTGGCGCAACCGCAAAGATAATCGTCACGATAACCCCAGGTACATTACCAATACCAAACAGCATCACGATGGGTACTAGGTAGACAAAGGCGGGAGTGGTTTGCATCGTATCGAGTAAAGGTCTGATAATTCGTTGACTACGATCACTTCTCGCCATAAAGATCCCTGTTGGTATGCCGATTAACATACAAAAAAGCACAGACGTTAATACCAGTGATAGGGTTGTCATCGACTCTTCCCATGCCCCTATCGCACCCACAAATAATAAACCAAGGGATGTCATCACCCCTAAACGCTTACCCACAAGCTGCCATGCAAGCAGCCCGAATAGCAGAATCATGATTAACGGCGATACACTTTGCAACATAGCCTCAATGGCTTGAAGCGTATTATCAATAGGGGTTTTAATGGCAGAAAATACTGGTCTAAAGTGCAGTACTAGCCAAGAAACGAATGTTTCTACCCAATCCTGAAGAGGTATCCAGTTATGTGAGAAGGGTTCACTGAAAGAAAGCGGTACCTGCTCTTCTACACCTGCCGATAAACTTGATTTAAGCTCAGTACTTGTTGATTCCATCGACCCCCAAGGATTGCTTGCATTGTCTTCAACGGGTTCGGTTACGGCCCAAGGATCAATTGCTTGCTCACTCATTGTTTTGTCTCCCGATCTAACGTTTCTAACAACAGGCTCTGACTGATCACCCCTTGATATTTATTATCTTTATCGACAACTGGAACAGGACAAGGAGAATTAGCCACCTGACCTATTACTTCGTTTATTTGAGTGGTGTCTGTAATAGAATCAATATCGATAAAAGCACTTTCGAGCTGATCTTGATTCGATAAGTTTTCTGGAAGGTCTTCAGTCATTAAGACACCTCGTAACTGATCATGTTCATCCGTCACGTAGGCATAGGTTGATTCATCATCATTTAAGTTAATTAGAGCTTGAGAGAGATCACCCTCGACGGCTTGTTTAATCACTTTAGCGTCGACTTGCGTCGCAATATCACCCGCATTAAAAACATTACTGACATCAACACCTTTAAAAAATGACTTCACATAATCATTTTCAGGGTCATTAAGTATCTCATCCGGCTTGCCTACTTGAATAATTTCACCGCCTTGCATAATAGCAATACGATCACCAATACGCATGGCTTCGTCCAAGTCGTGAGATATAAATATAATGGTGCGTCGATGGGCTTGCTGAAGGTTTACCAGTTCATCTTGCATTTCAGCTCTTATGAGAGGATCAAGAGCAGAGAAGGCTTCATCCATGAGTAGAATATCAGGATCGTTCGCCAAAGCTCTAGCGAGTCCGACACGCTGTTGCATTCCGCCAGACAACTCATCAGGGTAACTCGTTGCATGAGCCCCAAGACCAACCTGATCAAGGGCACTCATGGCTTTTTCATGGCGTACCTCTTTTGGATCGCCACTTAATTCCAAACCAAAAGCCGCATTGTCTAAAACCGTTAAATGTGGCATCAAGGCAAAGGATTGAAAGACCATGCTGACTTTATTTCGGCGAATGGCTCTTAGTTTGGTTTTATCGAGCTTGGTAATGTCTTCGCCGTCTATTAGAACTTGTCCCAGTGTCGGTTCAATTAAGCGATTCAACAACCTGACTAGGGTCGACTTACCGGAACCGGACAGCCCCATAATGACAAATATTTCACCTTCTTCTATTTGCAAAGAAGCATTTTGGACACCGACCGTCATGCCTGTCTCACTAAAAATAGTATCCTTAGTCGCGCCAGACTCAAGCATCTTAATCGCTTTTTTGGGCTTATTCCCAAACACTTTATAGAGGTTTTTGACTTCTAATTTATAGTTCATCTTCGCCTTATTATTTAGTGCTCTAAGCAATTAATATATATTCATGCTCTTGACAAAGCAAACCCCAGACGCTGATATTCATGCATTACCCTAAGCGTATTCATCCCAAGTTTTGTATTTAAAGCTGTAATTAAATACGAAATGACGGGTGGTCGTATTGCTCAGCATTTAGGTTATGGGAAATAGCGTTTGAATTATCGAGTAAGATATTGGTTTTGTTAACAAAATAACTTACAGCACGAACCTATTTAATAACAGTGACACAATTAATCTCTTATTAGCCTTTTAAATCATAGTAGAAAACACGAGAAAATAAAATGTCAGAAAATAGATGAGTTATTCCAAGGAAAAAATCCTCTTTTGTGACGCACACTGACTACTTTGTCGGATATAATGGCCTTAACTCCCACTTTCTATAGGATTTAATCGTGCATAAAATAGTCATTGTTGGCGGCGGCGCTGGTGGTTTAGAGCTGGCAACACAACTGGGTCATAAGTGGGGCAGAAAAGGTAAAGCAGACATCCACCTAGTCGATGCAAACCATACTCATTTATGGAAACCTCTTCTGCACGAAGTTGCCACAGGCGCTCTGGACTCAGGAATAGACGAGTTAAATTATCAAGCCCATGGCAAAAAGCATGGTTTTAACTTTCACGTTGGCAAAATGAAAGATATAAATCGAGAGACTAAAACGATTGAATTAGCGGCTATTTTTGATGACGGTGAACAAATTCTTCCTCAGCGCGAACTAGAGTATGGCCAATTGATCGTAGCACTCGGCAGTGTCACTAATGATTTTGGTACCAAGGGCGCAGCTGAACATTGCCATTTCTTGGATGCTCGTCAACAAGCGGAAACCTTTCATCAGAAACTATTAAACCAATTTATTAAGGCTAACGGCAGCAACAACCCAGAAGAACTCAGTATTGCCATTGTGGGTGCTGGAGCAACAGGGGTTGAGCTATCTGCGGAGCTTTACAATACAACGGAAGCCTTAGCCAACTATGGCATGAGTCAGTTTAATATCGACAAGCTCGAGGTATCACTGGTCGAGGCGGGTCCTCAGATTCTTCCTGCATTACCAGAACGAATTTCAAACGCCGCTAAACGCGAACTTGAAAAACTGGGTGTTAATGTGTTGACAGAAACAATGATTACAGAAGTCACCGAAGAAGGCTTTATTACTAAAGAAGGCGGTTTGATTAAGGCAAAGTTGAAAGTCTGGGCTGCTGGAGTTAAAGCCCCCGATTTCTTAGCGAATATTGGTGGACTTGAAACTAACCGAGTTAATCAACTGACTGTCAGAGCGAGCCTGCAAACGACCCTCGATGATGATATTTTTGCAATGGGTGATTGTGCATTTTTATTGCAAGCTAATGGCAAGGCAGTTCCACCTCGCGCTCAAGCAGCTCACCAACAAGCAACGCACTTGTTAAAAGTTCTAGCGGCATTGCACGCGGGGAAACCCGCTCCAGATTTCATCTACCGTGATAAAGGCTCCCTTGTATCGTTGAGTCGGTACAGTACGGTAGGCAGTTTAATGGGGAATTTAAGTAACGGCTCAATAATGATTGAAGGGCGTATTGCCCGTCTTGTGTATGTGTCGCTCTATCGCATGCATCAAATTGCTTTACACGGTTACGCACATACTTTGTTATTATCGCTGGTTGGCCACATTAACAAAGTCATTCGTCCTCGCTTAAAGCTGCATTAATATTAGACTAATGCGATTGCCTCACTGACCGGCTGATCGGTTTTAGGTATAACGTCTTGGCGATAATCCCCAGGGCGTTTACCCGTCCAGCGACGAAACGCCTTATAAAACGCGCTTGGCTCTGTGAACCCTACAAGAAAAGAAATTTCATACAAGGGTAAACCTAAGTCCTTAATTAGGCTCAACGCCAATACCTCGCGACTGTCGTCTAAAATGGCTTGGTACGTTATACCCACTTCTTTTAGCCGACGCTGTAGATTTCGAATTGTAAGGTTTAATTGCTGAGCAACATTCTCTTGAGTTGCACTTTGCTTGAGTAGACAATCCTTAATCGCGGTTCTGACTTTAATATATAGATCCAACCTTTGCTGTCGCTTTAGAATGATTTTATTGGCCGCTACCAAGTTTTTATCAAATAATAATTTATCAGCACAAGGATTTACTCTAGAGAGTAAAGATCTCGATATTTCCAAGTAGGTATCGTTCGACTTATGAATCGAGCACTCTAAGAGTGCTTCATGTTCTATTCCGCTTACGCTATTTGTATCGTAATGATACTTGATATACTTACCAGCATCTGAAAACACACTTAGAAAACAGTCTTGGACAGCCGCAAATATCATGTCTTTCTGATAACTGCTAAAAATAATACCCTTACTCGGTAAAAAACATAAACGGACAGTATCATCATCAATGTCTACTGATTCAAAACATCCCGATTCAGAGATAACTTGAGAATGTTCAATGAGCGCCTCTAAGCCAGCAGTCAGTGTTTCAGATTTTATTAACATATGGCCAATGGTCACATCAAATTTAGCGATGTGTTGGCCTAGGCGTATCCCCAGAGCAGGATCTTTAGCATGTTCAACAGCAGCCTGATGCAACTGAGCCATTTTGTGGCTAGAAATTCCAAACTTCTCCCTACCTTCCGTTCTAATATCAATGCCTAAAATATCATCAAGTATTTTCTTGGAAATGTCATTATCCAACCAAAACTGATATAGCAAGCGAACAAATGGCATGGCCACTTGTGGCAAAATAGGCATAATTTTCCTCTATTGACTCAATAACAGTGGTGCTGATTGTGATGAACCCTTGCAACGGTTAATAAAACTCAAACCTCAGGATTCTGACCCACTGCTCTTTTTGAATTATTATTATCCTGATGGTGGTTTTAAGTTACTAATCTGTCAATAGATTCTGACGACAGCATAAGAGGTAATGTAGATTTGAAAGGGATTCTTAACTAATATTCTAAAAATGATATTTTATATAACTATTATTTAAGTTATTTGTAACTCCAAGTAATGCTCTATGGCGAATTGTATGTGATCCATAGAGAATCCACGATAGGCCAAATAGCGAAATGCTTTTTGTTTTTCCTTATAATCGTTCAAATCCAAGGAATTAAATTTCTTTAGCCCGCAATCATATGCCAACTCGAACCAATCGATATCAGTTTGTAGAATTTGCGCAATGAGATCTTGCTCGATACCTTTCTCTTTGAGTTCGCGCTCTATACGCATCAGACCTAAACCGCGATTGATACGAGACCGTAAAAAAGACTCAGCAAAACGCTGGTCACATTGATAGCCTGATTCTATTAGTTGATCGAGTAATTGTAATAAATAGGTCTCGCTAGAGGCGCGAGCAACAAGCTTTTGATACAGTTCATGACGGGAGTATTCACGACGTGACAGCAAACCGATCGCTGCCACGCGTAATTGACCTTCAGAGAGTTCTGTTGGTTTAGAAAACCCTGACGATCTTTTATACACGATGAATCTTACAACTCAGTTTTTGCTTTAACTTTTTCTGCTTTTTCTGCTTTTTCTGGCTTTTCAGATTTCACAGATTTTTCCTTTTCTTCTGGCAGCTGGCTCGTCATTAATTGTGCACGAATTGCGGCTTCTATCTCTTCGGCAATGGCCGGGTTTTCTGACAAATACTTTGCTGCGTTGGCTTTACCTTGACCGATCTTATCGCCCTGATACGCATACCAAGCGCCTGACTTATCAATCAAGTCGCATTTAACACCTAGGTCAACAACTTCACCCATGTGATAAATACCTTCTCCATACAAAATTTGGAATTCAGCCTGTCTGAACGGAGGAGCAACCTTGTTTTTGACAACTTTAACTCGAGTCTCATTACCCGTTACTTCATCACCCTGCTTTACTGCACCCGTACGACGAATATCTAAACGTACCGACGAGTAAAACTTCAGTGCGTTACCACCGGTAGTCGTTTCAGGGTTGCCAAACATCACACCAATTTTCATACGAATTTGGTTAATGAAAATTACCAAGCAATTGGCATTTTTAACGTTAGCCGTCATTTTTCGTAATGCCTGAGACATTAAACGAGCCTGCAAACCAACATGGTGATCGCCCATGTCGCCTTCAATTTCTGCTTTGGGTGTCAATGCAGCAACCGAGTCAATTACGATCACGTCAACAGCACCAGAACGCACGAGGCTATCGGTAATTTCTAGACCTTGCTCACCCGTATCAGGCTGTGAAACAAGTAAGGTATCTAGATTTATACCCAGTTTTTCTGCATATAAAGGGTCAAGAGCATGCTCAGCATCAACAATAGCAACCGTTTTGCCTTGCTTCTGCGCTTGAGCCATAACCGATAAACAAAGCGTTGTTTTACCTGAACTTTCCGGACCATAAATTTCAACGATACGGCCATAAGGTAAACCCCCTATGCCCAACGCAACATCCAGAGTCAAAGAACCCGTTGATACCGACGGAATCGCTTCGCGTGGTTGATCACCCATCTTCATAATGGAACCTTTACCGAATTGGCGTTCAATTTGGCCTAGTGCTGCATCAAGTGCTTTTTGCTTATTTGCATCCATTATGAAGTTCCTTTAAATAGTCTGAATGATCAGATTGTTCTAATCATCGTTGCTTTACTGTAGATTCAACCAGTATTTAAGCATAGCTGCCGGAATTGACCAAGTCATTATTTTGTTTTTCTACACAAAAAACAATCAACATCTCTGAAGGACCTATGGATAGTGAACCTCAAGGTCACATGTATTTTTTTAACACTACAAATATCGTAAGGATAAGACAATATATACAGTACTATATCCAGTACTATTTCATCATTAACACAGTACTATTTAGTATTTAAGTTTTCATTTGTAATATATGTAATGATTGGCATGACACAGATGCTTTGTTCAATTGCCTCGCAATCACTTACAATGCTATTTTTAATAGTTAGATTCAGGATTTCGGCGCGAATATGAGTAAAGCAGCAGCGACACACACCCCTATGATGCAACAATATTTTCGCCTTAAGGCAGAAATCCCTGAGATCATGTTGTTTTATCGCATGGGAGATTTTTATGAGCTGTTTTATGACGATGCGCGCAATGCTTCTCGCTTGTTAG
>JBNMQK010000049.1:0-12565 GCA_051278005.1 Oleispira sp. | reverse complement strand
GTAACGTTTATTAATATCTCTGCTTTCATAATTGCCAAAATGCTATATTGAATTGGTTGAGTAACTGCGCGGTTTCGCACAGGGGCAAGCCGACAACATTGCTATAACTGCCCGTAATAGATTCGACAAAAACAGCTCCGAGTCCTTGAATGCCATAACTTCCGGCCTTATCTTGAGGCTCACCACTTTGCCAATAAACTTCAATCTCAGCAGCGGATATATTCCGAAACCTCACGCGGGTTGTGACAACTTTTTGTACGGTTTTATCCTTGCTATGTAGACCAATGGCACTCATGACCACATGCTCACAACCAGAAAGTTGGGCTAAAATTTCTTTTGAATGGCTTAATGATTTAGGTTTCGCCAATATTTGACCATTACATACCACCGTCGTATCCGCGGCTAAGACGACACACTTGTCTTTTTCTGTGACGGATAACAGATTGAAACCTGCGACTGCTTTTTCTTTTGCTAAGCGTAAAACATACTGCTCTGGATTCTCTCCCTCTGCGGCATCCTCATTAATATTAATACTCAACTGAGTAAAAACCACACCGATTTGTTCTAATAATTCTTTGCGTCTAGGTGATGTAGACGCTAATACTAAGGATTGCGACACAGCATCATCTCAACTTTTGATAAGTGCTTGCTAGCAACAGGTATAGCCAAGGCCACACTAACGCACTCACTAAAGCGGGCAACCACAAGGCTAAAGGTTTATGCAGGTCACCCGTCGCGACCATGGCCCAGTAAACGGCAAGCTGGTAACAACACAACAATAAAAAAATAACGCCCGCTTGCTGAACAACATTAAACACTCTTAGGCGCTGATACATCAGCTGAAGTACATACAGAACAATCGCAAAACCAACGACAGAACTGCCTAACTGAATTCCTTGCTGTACATCAAGCAATAATCCTATTGGCCACACCCACCAGAAAGTAATCAATTTTGGAACTTGCAGCTGCCAGAAAATAAAAATCATGAGTACCCATTCAGGCACGAACCAATTCATAAAATCAGCCAACGGAAAATACTGCAGAATGAATCCACCACCCAGAGTGAATATCAAAAATAAATACGCTCTAGCAGACATTATTTTTGCTCCCATAATGTTCTAGGAGGCACATTATTAACATTTTCACTGAACACCAATAACATATGACGGCTTCTATCTAATTGCGCACTCGGAGTGGCGGTAACCACCGCAAAAGCTTTACCAGCGAAGTGTTCTATTTTGTCGACTTTAGCAACAGGATAACCTCTTGGATAACGATTACCTAAACCGGAACTCACTAAAGAATCGCCGACTTCAATATCCGCAGTATCGGGTACATAGATTAAATTAAGTTCACCGAGCCGGCCAGAACCCACTGCAATAGCGCGGACACCATTACGATTCACTTGTACAGGAATCGCATGATTTGAGTCGGCAATTAGTAGAACATGACTACTATGAGGCAAAACATTAACAACTTGCCCCATAAGGCCATGACTGTCCAAGACCGGTTGGCCAATAAAAACATTATCTTCAACGCCTTTATTGATAACGATTTGCTGACTGAAAGGATCGGGATCAACCGCCACTAATTCAGCCACGATGACGCTCTCGCTGATACGATCAGAAGTGCCCAACAACTCTCGAAGTTCAATATTTTCAGTTTCTAGAGAAATAAGACGTTGGATTTTTTGACCAAGAATTAGATTACGCGCCGACAGTTCTGCGTTATCAAGCTCAAGCTGTTGTCGACTTTTGGCAGAATCACCAAACCAACCCGCAAGCACGGAAGGCGCAGAAGAAATTTGATGAAGGGGATAAAGGACATAACCGAGCGCATAGCGCACAGGCTTAAAAAGCTGGCTATGATTATCGAACCACATGAGGGCAAAAGACAAACAAAGAATACCAACCAAACGAGAAGCATTTAATGGGGTTATTTCAACAGGGGATTTAATAGCCTGATCCTTTTTCAAACCTTATATCGGTTAATCATACAAGGAAAGTGCTTACAGGATAAGGTTTAAAAGGCTAAAAGCGCGATAAAATAGCGCTTGTAGCCTTTGAGTAGAATATAAAAAGTTATTTGCCTTTATCGATCCGCTGCTAGCATTTCTAGCTGAACATCACTCGCGCTTTCTAAAAACATACCGCCACCACGAGCAACGCACGTTAATGGATCGTCAGCTACCGAAACAGGTAAGCCTGTTTCTTCACTAAGCAATTTATCCAGATCACGCAATAAGGCGCCACCCCCGGTTAATACCAAGCCACTCTCAGCAATATCAGAGGCTAATTCTGGGGGTGCTTGTTCTAAAGCTGCTTTAACAGAGTGAACTATTGCCGCTAAAGACTCTTGTAACGCGTCTAAAATCTCATTGGAATTCAACGTAAAGCTGCGAGGAATACCTTCGGCTAAGTTACGTCCGCGCACATCAATTTCACGCACTTCACCCCCTGGGTAAGCCGTGCCGATTTCTTGTTTAATTCGCTCCGCCGTTGCTTCACCAATTAAACTGCCATAGTTACGACGAACATAAGCAACAATGTTTTCATCAAAGCGATCGCCACCAACCTTCACAGATTCAGCGTACACAACACCGCTCAAAGAAATAATCGCAACTTCTGTCGTACCACCACCGATATCGACAACCATCGAACCGCGAGCTTCATCAACGGGCAAGCCAGCACCAATAGCAGCAGCCATTGGCTCATCAATTAAATAAACGCGACGTGCGCCCGCACCCAATACAGAGTCACGGATAGCTTTTCTCTCAACTAATGTCGCGGCATGAGGTACGCATACTACAACACGAGGGCTAGGTGCTAAAAAGGCATCTTGATGCACCGTTTTAATAAAATACTGCAGCATTTTTTCCGTCACTTCAAAGTCGGCAATTACACCATCTTTAAGGGGACGTATCGCTTGAATATTTCCAGGGGTTCGGCCTAACATTCGCTTGGCATCAGTTCCTACTGCGGCAACACTTTTCTGATGCCCTTGTAATCGAATCGCCACCACTGATGGTTCATTCAATACAATGCCCTTCTCTTTTACATAAATTAAGGTATTTGCAGTGCCTAAGTCGATAGACAAATCACTGGAAAAAAGACCTCTTATTTTTCTAAACATTCGCAAATTCTCACTGAATAAGGTGTTCCCGAGCAAGTTGACAAGGAACGCTACTACAAAATTGTTGTAACTCTAGCAACGGCACAAGCTTTCGGCAAGCTCCTATATCACAAGTTGCCGATTAATTTCCAAGTTAGTGGTCTCCCATGCATTATTGAGTCAATAAGCGCTAAAATCCTGTGACTATTTGTGGTAAGTTATCGACTTTAAAATGTCCTTTATAACGTGACCAACAAGCTAAATTAGTCTTGATGGCCAGCAGCTGCTTAAACAGTGGAGCAACCCCATGTCTTTGGACACGAATCAGGTTCTCGCAATCGCCGACCTTTCGCGCTTGCAGATAGACGAAAAAAGTATCACCGAATTTCAAACCAACTTATCCAGTGTTTTGGATTTAGTGGATCAGCTACAAGCAGTTGATACCGATGGCGTAGAACCAATGGCACACCCGATGGACGCCGTTCAACGCTTGCGCGCCGATGTTGTGAATGAAATTAATCAACGTGAAAAATTCCAAAAGATTGCTCCAAGCACCGCCGACGGTCATTATTTAGTGCCCAAAGTTGTTGAATAACAGAGTTAAGAATTAAGGACACATTATGCACAACAAAACCTTGGCTCAAATCTCTCAAGATTTACAAGCCGGCAAATACTCCAGTGTTGAAGTCACTCAACATTTCTTGGACCGCATCAAAAATTTAGACGGCCAATATAATAGTTTCATTACCGTCACCGACGAAAAAGCGTTAATACAAGCAAAAGCAGCCGACGAATCACGCGCGGCGGGCAATGCTAACGAGTGGACCGGTGTGCCGATGGCGCACAAAGATATCTTTTGCACTGAAGGCGTTCGCACCAGTTGTGGTTCGAAGATGTTGGACAAGTTCATCGCACCTTATGACTCTACAGTTGCCGATAACTTTAATAAGGTCGGCGCAGTTTCTTTGGGTAAAACCAATATGGACGAGTTCGCGATGGGTTCTTCTAGCGAAAGTTCTTTTTACGGTGCGGTTAAAAACCCGTGGAACGAAGAACATGTCCCGGGTGGTTCTTCCGGCGGTTCAGCGGCGGCCGTTGCTGCACGCTTAGCGCCTGGTATTACGGCTACTGATACCGGCGGTTCGATTCGCCAGCCTGCTTCTTTTTGTGGCGTAACCGGCATTAAGCCAACCTACGGTCGGGTTTCTCGCTTCGGCATGGTTTCTTACGCTTCTAGCCTCGACCAAGGCGGACCCATTGCTCGCAACGCTGAAGATGCAGCAATGATGCTAAACGTGATGGCTGGCTTTGATAAAAAAGACTCCACCAGTATTGATCGTGCTGTGCCTGATTATCGAGCCAACCTGAACAATTCGATGCAAGGCATGACCATTGGTTTACCAAAAGAATACTTCAGTGCTGATCTCGATCCTGCAATGGCAAAAACTATTCAAGATGCGATCAAAGAATACGAAAAGATGGGCGCTACGCTAAAAGAAATTAGCCTACCAAATACCAACTTGTGTGTTCCTGCGTATTACGTGATTGCACCATCAGAATGTTCTGCCAACTTATCTCGTATGGATGGCGTTCGTTTTGGTCACCGTTGTGAAGATCCAAAAGATATTGAAGATCTCTATAAACGTTCACGCAGTGAAGGTTTTGGTGACGAAGTCCAGCGCCGTATCATGCTGGGTTCTTATGCATTATCTGCGGGTTTTTATGACGCGTATTATAAAAAAGCACAGCAAGTTCGTCGCTTAATTAAGAACGACTTTGTGGCTGCGTTTAATGATGTTGATGTCATCATGAGTCCGGTTGCTCCAAGCCCAGCGTTTAAGTTTGGTGAGAAAAGCAAAGACCCTGTCAGTATGTATTTAGAAGATATTTATACTCTGGCGACAAACTTGGCAGGCCTACCTGGCATGTCAGTACCAGCCGGAATGATTAATGATCTTCCTGTCGGTCTACAGCTAATCGGCAACTACTTTGATGAGAGCCGTTTATTAAACTGTGCCCATCAATTTCAGAATGCCACTGACTGGCATACTAAAACTCCAACTGGCTTAAAATAAGAGGACTCTATCATGGAATGGGAAGTGGTAATTGGCCTTGAGATTCACGCTCAGTTGGCTACAAAATCAAAAATATTTTCCGGTTCAAGTACTGAATACGGTGCAGATGCAAATACTCAAGCCAATATTTATGACTTGGGTTTACCGGGTGTATTACCGGTCTTTAACGAAGAAGCGTTACGCATGGCGGTTAAGTTTGGCTTAGCCATCGATGCAGAAATCGGCATGAAGTCGGTCTTCGATCGTAAAAACTATTTCTACCCTGATTCACCAAAGGGCTATCAAATTACTCAGCTGCACGAACCTATCGTCGGCATGGGCCATATTGATATCGATCTAGGTGAAGGCAAGACGCGTCGCATTAATGTAACGCGCGCGCACCTTGAAGAAGATGCTGGAAAATCGGTACACGAAGGTTTTAATGGCCAGTCGGGTATTGATTTAAACCGTTGCGGTACGCCATTAATCGAGATTGTATCGGAACCTGAGTTACGCTCATCGAAAGAAGCTTCGGCTTACTTCCGTAAGATGCAAAGCATTGTGATGTATTTAGGCATTTGTGATGGCGACCTATCACAAGGTTCTATGCGCTGTGACTGCAACGTTTCTTTGCGCCCTAAAGGCCAAGAAGAACTGGGTACGCGTACAGAAATCAAGAACGTTAACTCGTTTAAAAACGTAGAGCGCGCGATTGAAGTTGAGATCGAACGCCAGATGGACATTCTTGAAGACGGTGGCAGCATCACGCAAGAAACTCGCTTATTCGACGCCGATAAAAACGAAACTCGCAGCATGCGCTCTAAAGAAGTAGCCAACGATTATCGCTACTTCCCTGATCCTGACTTATTGCCTGTAATCATCGACGAAGAATACGTTGAAGCAATTCGCGCAACATTACCTGAATTACCTGAACAGAAAAAAGCCCGCTTTGAAGCTGAGCATGGCCTTTCTTCTTACAATGCCAGCGTGCTCGCGGCGAGCCGTGAAATGGCGGATTATTTTGAAGTCGCGGCAGAGATTGCCGGTGACTATAAGATGACGGCTAACTGGGTGATGGGTGATCTTTCTGCTGCGCTCAACAAAAATGAAATCAGCATTAACGACATTCCAGTCAGTGCCCAACAGTTAGGCGCGATCTTGAAGAACGTTAAAAGCAGCGATATTTCTAACGATGGCGCAAAAGAAGTATTTAACGCTATTTGGCAAGGCAAAGGATCTGATGTTGATCAACTCATTGATCAATTAGGCCTTAAGCAAGTATCGGATACATCAGCGATTGAAGAAGTTGTTGCTCAAGTATTGGCCGACAATCCTAAGCTGGTTGAAGCTTACTTGAATACGCCAGAAGATAAACGTGCGAAAGCGATTGGGCCATTTATTGGCGCAACGCGTAAAGCGGCTAAAGGTGTTAATCCGCAAGTCGTAATGGAAGTTTTGAAGCAAAAGCTGAGTGAGCTGGGTTAATACCACTTCGCCTGTCGTCTCTTCATAATTGAGCCGCATTCTAATTTCTAGACTGCGGCTTTTTTATAGGGTGAATTTATTTTTCTATTGATACGAGTAACTACCTCTTAAATATTTACCCACCAATAGAGTCTTTTATGCTTAATGACAATTCAGCCAGTAATACCTATACTATTGTCTATTTCAAATATTAGTCGTATTACTCTTGGAGTTCATAAAATGCGTATTTTACTACTGTGCTTAGTCTTTGTTAGCCAGTACAGCTCAGCCAGCTTTGACTGGTCTGATTACAGCACCTTACTCAAACAGAATGTTGTCAAAGAGCAGCGGTCTGGAATTTTAACCCATTTAGTAGACTATGACTCCATCAGTAAAGACCCCAAATTCTCTGGGTTGTTAGAGCGCCTTGCCGCTTTCGACCCTTCTGATTTAAAGGGGCAAGAGAAAATCGCTTTCTATATTAATACCTACAACCTGTTTGCCATTAAACTAATTACTGACCATAAGCCTAAACACAGCATCCGTGACATCGGGTCTTGGTTTAGCCCTGTTTGGGAGAAGCCGGCCGCTATACTGAATACTAAAACGGTCAGCCTAGATACGATAGAGCACAAGATTTTACGTAAAATGAATGAGCCTAGGATTCATTTTGCCATCGTATGCGCATCTCTGAGTTGCCCTGATTTACTTACCGAAGCTTACTCTGCCAATAATTTGAATACTCAACTGGATGAGCAGGCTCGGAGCTTTCTATCGAACACTGATAAAGGGATTCACATTAAAGGAGAGGAGATTTACATTTCTAAAATCTTTGATTGGTTTGATAAAGATTTTGCAGCTGATCAAGAACCTGCCAACATTCTAAAATATATCGCTCAATACAACATAGAAGCGGGTCGCTTCACGGGTTACAGCACGCTGGATTATAATTGGGAGCTAAATAAGCAATAGCCTCTCTGCACGTTAACTACAGACAAAAAAATACCCCAAGAGAACCGAGTCTCACGGGGTACCTTTTAGGCTAACAGTATTCTACTTAACCGCTGTGCGAATCCCCATAAGACGCTATTTGACCACTTTTAAAGAAGGTCTTGCCTTGACAGGTTTTTCGTCACGCTTGGGCTTAGTCGGTTCAGGAGGCTGATTAGGATCGGGCGCGCCCGCTTCATTCCCAAATACCATCCCCTGACCATTCTCTTTGGCATAAATTGCTAAGATCGCGACCATTGGCACGTACAAATCAATCGGTACTCCACCAAAGCGAGCATTAAACGACAAACCATCATCATCTATCAGCAAAGATTTTACAGCAGACATGCTAATATTCAGCACAATCTGACCTTTATCAACGTAATCTTCTGGAACTTGAACACCCGGCATACCTGCATCAACTAACACATAAGGCGTGCAGTCGTTTTCAAGTATCCATTCGTTCAGCGCCCGCATTAAATACGGACGACTTGGCGTCATTGTTGTCATTTCAATTAACCGCGCATTTCCTGCTCGGCTTCCGACAAGCTAGCTTGGAAAGATTCACGATCAAATAAACGCTCCATGTAATGGAACAAAGGCTCAACCGCTTTACCGCTAAGCTCAATACCCATTGCTGGCAAACGCCATAAGATTGGAGCCATACAACAATCAACAATTGTGAATTCATCACTCATGAAGTAAGGCATATCTTT
This sequence comes from Oleispira sp., assembly GCA_051278005.1. Taxonomy (GTDB): domain Bacteria; phylum Pseudomonadota; class Gammaproteobacteria; order Pseudomonadales; family Oceanobacteraceae; genus Oleispira. The sequence goes on along the minus strand of JBNMQK010000049.1, from coordinate 4,230 downwards.
AAAGATAGGCGCAATTGTCATCATACCTTCACGTAATTCTTTACGCGCTTTTTCCCTGTCTTTATCTTTTGCGGTCGCAGAGAAGATAGTATCAACAAGTACGCACCAGTCTTTTTCAATGCGGTGAATCAATAAACGACTTTCCGCACGAGCAACCGGATAAACAGGCAATAATGGTGGATGTGGAAAACGCTCATCCAAATATTCCATCATTACGTTTGGCTGGTATAACACCAATTCACGATCAACTAACGTTGGCAATGAATTATACGGATTCAACGTAGCCAAATCTTCTGGCTTGTTATCAGCGTCTACATCGTGAACTTCTACGGTCACACCTTTTTCAGCCAATACAATGCGCACACGATGGCTATAATGATCAGTACCATCAGAATAAAACGTCATTGAAGAACGTTTAGCAACTACACCCATATAATCCTCCAGCTAAATAAATTTTAACTATTCAAAAACAAATACAGCCCGGACACGTTTCCGCGCCGAGCAGTACAAGGTAACTCAACTAATTCTAATACGAATTAGTGAATGTCTTTCCAATATTCTTTGTTCAAAAAATAAACAGGAATTAGGAAGATAAACAAGAACAACAATACCCACCAACCCAGACGTTCACGCTCTAAGGCAATCGGCTCAGACATGTAGACTAAAAAGTTAACCAAATCATACACTAGATTGTCGTATTCTTTTGAGGTTAATTGTCCTTCTTCCGCTAGATATAATACTTCTTTAGGCTCTTCAAGTTCACAGCTATCAGCCATGATTTCGTTACCCGTTAAAGAATCATAACCTGTGGATACGGGTGCACAACCTTTCTTCTGCATACCTTGAAGGCCCGCAAGAACATGAGGCATACCCACATCTTTAAACGCAGCATTATTCACCCCATATGGGCGGCTTTTATCTTCGTAGAAAGAACGCAGGTAAGTGTATACCCAATCACCGTCACCACCGCGAACACGGGTAACCAAAGTAAGATCTGGAGGTGTAGCACCGAACCACTTCTTAGAATCTTCAGTGCGCATAGCGATCGTCATCAGATCACCAAAGCGCTTACCCGCGAAATTTAGATTTTCTTGCATTAAATTTTCAGGAATATCCAAATCTTTAGCAACACGGTTAAAACGACCATGTTCTAAAGAGTGACAACCCATGCAATAGTTCATAAAAGTTTGAGCGCCACGCTGCAAAGAGGCAGTATCACTCAAATCTGTTTTATGTTCGTCTAGGTGAATACCACCACCGGCTGCATATGAAAGCGAAGAAGCCATCAAAGCGAACAGAGCAATAACTTTTTTCATTCTAGTGGCCTCCAGTAATTCGTTCAGGAACAGGTTTAGTTTTTTCCATACGAGTATAGAAAGGCATCAGTAAAAAGTAACCGAAGTAGAATACCGTTAACCAACGAGCCAAAGTCGTATTGTTAACTAAGCCTAAAAAGTAACCATCAGAAGGCTGAGTTCCTAACCAAGTCAAAATAGCAAACGCAACACCAAATACAGGTATTAATGTTTTGCTGACAATACCTTTATATCGAATACTTCTAACTGGGCTTCTATCCAGCCATGGCACGACAAACAAGATCGCAATTGCAGCACCCATCGCGATAACCCCTAATAATTTATCAGGAATTGCTCGAAGAATGGTATAGAACGCGCCGAAGTACCACACTGGCGCGATGTGCGCGGGTGTCTTAAGACCGTTAGCCGGCTCGAAGTTAGCATATTCAAGCATGAAACCACCCCCCATAGGGAAGAAGAACATGACTGAACAAAAGATTATTAAGAAGACTACGATGCCAACCATATCGTGCACGGTATAGAACGGATGGAAAGGAATGCCATCTAGAGGCGCACCATTTTCATCTTTATGCTTCTTAATGTCGACGCCTTCGGGGTTGTTAGAACCCACCTCATGCAATGCCAATAAGTGCATTACCACTAGACCAACAATCACTAAGGGCACAGCAACAACATGCAAAGCGAAGAAACGGTTTAAAGTCGCACCTGAAATAAGGAAGTCACCACGAATCCAAGTAGTAAGGTCATCACCGATAACGGGTATAGCACCAAACAATGAGATAATTACCTGCGCACCCCAAAAAGACATCTGACCCCATGGAAGTACATACCCCATGAAGGCCTCTGCCATAAGGGCCAAATAAATCCCCATGCCAAACAACCAAACCAGTTCACGTGGCTTCTGATAAGACCCATATAACATGGCACGCATCATATGCATGTAAATAGCGATAAAGAAGAAGGTAGCACCTGTAGAATGCATATAACGCAATAACCAGCCCCATTGCACATCTCTCATGATGTATTCAACGGATGCGAAAGCCAATTCAGCACTCGGTGTAAAGTTCATCGTTAACCAAATACCCGTTAGGATTTGGTTAACCAGCATTATCATTGAGAAAACACCGAAGAAATACCAAAAGTTAAGGTTTTTCGGCGCATAATATTTTGACAAATGCTTTTCGTAAGTCACGGTTACTGGTAGACGATCGTCGATCCAGCCCATGATTGGACTTTTCTGCTTGCTCATTACGCAGTTTCCTCATCAATACCGATGATTAAGATATTATCACCTTCAAACATATGGGGAGGAACAAGCAGATTATCACCTGCTGGAGAACCGTTAAATACACGACCAGACATATCAAAACGAGAACCGTGACAAGGACAGTAAAAACCACCTTTCCAGTCAGCATCAAATGGTTCTGGCTTAACCTCAGCATAGAATTTTGGCGCACACCCTAGGTGAGTACAAACGCCTAACAAAACCAATAACTCAGGCTCGCGGGAACGCTGTAGATTATCAGCATAGGTTGGCTGTTGATCTTTATTAGCGTTTGCTGGATCTTTTAAACTATCAGCCAAACCATCAAGCATACCCAATACTTCTTCAGTACGGCGTACAACATACACAGGTTTTCCGCGCCACTCTGCGGTTAACATCGAGCCGGGCTCTAATTTACTAATGTCTACTTTAGCAGGTGCACCAGCAGCTTTTGCTTTCTCACTAGGATTCCATGAAGCAAGGAATGGAACAGCAACAAAGCCGGCGCCTACAGCACCAAAAGCAGCAGTCGAACCCAGGAGTAGCAGACGTCGACTGTTATTCACGCCGTCTTGACTCATCACCTATTCTCCCATCATTATAATTTTTGGCTTAACGCAGTATTGCTCGTAAATAATATACAAACCTACGTCAGCATCAGCTAGATATACTAAGCGGCGCATATAGTAATGAAAATGCGCCCCTCTGACAACTAAAAACCCCTAATAATACTGGGGTTTTAGGCAAAAAAAAACGCCCAATGTAAAATACATTGAGCGTTTCTTGTCGCGCATGCTTGATCTTAACGCTTGCTGAACTGTGGCTTCTTACGTGCTTTACGTAGGCCAACTTTTTTACGTTCAACTTCACGAGCATCACGAGTAACATAACCCGCTGCACGTAAAGCAGGACGAAGAGTCTCGTCATACTGCATTAATGCACGTGTAATGCCATGACGAATCGCGCCAGCTTGACCGCTACCGCCGCCGCCTTTTACGTTTACGATCACATCAAACTTACCTAGTGTTTCAGTCAACTCTAGAGGCTGACGTATAACCATACGTGCAGTTTCACGGCCGAAATAAACATCGATAGCGCGTTTGTTAATCTGGATAGTGCCTGTTCCTGGACGCAAATAAACGCGTGCAGTAGAGGTCTTACGACGGCCAGTACCGTAATATTGAGTCGTTGCCATGGTCTATCCCTTTATCTCTAAAGTTTGTGGCTGTTGAGCAGTATGAGGATGTTCAGAACCAGCATACACTTTAAGCTTACGATACATATCACGACCTAAAGGATTCTTTGGAAGCATTCCTTTAACAGCCTGTTCGATAACCATTTCTGGCTTATGATCGATTAGCTTGTCGAAAGAGATGGAACGTAAACCACCTGGGTAACCAGTATGGCGATAATACATCTTATCAGTCGTTTTTTTGCCAGTAACACGAATCTTTTCCGCGTTGATAACAACGATATAATCGCCAGTATCTACGTGAGGAGTATATTCTGGCTTATGCTTGCCCTTTAGACGAAGAGCAATCTCAGTTGCCAGACGCCCCAGAGTCTTTTCGGCTGCGTCAACTATAAACCACTCGCGTTGTACGCTTTCTGGTTTTGCACTATAAGTTTTCATTAATTTCTCGCCTTTCT
>JBNMQK010000048.1:0-12600 GCA_051278005.1 Oleispira sp. | reverse complement strand
GCCAACAGATCATCCCCTTTGTTTAAGCACGCTAGCTTTTTTACAAACGCCTACTCTTAGCCTTGCTGCTTAGCCTTGCTGCTTAGCCTTGCTGCTTAGCCTTGCTGCTTAGCCTTGCTGCTTAGCCTTGCTGCTTAGCCGCATTTTGCAATGCTGCAATACGGTCATCAAGGGGAGGGTGGCTAGAGAATAACGCTGAAAGCTTACCTTCACCACGAATACCAAACGCCACTAACTCACCGCTCAACTCACTGGGTTGGTCATAGGTTTCTTTCAAACGCATAAGAGCGCTTGCCATCGCGGCATTACTAGTTAATGCCGCACCCGCTTCATCTGCACGAAACTCACGACGACGACTGAACCAAGCAACAATCGTAGACGCTAAAATACCCAGCACGATTTCAGCTACAAAAGTGGTGATATAAAACGCGATGCCTGGGCCGTGTTCATTTTTGAATACCGCTTTATCAACAAAGTTACCAATGATACGAGCAAAGAACATAACAAACGCGTTCACAACACCTTGCATCAAGGCTAACGTAACCATGTCGCCGTTGGCGACGTGACCAATTTCGTGCCCCAGCACAGCCGCTACTTCGTCTTTATTCATGCGTTGCAATAAACCCGTTGATACCGCAACCAGTGCATTATTTTTGTTCCAACCCGTGGCAAATGCATTAGGCGCATCTGATTGAAAAATTCCGACTTCAGGCATACCAATACCAGCGTTATCAGATAACCTTTTTACGGTGCTGTATAACCACTGTTCAGAAGCATTTTGAGGCTGCTCAATTAGCTGCACGCCCATGCTCCGCTTGGCCATCCATTTAGAGATAAGCAAAGAAACAAACGACCCTGCCATACCGAAGACTAAACAAAAAGCGAGTAGGTTGTTCAGGTTCAGGGTATTACCTTGCTCTAAATAACTGCCGACACCCAATAAACTCAATGTGATGCTAGCAACAGCGATCACGGCTAAGTTAGTTAATAAAAACAATACGATTCTCATCATCAGAGAATGCTCCTAAAAATTGATTAATGAGCGATACTTCGTTCATTAACGGATGACTGCATTAAGAATTAAATAGTTTTTTAAAATGTGTTTTGCACAGATGTATATATGCCGCCTTTTAGCGGCATTTTCAACAATTAATAAACGTTTAAAAGGTTCTTTTGGTCAAAAAGTGTCAATGACGTTTTATACCCTTTACACTTAAGCCTTGGGTGGTACTAAATTGTTGCGAATACTAAGAATAACCGGAGCTGATTCAGGCCGAACGCCTCGCCATGCGTTGAAAGATTCTGCCGCTTGCTCAACCAACATGCCCAAGCCATCGAGTGTTGCTGCGGCGTTTAGGTTTTTGGCCCATTGATTAAACACCGTCGGTTTTGCACCATACATCATGTCATAACAGGTGGTGTTTTGGTCGACCACTGAGGCTGAAATCGGAGGTAATTCACCACTTAGACTTGCCGACGTGCCGTTAATGATTAAATCAAATCGCCCTTGTATTTCGTCAAAACCACAGCCCGTTATTCTGCCAACATCCGCAAAATCTTTGGCTAGGCTTTGGGCCTTAGCAACGGTTCTATTGGCAACGACGACCTCTAAAGGTTTCTCTTCTAGCACGGGCTCTAAAATTCCGCGTACCGCGCCACCTGCTCCGAGAACAAGCACACGCTTGCCAGTAATCGCACAACCATTATTCACGGTAATATCACGTACCATTCCAATACCATCGGTATTATCGGCATGTATCGAACCGTCTTTTCTTTTAATTAGGGTATTAACCGCACCTGCACGCAAAGCTCGAGATGAGTATGTATCGGCGTATTGCCAAGCATCTTCTTTAAAAGGCACCGTCACGTTTAAACCCAAACCGTTACGGAAGAAGCTATTCGCTTCATCTTTAAATTTTTCCAGAGGCACTAAAATAGCTGAATAAATCAGGTCTTGCCCTGTTTGATCAGCGAAAGCACTGTGTATCTGTGGACTCTTACTGTGGTTGATGGGGTTTCCCATCACCGCGTATAAATCACTCATATTTAAACCCAATCTTTATGCGGTAGAAAATCAGTATATAACTTAGCTTCTGGAGAACCGTCTTCAGGGCTCCAGTTATAATCCCAATGCGTCACGGGCGGTAACGACATCAAGATTGATTCAGTGCGGCCATTTGATTGCAGTCCGAAAATAGTGCCTCGGTCATACACCAAGTTAAATTCTACATAACGACCACGACGGTAGCATTGAAACTTACGCTCACGCTCACCAAACGCTGTCTCTTTACGCTTCGCCATAATAGGGCAATAAGCATCGATATAAGAATTTGCAATCGCTTGCATAAAATCAAACGACTTGTCGAAATCAACTTCATCCTGCCAGCTATTTAGATCATCAAAGAATAAACCACCGACTCCACGGTTTTCATCACGATGCTTTAAATAGAAATATTCGTCACACCATTTTTTATACTTTGGGTACACCTCGGCACCAAAAGGCTCACAGGTATTCTTGGCGGTCTGATGCCAAGAGATCACATCTTCTTCAAAGGCGTAAAAAGGGGTTAAATCAAAGCCACCACCAAACCACCAAACAGGTTCTTCGCCTTCTTTTTCGGCGACGAACATACGCACATTCGCGTGTGAAGTAGGCACATAAGGATTACGAGGGTGAATCACCAGTGAAACCCCCATCGCCTGAAAACTTCGACCGGCCAACTCAGGACGAGCTGCGGTTGCGGAAGCGGGGAGCTGAGCGCCCATCACATGAGAAAAATTAACACCGCCTTTCTCAATCACCACACCTTGCTCGAGTACACGGCTACGACCACCACCACCTTCTTCGCGTAACCACGATTCTTCTAGAAACTTACCACCATCTTGCTCTTCTAATGCCGCACAAATACGATCTTGTAAATCAAGCAAGAAGCTTTTAACGGCTGCAATTTCGGTATGAGTAACTTTTTCGGTTTTAGCCGTGTCTTGGCTCATGTGTTGTGACTCTTTATCTAATCTAATATCAATGTCTATCTTACCCTTTGACCATCAAGAGTACGAATTTCTGAAGGCTTAGAATAACCGCCCAACTCCCCAGGCAGGATATAACTGAGCTGATTTTGGAAGTACTCGCACACGTCTAATTCAGACATAGCTGCTGCTATACCTGAAGGGTTAGCGGAAGTAGAAATAATCGGTCCTACTTGCGAACATAAAGCGTGTACTTGTGGATGACGGCTAAAGCGAACAGCAATACTGCTGTGCTTTCCTCGAACGGATTCTGGTACTGATAATTTGCAAGGCAATATCCAAGTGACAGGATGAGGGTAATCTTGCTTAATTTGAACGATATCTTTTTCGACTAATGGCAGCAAAAACGGCTCAATATCAGACAGCTGTGAACACAAAACAATCATGCCTTTTTCTAACGGCCTTTGCTTTAGGCGAAGAATATCATTGATCGCGGCTTCATCTGTCCATAAACACCCCAAACCCCAGACGCCTTCGGTAGGATAAGCAATAACGCCACCGGCTTTTAAGCTTGCGATGGCTTGCTGCAAATGAATTGTTTCAGAGGAATTAGACACAATAAACTCGTTCTTACTTTAGAGGGATTGCAGAATATTATAAAGGATGAACTCTCATACGCACACCTCTTCTAATTAAATCACCTTGCATAAGCTTACACCCGAACATAACCTCCAGGCGTTTGCGCTACGTATCCTTTGAGCTCCATAAGAATTAACTGTTGAGCGACTTCTGCCACACTTAATCCTGTGCGATTTACCAAGGTATCGATTGCAGTAGGGACCACATCAAGTGCTTGATAAATGGTTTTAGTCTTGCCTTCCAGCTTGGGCCCCGATGCGACGCCAAAAAGATCATGTTGATTTTCGGGCAGGTTATCTTCGCCAACAGCTCTGGTTTCTACCGCTAAGTCGGAATTAATGAGGTTAATAATATCCGTCGCATTTTCAATTAAATTAGCGCCTTCCTTAATTAACTGATGGCAACCTCGACTAAGAGGGTTCGTCACGACACCCGGCAATGCAAAAACTTCTCGCCCTTGCTCTGCCGCTAAACGAGCTGTGATTAACGAACCACTTTTGTAAGCCGCTTCAATAACCAAGGTTCCGAGACTGATACCACTGACGATGCGATTACGGCGAGGAAAGTGCTGGGCAAGGGCTTTGATATCCGGTAAGTGTTCTGATAATAAAACACCCCCAGCCGCCACAATATCATCCGCTAAAGTCTGGTGTCGCTTAGGGTAAATGGCTTCTAAGCCAGAGCCTAAGACCGCAATGGTTTTACCTCGGCCAATACCCGTTAAGCTATTTAATGCGCCTTTATGTGCTTCACCATCGATGCCAATGGCTAGACCACTAACTACATGCCAGTCAGACGTTACAAGCTGTTGTGCGATAGTAAACGCTTGCTCACGCCCATAGTGAGTTGGATTTCGACTGCCTACTATCGCGATGCTGGATTCATTCAATAATTGAGAATTACCGCAATAGAACAAGAATATTGGCGCATCACGCAGTACCGCTAACGCTGTCGGATAATGTTCATCATCAGGCATGAGCACGCCACAATTTTGCTGCTGGCACCATGTGTGTATTTTTTGCCAACCGGCAGATACGAAGGGATTTAAAGGGCCACCAGAATCTTTAGACTGCTGCCACGCAAACGCTAAGTTAGACTTTAGCCCCATAGAAATTAAATCTTGCGCAGAACATTCAGCCAGCGCTGAACAGGATGGCAGCTGCTCTCTAATTTTATTCAGCGCGATACTGCCAATGCCTTGAGTACTTGAAAGTAACCACCAAGCGAAGAGCGACTCATCCTTGAGCATGCTATTTCCTTTTATTGTGTTCTTCTAAAATAAGTATCTAAAAGACTGAGCTTTAAAAAGGGCTACGAACCTGATCACCCACGTTTAATGAACGCGTTGCTTTCGTTACTAAGGCATAGGATAATTTTTCGTAGACTCGAAACACTATTAACTGACCCGCTTTCTCAGATGGCAGACGAACCTGTTCTTCTTTAGTTCGATCACGCACAACTTCTCCGCGCTTCATAATATCTAATATAGAGCCTTCGCTAATGCCTTCGCGCTTGCCCTTATTGATCACAATCATACTGTATTGACCAATTTGAGTAACGCCACCGGGAACCGATATAATGAAACCGTCTATATAGTTATCAGGCGCTTTTGGCTGAAAGCGCGTCACTAGCTGACGGTTTTCAGTAGTCAACAGACGATCACCCTCTATAATTTGCTGACTGGTTTTAATCAGATCAAGCTTAACAATATCTTTTTCGTTACTAATAACATTTGCTAAACCAATTTCTTTCGCTTCTAAACCAAGAATTTCTTCCGTAACAGGATCTTTATAAACAATACTTGCGCGGAAAATGCCATAAGCATTAGCAATACCATCACGGAAATCACCACGACCATAAGCAACACCGCCTGCACCGTTCATGATTCGACCACCTCCCGCCGCAAGAATATAAGGAGCCACATTAAGCTCAACTGCTTCCACAATGCGGTTACGGGTAATGAATGGCATAATCGCTTCCATTGGAATGGTTGGAATCGCTGATTCAATCGGTTCAATACGAGCCGTTGGGCTCATTTTAATCGTTCGGCTTTCCATTCCTCGTTCAACGACCGTGACTTTTACTTTGCCACCAATCATCATTAGGCCAAGAGTATCCCCTGGAAAGATCAAATGTGGGTTTTTAATCTGTGCATTTTGGTACCAAATGTTGGGCCATTGCCAAGCATCGTCAGTATAACGTTCGGAAATGCCCCATAATGTATCGCCTTTTTTAACGGTATATTGTTCGGGAGCGTCTGGTTTTAGCGTTAAAGCGTAACTAATAGTGCTTACTAATAGAAAAATCGCAGTAATTAGGTAACGAACTGTTTTGCTCATCCTATAATCCCTTTATCATTGGCATATAAGCCAACAGTCTTGTTTTGCCTTGTTATTATTGAAGACGCTACTTAGTTTAAAGTAGCTCTATATAGTGCATCTTAGCAAGTTAAGTTCCATCAGTTCTATAAGTGCATCACATCTATGGCCATATTAGAGATTTTAGAGTACCCAGATAAACGTCTGCGTACCATTGCAAAACCCGTTACGGAAGTTACGGATAACATTAGAGAAATCGTCGACGACATGTTCGATACGATGTACGAAGCTCCTGGGATCGGTCTTGCGGCCAGCCAAGTAAACGTTCATCAGCGCATCGTAACAATGGACTTATCGGAAGATAAGAGTGAACCTCTGGTATTTATTAATCCAGAAGTCACGGTCTTAGACGGTGAATTAGAAAGCATGCAAGAAGGCTGCTTATCGGTTCCCGGCTTTTATGAAGACGTTACCCGTATCGAACACTGCCTTGTAAAAGCACTCGATCGTAATGGTAAGCCCTTCGAGTTAGAAGCTCGCGGGCTATTAGCCGTCTGCATTCAGCACGAACTGGATCATTTAGAAGGTAAGCTTATGGTGGATTATTTATCACCCCTAAAGCGCAACCGCATTAAGTCTAAGCTTGAAAAGCAACACAAGTTGGAAGCGCGCGCTAACCGCTAAGACTTTTATTCTAATGAGAATGCGAAGAGAGACACCATGGACGCTCTGAATATTGTTTTTGCCGGTACGCCGGATTTCGCCGCCGGTCATCTGCAGGCTTTAATCGACAGCCGACATAATGTGGTGGGCGTTTATAGCCAACCCGATCGTCCAGCAGGTCGAGGGAAAAAGCTGCACCCTAGCGCGGTAAAAAAACTAGCACTAGAGCATGATATCCCGGTCTATCAGCCTTTGAATTTTAAACAACCGAGTTCCGTTGAAGAGCTGGAAACGCTCAATGCCGATATCATGATTGTCGTGGCGTACGGTTTATTGCTGCCTTTGGCCGTACTTGAGGCACCTAAGATGGGTTGTCTTAACGTACATGCTTCTATTCTTCCACGCTGGCGAGGTGCTGCACCCATTCAGCGTGCCATTCAAGCAGATGATGCTGAAACAGGTATTACCATCATGCAAATGGATGTCGGTTTAGATACTGGCGACATGTTGAGTAAAACCGTTATCGACATCAACGCGGGTGAAACGGGCGGCAGTTTGCATGACCGTTTACTTGAAAAGGGGCCGACTGCATTACTGCAAACACTAACCCTGCTGCAAGCCGGTGAAGCTCTTACTGAAAAACAAGATGATAACCTCGCAAACTACGCTCATAAGCTGAGTAAAGAAGAAGCCCTAATTGACTGGCCTTTACCCGCGAAAGATATTGAATTAAGTATTCGTGCCTTTAATCCCTTTCCCTGTGCTTACACCTTACTAGGTGATCAGCGCATTAAGGTGTGGCAAGCGATCGCACTAGAAGAGCAAACCATGTTATTGCCAGGAACGATCATTCGAGTCAGTAATGACGGCGTGGATGTCGCAACCGGGGCCGGTGTCATTCGTTTAGTCAACATTCAACTTATTGGCAAAAAAGCCATGATGATCCGTGATTTTCTGAACGGTCAACCCAATTTCTTTCAGCCGCAGCACATGTTTGCGAGCCAGGCCTAATTAATACTATGTCAAGATCAACTGCTACTACCTCTTCAGCAAAGAATATCCGCGCCACCGCTGCACGGGTATTAACGCAAGTCCAGTACGGACAATCATTAGCTCAATGCTTACCCGCAGCCGAAGAAAAAATTGAATTCGATGATATTCCTTTTTTGCGCGAACTTTGCTACGGCAGCTGCCGCTGGTATTTCCGTTTAAATGCGCTCGCTAAGATGCTGCTCGAAAAACCTTTTCAAGACCATGATGAAGATTTACATCAGTTATTAATTGTTGGGTTGTATCAATTAGATGTTCAGAAAAAAGCGGCTCATGCGGCTATTTATGAAACCGTTGAAGCGGCTATTAGTTTAGATAAACCTTACTGCAAAGCAGTTATTAACGCCTGCTTGCGCCGCTATGAACGTGAGAATGTCGAGCTTAATAAATTTTTGGGGGATAACCCCGTCACACTGCATAGCCATCCAAAATGGTTAGTAAAGGCGTTGAAAAAAGCGTGGCCTGACAATTATCTAGAGATTATGAAGGCTAACAACCAGCATCCTCCCTTTTGTCTACGCGTAAACCAACTTCATCATAGCCGCGAAGAATACTTAGCCTTGTTAGAGCAAGCAGGCATTCCTGCTAGTGCTGGCAAACATGCTCAACACAGCATTTATCTTGATCATGCGATGAATGTTTTTGAATTACCAGGCTTCGAAGAAGGCTGGTGCAGTGTGCAGGATGAAGCGGCACAACTCGCCGCGGAATTATTAGACCCTCAAGCAGGGGAAACTATTCTTGATGCGTGCGCCGCTCCTGGTGGCAAGACCTGTCATATTCTAGAAAGCGCAGCCGATCTAAAAGTGACTGCCATTGACCTCGAAGAAAAACGCTTGCTGCGCGTGACTGAAAACCTAGAGCGTTTAAACCTAGAGGCGAATACCATCGCTTGTGATGCCAACGATCTTAATACTTGGTGGAATGGCGAATTATTTGATCGTATCTTATTAGATGCGCCTTGCGCAGCCATTGGGGTTATTCGCCGTCATCCCGATATCAAACTGCTGCGTCGTAAAGAAGACATTGAACAGCTAGCCGATGTGCAACTCGCGTTATTAACGTCATTATGGTCTACGTTAAAACCCGGCGGTCGCTTGGTTTATGCGACGTGCTCCATAATGCCAATGGAAAACGCGGACGTCATTGATACCTTCATTCAAGCACAACATGATGCACATCAGGACGTACAGGTTTATAGTCTTCAAGATAGACCTTGGGGAATTGAGAGTAGCAACGGTCGACAGCTATTCCCACAACTCACAATCGAATCAGAAGATGCTGACTCTGCTGAGAAAAAAGAACAAGGTCATGATGGTTTCTATTACGCAGTTTTAGAAAAGAAGAAATAGTGTGAAAATAATAATTTTAGGTGCCGGACAAGTAGGCGGCACCTTGGCAGAAAACCTCGCTAACGAACAAAACGACATTACCGTTATCGATACCGATGCCCAACGTTTGCGTGAGTTACAAGATTTGATCGACATTAAAACGGTGGTGGGAACAGGATCTTATCCTCAAGTCTTACGGCAAGCAGGGGCTGATGATGCCGACATGCTGATTGCTGTCACCAACTCTGACGAAACCAATATGGTAGCCTGTCAGGTTGCGTATACGTTATTCCGCACGCCCACAAAAATTAGTCGTATTCGCTCAAATGCCTATTTAAAGCAAAAAGAATTATTTAAATCTGATGCCTTTCCTATTGATGTATTGATATCTCCTGAGCAAGTTGTCACGAACTACATCAAACGTTTATTAGAATATCCAGGGACGTTGCAAGTATTAGATTTTGCTGATGAAAAAGTACAGTTAGTCGCGGTACGTGCTTATCATGGCGGCTTATTGGTCGGGCAACAGCTTAGAAAGTTAAAAGAACACATGCCTTCTGCTGATACCAAGGTAGCGGCAATTTATCGTCGGGGCCAAGCTATTTTACCCACGGCAGATACTGTGATTGAAGTGGATGATGAGGTCTTTTTTATTGCGGCAAAAAATCATATTAAGAAAGTGATGAATGAACTGCGCCGCGAAGAAGATTCTTATAAACGCATATTAATCGCTGGGGGCGGTAACATTGGTTATCGCTTAGCAAAAACATTAGAAAACAAATACCGCATAAAATTAATTGAACACGGTAAGGGACGCGCTAAATTTCTTAGCGAAAACTTAACAAAAACCGTGGTTCTTATGGGCAGTGCGACCGATAAAGCACTGTTAGAAGAAGAGAACATCGATACCATTGATGTTTTCTGTGCCGTCACCAATGACGACGAAACCAACATCATGTCATCGATGCTGGCCAAGCGCTTAGGCGCACGCAAAGTAATGACCTTAATTAACAAAGCCGCTTACGTTGATCTAGTTCAAGGCGGAGTTATTGATATTGCCATTTCTCCACAGCAAACCACCATCGGCAGTTTATTAACCCACGTACGCCGCGGTGATATGGTGAACGTTCACTCATTACGCCGCGGTGCTGCCGAAGCGATTGAGGCCATTGCCCATGGTGATAAGCTAACGTCAAAGGTCGTTGGCCGTACCATTTCAAACATCGACCTGCCTAAAGGCACAACGATTGGTGCGATCGTTCGGGGTGACCAAGTTATTATTACCCATGAAGATATCATGGTGGAATCAGACGACCATATCATTTTATTCGTAGTTGATAAGCGTCGAATTCCGGAAGTCGAAAGATTATTCCAAGTCGGATTAGGGTTCTTCTAAGCATGCATTTTTCTGTTATCGCCCGTGTACTAGGGCTGCTGATGATGATATTCAGCTTCACACTCGTACCACCGATGTTAATTTCTATACTCTACCAAGACGGTACATTAGATGCTTTTTTATACGCATTATTAATTACTTTTGGTATTGGCTTAGTCACTTGGTTGCCGGTACGTAATCATAAACAAGAGCTTAAAACCCGCGATGGTTTTGTTATCACAGTATTGTTCTGGTTAGTATTGGCCTTTTCAGGCAGCTTGCCGTTATATTTAGCGGAACAACCCGGTTTAAGTTTTACCGATGCGTTTTTTGAATCTCTCTCAGGCTGGACAACAACGGGGGCCACCGTGATTACTGGCCTCGGTGATTTGCCTAAATCTATTCTATGGTATCGCCAACAACTGCAGTGGCTTGGCGGTATGGGTATTATTGTATTAGCCGTTGCGGTATTACCGATGCTCGGTATTGGCGGCATGCAATTATTTCGCGCAGAAACGCCCGGCCCTATTAAGGATTCAAAGCTGACCCCCAGAATTACAGAAACCGCCAAAGCACTTTGGTATATTTATCTATCACTCACCATTGCCTGCGCAGCAGCTTATTGGTTCGCAGGCATGACGTTATTCGACGCGGTCGGTCATAGTTTTGCCACGGTCGCCATTGGTGGTTTTTCAACCCACGATGCATCGTTAGGTTACTTTAATAGCCCAACGATTGAAGCCATCGCAATGATCTTTATGCTAATTTCTGTATTGAACTTTGGGCTGCATTTCTACGCGTGGAAAAATAAATCCATCGTTCATTACTTTCTCGACTCCGAATTCAAATTCTTACTTTCCATTATGTTTGGCGGTGCCTTGCTAACCGTATCCGCACTTTGGTTAACCGATACCTATACGTTATCTGACTCCGTTCGCCATGGTCTATTTCAACTGGTGTCCATCGCCACAACAACAGGATTTGGTACCGCAGGCTTTGCTGAATGGCCGGTATTTTTACCCGTTTTATTATTTATGATGGCATTCATAGGGGGTTGTGCAGGCTCAACGGGGGGCGGCATGAAAGTGATACGTGTTCTGCTAATTTACAAGCAGGGGATTCGAGAGATACGTCGATTAATTCACCCCAGTGCGATTATTCCAGTAAAAATTAATAAGCGTACGGTAAACGACCGCGTACTTGAATCGGTCTGGGGGTTTTTCTCAGTTTATATTCTTACCTACATGGTCATGATGGTTGCACTGCTTGCCACCGGTTTAGATCACGTAACTGCTTTCTCTGCTGTCGGTGCTTGCCTCAATAATCTAGGCCCAGGCCTTGGCGATGTTGCCGCGCATTATGGTGACATTACTGATGTCGCTAAGTGGATATTGTCGATTACTATGCTACTTGGGCGCTTAGAAATTTTCACCTTTCTCGTCTTGATGAGCCCTGCTTTTTGGCGTAATTAAAATAATCACCCCCTGACTCATTTATGCTTACTGATTAGCCTATTGAATCAACCCTGAGTGAGCGCATAGATTTGGTCAAGCGAAGTGACCAAGCTTTGCTAGATTTAATCTATTAGCTCACAAAGGACACATGATTCATGTCTTATGATTAACTTGGAAAAAGCCTTAGCTGGACGACGAATTTTAAGGGTTATTTACCGCAATTAAATGAGTGCTCAGTCTCTTGGGGGAAATTAGAGCAAGCCATTTGTATTTTCAAACTAGACGACTCCAACAGTGCTTTAGCCTTATTAAAGTAAATCTTAGTAGATCATCCACTTAATCGAGGTAGGTCGTATAGCCTTTGATAATGGCGATTGGGTAACGGCAAAACCCGCCTGAATAGAGAAAATATCGATGAGGCTAAGTGCAGTGCCAATAACGCTAAAACATTATTAACGAAATTAAAAGATCCCAAAATAGAGTATAAGCTTCAAATGACTGCTACTTTTATCGAGACAGATCAATCGGTAAAAGCTCAAAAAATAATTGATAAATTAAAAGAATCGATTGCAATCCCTACTCGCTCAGCAAGATATTGTATATCAGCGAGCTGCCAAGCCCCTTATAAACCTAGTGCCTGTGTCGCATTGCACTGCTATAATCGCAGCCTTTCGTATCTCCATATTTAACGCTGTTAGCATAGAAGGTCGCATCGTGTCTGAAATAGCATCTGAACAAAGCCGCCATAATGTAAAAACTTTTCAAGGCCTAATTGCCGCCTTACAAGAGTTCTGGTCCGA
>JBNMQK010000047.1:0-12971 GCA_051278005.1 Oleispira sp. | reverse complement strand
TCCTGAGTAGCGCCTATATTGTCAACAGGCAATTAAGGATATTCACGGCTCTTTGCTTATTCGTGCCTAAGTTAACAAAAACTCCAGCAAATTCAATGGCTTATTTGAAAATATTTATAAGCTTAACGGACTAAATTGGCTTAATCGCCAGACTAAGGGCCATTTGGGCGAGTTGATCAATGGTCAAATCGCCTTCTTGACGATACCAGTTGACTGTCCAGCTCAATGCACCGGTGAGTAAGCGGCGTAAAATAAAGGGATCGATAACGACGGAGCCTGAGACTTTGGCTGCTGTTAACGTACTGATCCATAAATCTTCATAGATATCACGTAATTGCAAAATGTGTTGTTGATTTTCTTCGTTAAGAGAGCGCCATTCATAGACCAGAACAGTCATCGCAGCGCCGGTCTCTCCCATGACCGATTCAAGCTCGCATTGAATTAACGCGAGTACTTTATCGTCAGGTTGATCACTCTTTAATAACGCAGCCTTCATCAGCTCTGTATTGAGTAAAATGGTCTCTTCCATAACGGCGCGTAAAATGGCTTCTTTATTCGGATAATGATGAAACAAACTGCCCGATTGAATGCCCACTGCTTTACCTAAATCTCTGACGGTTGTTCGTTCATAGCCCTTTTCTTTAAACAGTTTGGCGGCGGCTTGAAGTAGGCGACCTTTTGCACTGTCAGGGGCATTGATTATGCGTTGATCGATTAATGCTTGATGGGTTGCAGAAAGTTGGGTCGTTGGCTGGGACATGTGTTTCGAGATACTCAATATTTAATCTTTTATAGATTACCTTGCTATCAATATCATTGAATCGAATACTTTACAAACCAAGCGCTTGCTTGGTAGTCTTGAGTCATTGATATTTTGCTATGAATTTTGGCGTGTGATTTTTAGGGTCTGGATGATGACAGAGAAGAAAATACGTATTGGTTGTGCATCAGCGTTTTGGGGTGATACCTCAATGGCTGCACAGCAATTAGTGAAGCAAGGTCAGATTGATTATTTGGTTTTTGATTACCTTGCCGAAGTGACGATGTCGATTATGGCCGGTGCGCGCATGAAGAATCCTGACGCAGGATTTGCACCAGACTTCGTTATGACCTTAGAGCGCTTGCTTAAGCCAATTGCTGAGCAAGGCATCAAAGTAGTCAGTAACGCCGGAGGTGTGAACGTAAGAGGCTGTGTAGCCACATTACAAGCGGCGATTGATAAAGCTGGGATGAATCTGAAGGTTGCTGCCGTTGAAGGTGACAATTTGGTTAAGCGTCAGCAAGAATTTGCCGGCGCCGGTATCGTAGAAATGTTTTCGGGGGAAGAATTCCCAGAGCAATGCCTAAGCGTGAACAGCTATTTAGGTGCTAGTGCTATTCGTGATGCTTTAAAGGCGGGTGCTGATATTGTAATCACGGGTCGTGTGGTCGATAGCGCAGTAGTACTTGGCCCCTTAATGCATGAATTTAATTGGTCTGAAACCGATTATGATTTATTAGCGCAAGGTTCACTTGCGGGTCATGTGATTGAGTGTGGCGCTCAGTGCACCGGGGGTAATTTTACGGATTGGCAACTCGTGGCAGCAGGTTACGCCAATATGGGTTTCCCGATTGTTGAATGTGCAGTCGATGGTTCTTTTGTTGTCAGCAAGCCAAAAGGTACCGGCGGCTTAGTTTCTGTGGGCACCGTCGGTGAACAAATCTTGTATGAAATTGGTGATCCTTCGCAATATTTATTACCTGACGTGACCTGTGATTTCACTGAAGTACAGCTAGAGCAACTGGATGCTGGCCAGGTTTTAGTTTCGGGTGCGAAAGGTCGAGCACCTTCCGATCATTATAAAGTCAGCGCAACGTATATGGATGGTTATCGCTGTAATGCGTCTTTCATGATCGGTGGTCGGCAAGCGGTTGAAAAAGGGCAGCGGGTTGCTGAAAGTATTATTGAGCGTGTGCGTTTTATTTTCCACGCGATGGGCTTAGAAGGCTTTACCGCGACCGATATTGAAGTACTCGGTAGCGAAACCACTTACGGCGAACATTCGCAGTCATTAAATAATCGTGAAGTCGTCGTTAAGATTGCGGTTCACCATCAAGATAAAAAAGCCTTGGGTCTGTTTGCTCGTGAGATTGCGCAAGCAGCAACGGCAATGGCTCCGGGTTTAACTGGGTTAGTGGGCGGCAGGCCAAAGCCTAGCCCTATGATTCGTTTGTTTTCTTTCTTGTGGCCTAAAGATCAAATTGCAGTTTCTTATAATTTAAATAATCAAACGGCTGTTGTTGATATTGCTCAAGGCGAATCGTTAGAAACTTTTATTCAGGCTTCAACGGCGTTGGTTAAAGATGACGCTAGTAACATAGAGATGACTTCTTGCGATGCAACTACTTCGCTGATTAATCTCGCCATGGCTCGCAGTGGCGACAAGGGTGACCATTGCAATGTGGGTATCCTTGCGCGTGACCCTGCGTATCTTCCTTATATCCAAGGCGCCGTACAGCCAGAAAAAATTCGTCAGTATTTATCTCATATCATGAGCGAGAACAGCGATGTGAAATTGTATTCCTTACCCGGCTTAGATGCATTCAACTTAATGTTAGAGCAAGCATTAGGTGGTGGTGGTATTGCTAGCTTACGTATTGATCCGCAGGGTAAAGCAATGGCGCAGCAGTTATTAGATATGCCAGTTGCCGTTCCTGCTGAGATGGCTCGTCAAGCTGAAGAAAATTACCAAGCGCTTATTGCTAGTGCGAATACATCAGAGGGAACCATCGTCTAATGGCAATTTTAAATTCAGAGATCGAAACCCATAGCGAAGAATTCGCAAATAATTGTGCAGCCATGCAAGTGGCTATTGACGAGTTTCGCAGCGTAGAAGAAAAAGTATTAGCGAAAGCCGAACAAGCGAAAGAAAAATTTCGTCAGCGTGGAAAATTATTACCTCGTGAACGTTTGAATCTTTTATTAGATGGCGGTTCTAATTTTTTAGAATTGTGTTCACTCGCAGGTTTGAAAATGCATGACGATAAAGATGGCAGCAGTGCTGGTGGCGGCATTATTGCGGGTATCGGTTATGTCGCTGGCGCGCGTTGCATGATTCAAGTTAATAACAGCGCAATTAAAGGCGGCACGATTTCCCCTGCAGGTTTGGATAAAACATTACGCATTCAAGAAATCGCTCGCGCTAATAAATTACCGATAGTGACGTTGGCAGAATCCGGTGGGGCAAACTTGCAGTACGCCACCGATGTTTTTGTTCCGGGTGCGCAGGCATTTGCTAACCAAGCGCGTTTGTCAGCGGCAGGTATTCCTCAGATAACCGTTGTGCATGGCAATGCAACGGCGGGTGGCGCTTATCAGCCAGGACTTTCAGATTTCATTATTGCAGTGCGACATAAAACAAAAATGTTTTTAGCGGGGCCGCCTTTGTTAAAAGCGGCGACCGGTGAAATTGCTACCGATGAAGAACTAGGCGGCGCTGAACTGCATGCTTATGAAGCCGGTACCGCCGATTATTTAGCGGAAGATGACGCTGATGGCGTCCGCATCGCGCGTGAAGTGATGGCGGGCTTACCGTGGAATGATCAAGTATCGCCTCGTGCAGAAAAAACGTATGACGAACCGCTTTATAGCGCGGATGAATTATTAGGGGTTGTGCCGTGTGATTCGAAGAAGCCATACGATGTACGCGAAGTGGTTGCCCGTATTGCGGATGGCAGTGAGTTTCAAGATTTTAAACCTGACTTTGATATCCAAACAGTGTGTGGATTTATCAAAATATCAGGCCATGCGGTAGGGATTATTGGTAACAATGGCCCGATCACGGCGAAGGGCGCAAACAAAGCCGCGCAGTTTATTCAACTGTGTGATCAGAACCAAGTATCACTTTTATTCTTGCACAATACCACGGGCTTTATGGTGGGTACCGAGTCTGAAAAGAGCGGCATCATTAAGCATGGTTCGAAGATGTTGCAATCAGTTGCCAATGCTCGTGTGCCTAAGATTTCGATTGTGATTGGGGGTTCTTACGGTGCGGGTAACTATGCGATGTGTGGTCGCGGTTTAGATCCAAGATTTATTTTTGCTTGGCCAAATAGTAAAACTGCGGTGATGGGCGGTGCACAAGCGGGTAAAGTTTTACGCATAGTGACCGAAGAAAAGCAGCTGAAGATGGGTCAAGTACCTGACGAAAAAATGCTTGATCAGATTGAGCAAATGACCGCCGCGAAATTAGAAGCCGGTTCAACCGCGTTGTTTGGCACGGCCCGTATTTGGGATGACGGTTTAATCGACCCACGCGATACCCGTAAGTTATTGGTAATGCTATTAGACATGTGTGATGAAGAGAAGCATCGTTCTTTGCAAGGTAACAGCTTTGGTGTATCGCGCTTCTAAATATATTTATATAAATTAAAAATTAAGTAATGGGTAGCATAAAATGATCCTGACTCAAGAGCATAAAGAAATCCAAAGAACGGTTCGTAATTTTATTGATAACGAAATAAACCCGCATGTAGAGCAGTGGGAAAAAGACGGAATGTTTCCGGCTAAAGAATTGTTCAAGAAAATGGGCGATTTGGGTTTGTTAGGTATATCTAAGCCTGAGTCTGCTGGTGGTATGGGATTAGACTTCTCATATGAAATGGCAGCAGCAGAAGAATTTGGCGGCATTACTTGTGGCGGCGTACCGATGGCAATCGGTGTACAGACGTGTATGGCAACGCCTGCGCTTGCACGCTTTGGTAGTCAATACATTCAAGAAACGTTTTTAGTTCCTGCCGTTGCCGGTGACATGGTTGCGTGTATCGGAGTGAGTGAGCCAGGTGCAGGTTCTGATGTAGCAGCGATTAAAACCACGGCAGTAAAAGAGGGCGATGATTACATTATTAACGGTACAAAAATGTGGATCACCAATTCCACTCAAGCCGATTTTATTTGCTTACTCGCCAATACTTCAGACGATAAAGCCCATAAGAATAAATCATTGATCGTCGTGCCGATGGATACGGTGGGTATTAGCTTTTCAGAAAGACTCGACAAGCTAGGCATGCGTTCATCGGATACCGCGCAGGTATTTTTTGATAACGTTCGTGTTCCGCAGAAAAACCTAATCGGTAGTGAAGGCGCTGGCTTCATGATGCAGATGATGCAGTTCCAAGAAGAACGTATGTACGTTGCGGCTATTTCATTGAAGTCGATGGAAATCTGTGTGAATAGCACGATCGATTACTGTCGCGAACGTGAAACTTTCGGCCAGCCGTTGATTAATAATCAGGTAATTCATTTCCGTATGGCAGAACTTCAAACAGAAATTGAAGCGCTGCGTTGCATGGTTTATCAAGCCTGTGAAGGCTATTTGAACAAAGAAGATATGACACGACTAGCGTCAATGGCTAAGTTGAAATCGGGCCGTCTAGCCCGTGAAGTCGCCGATAGCTGCTTACAGTACTGGGGTGGTATGGGCTTCATGTGGGATAACGTAGTATCACGCTTTTATCGTGATAACCGTTTGGCTTCCATCGGTGGTGGTGCTGACGAAATTATGATCGGCATTATTTGTAAGTACATGGATATCTTACCTAAAAAGCGTAGTTAATGTGCGGTGATGTATGGAGTTTATCGTTATAAGCCTTCTATAGTATAGAAGCTATAGCAGAGCTTACATGGAGAACGTAGTGACGTATTCACAGCGTGCCGTATAAGGATAAATTTCTTACTGAACGCAAGCACGTTCACGGGCAAGAAATAGCTAATAGAGATTTTAATATGAGCCAACAAGAATTTGAAACACTGGTAATACAAGACCAAAAACCTGTATTACGCGTGATGCTAAACCGTCCTAAACTGGCCAATGCTATGAACCTTAATATGGTGAATGAGCTGATGGCGGTGATGGAAAAAGTTGAAAAAGAAAATTACCGCGTATTAATTATTAGTGGTAGTCATGGCAACTTTTGCGCCGGTGGTGATATTAAAGATATGCAATCAGCAGGCGCTGATCAACAAGCTTTAGTCGAACTCAATCGTGCCTTTGGTTACATGATCACTAAAGCGAATCATTTACCTGCTGCGGTTATTTGTGCATTAGAAGGCGCGGTATTAGGAGGTGGCTTTGGTTTAGCGTGTGTGTCTGATTTAGCAATCGCTGTTGAAAAAACTCAGTTTGGTTTGCCAGAAACTTCGCTAGGCATTATCCCTGCGCAAATTGCTCCGTTTGTCGTGCAGCGTATTGGTTTAACTCAAACCCGTCGCTTAGCATTATTTGGCAATCGTATTAAAGCGCAAGAAGCGATGAACCTGGGTTTGATTCATCAGGTTGTGGAAAATAATGAGCAGCTTGAAGAGGCCGTCACAAAAGCAGTGAAGCTGGCACTTAAATGTGCACCGCATGCATCACTCGTTACCAAAGCATTAATTCACTCTGTTGATAAGCAAGATCTGGAATCATTATTAGATCAAGCCGCGACAAATTTTGCAGAAGCGGTCATGGGAGAAGGTCGAGAAGGAGGCGCAGCGTTTATGCAAAAGCGTTTACCTGCTTGGGCTGATGCTGCAGCAACCATCGCAGAGGACATTAAAGAATGAGTTCTGCTATTAATAAAATAAGCCAAGGTTTTACTAAAGTTCTGGTTGCTAACCGCGGTGAAATTGCAGTACGCGTTATTCGTTCGGCACAATCTTTAGGTTACCGCACGGTTGCTGTATTTTCTGAAGCGGATGCGAATGCCCCCCACGTCAGTATGGCCGATGAAGCAATCTGTATTGGCGCTTCTCCTGTTAATGAAAGTTATTTAGTCGCGGACAAATTAATTGCAGCCGCGAAGAAAACAGGCGCAGATGCGATTCACCCAGGTTATGGATTTCTATCTGAAAACTCCGCTTTTGCGAAAGCCTGTGTTGATGCCAACATTACATTTATTGGCCCTTGTCCTGATGCCATTAATCTAATGGGCAGTAAGCGCCATTCAAAAATTGCCATGATCGCTGCCGGAGTGCCTTGCATTCCCGGTTACGAAGGCGCTGATCAATCCGATGATGTACTAAAAAATGCCGCCATCGAAATCGGTATGCCAGTGATGCTAAAAGCCAGCGCTGGTGGTGGTGGCCGGGGCATGCGTTTAGTCACCGATGCCAATGATCTGGATGAATTGATTAAATCTGCCCGCTCGGAAGCGCTGAACGCGTTTGGGAGTGGCGAACTGATTATTGAAAAAGCAGTGATGCAGCCGCGCCATATTGAAATTCAAGTTTTTGCCGATCGTTACGGTAATACGGTTTACCTGGGCGAGCGTGATTGTTCGGTACAGCGTCGTCACCAAAAAGTCGTTGAAGAAGCACCATCACCCTTTGTGAACCCAGCAATGCGTCAAGCGATGGGTGAAGCCGCAGTTAATGCGGCGAAGTCTTGTAATTATGTCGGTGCAGGTACCGTTGAATTTTTAGCCGATAGTGAAGGTAACTTCTACTTTTTAGAAATGAATACTCGCTTGCAGGTCGAGCATCCAGTGACGGAGTTAATCACCGGGTTAGATTTGGTTGCGATGCAATTACGCGTTGCAGCGGGCGATAAATTATCGATTACCCAAAAAGATGTGACGTTAACAGGTCACGCCATGGAAGTGCGTTTATACGCTGAAGATCCAGGCGCGAATTTTATTCCACAAACCGGTTTATTAAACTTGTGGCAGCCTGCTTCTGGCGATGGCATTCGGATCGACTCAGGTATTAAATCTGGCATTCAGCAAGGACAAACCGTTAGCCCGTTTTATGATCCTATGTTGGCAAAAATTATTGCTTATGGTGAAAACCGCGAAGAAGCGCGTCGCCGTTTAGTGCTGGCGGTCGAAGACAGTAAACTATTAGGCATTAAAGATAATCGCGCATTTTTAGCGTCTATCTTGCGTAATGATACCTTCATACAAGGTAACGCGACGACAGCATTTATGGGTGATGACTTTAGCCAAGATCCAAGTTTGCAGCCACTACAAGCTAAAGAAACTGAAGTGGCTTTGGCCGCCTCTATTTTATGTGCTTTGAATTCTAAAGTGAGCACAGGAACAGGTTGGCAGAATAATAGAACGGGTAGCCGTGTTATTAAATTGTCGTGCGAAGATCAAACCTTTGAACTCGCATTAACAGCCGTTGAAAATACGATCACGGTTGATTTTTCTGTTATTGAATTGACTTCTACCGATGCCGACGAAGCACCGCAAGCTAAGCCACAGCAAACGATTAAAATAATTGAACACGCTGAAAATACCTTAAAGTATTTACAGGATGATGTAATTCGCACCATTACTTATAGCCAAACAAAAGGTGCAGGCGAAGCGTTAGGCTGTGATCAAGTTCACTTAGCCGCCCGCTACGGCAACTTAACGTTTACCGATATCAGTTTGCAGTCAGCGAAGAAAAATAAAGGTGGATCAGATCAGGTATTAGCCTCGATGGACGGTGGTATGGTTGATGTGATGGTGAAGGTCGGTGATGTTGTAAAAGTTGGCCAGACCTTAGCGGTACTTGAAGCGATGAAGATGGAACACCCATTAAAAGCCAGTGTTGCAGGAACGATTGCAGAAGTATTAGTACAAGCAGGTGATCAAGTTAAAGGTCGTCAGAAATTGATTAAAATTGAAGCTGAAATAATAGAGGGCTAAATTTAATTTTTTAGCATGAACATAGGCATAGTATGCGATGAGCGCTGAATGTTAATTTTTCAGGCCATCCGATTGCAGGGAGCAATCGTTGAGCTTACAGGGAGAGCGAAGCGACGTATTCACAGCGTGCCGTAAAAATTCAATATTCTGCGTGAATGCAAGCATACGGAATTTAGTATCAATACAAGTTAAGGAATTTATTATGAGTTCATTGAAAAACAAAACCATTATTATTACGGGCGCTAGCCGCGGCATCGGTCGCGAAGTTGCTTTAGCGTGTGCCGCTGAAGGTGCCAATATTGTGATCGCGGCTAAGTCTGATCAGCCTCATCCAAAGTTGGATGGCACTATTCATTCAGTGGTTAAAGAAGTTGAAGAAGCCGGTGGCCAGGGCCTAGCGGTTAAAGTGGATGTGCGCAGTGAAGAAGACATTGATAACCTAATTGCAAAAACGGTAGAGAAGTTTGGTGGCATCGACGCCATTATTAATAACGCTGGAGCGATTGCTCTAGCCGGTGTTGAATCAACACCCTTGAAGAAACTTGATTTGATGATGCAGGTTAATTTCCGTGCTGTTTTCTTATTAAGTCAGAAAGCGTTACCGCATTTGAAAAAATCAGAAAACGGCCACATTTTAAGTTTCTCTCCACCATTAGATTTAGATCGTCGCTGGATGCGTAACCATTCTCCCTATACATTAACCAAATACGGCATGTCGATGTTGACCATGGGTATGTCGGATGAATTTAAGCGTTATGGCATAGCCGTAAACGCGCTCTGGCCGCGTACAGTGATTCATACCGCAGCAACATCTTTTGGTGGTAAGCAATCATTCGACCGTGCTCGTGCCCCTAAGATAATGGCCGATGCAGCGTTTGCTCTTTTGAAAACAGAGAACCGTAAAATCACCGGGCAGTTATTAATTGATGAAGATTTCTTGCGTACGCAAGGTGTTGAAAATTTTGAACAGTATCGTGCCAATCCTGAAAGTGATAAAACAGACCTGATGCCTGATTTGTTTGTTCAAGAAGCCGATGCTTATGTGCGTGGAACGGTTGCCCCACTTGCGGGTTTGGCTGACGAATAAAAACTTTTATTTTTTATGAAATTACTTAATGAGTGACCCCGTATGTCTTTAATGAGTTTACGCAACGAAGCTAACGTTGCGATTATTACTATGAATAACGGTAAAAACGCCAATAATCTTGAGTTCTCACAACAGCTTTTAGGTTTGTTAAAGCAAGTCGAAGAAGAAAAAACCAATAAAGCGCTGATACTTACCTCAAGTGATGAAAAAAATTGGAGCCAAGGTATCGATATCCCTTGGATGATGGGCAGTATTCAAACGGGCAAACAAGATGATGTAAAAGAATTTTTACATACCATGGATGCTTGCTACGCCTTGATGATGCAATACCCTATGCCCGTTATTGCTGCAATTAATGGCCATACCTTTGGTAATGGTTGTGTTATTGCTTGCGCCTGTGATTTTCGGTTTATGCGATCGGATCGTGGTTTTTTCTGTTTCCCAGAAGTTGATATGAATATCCCATTTCTTCCAGCTTTTATGGATGTGATATTAAAAGCGATTCCTATGTATCGTTTTAATGAAATGGTCCTTTCAGGACGTCGTTTGTCGGCAGAAGAGTTAAAACAAGATAACGTTATTGAGCAAACGTTTGAGGGCGCTGATGCTTTGTTAGAAGGCGCTCTAGCGTATGCTAAAACGTTTAGTAAAGGTCGCGCTATCTTTTCTGAACATAAGCGTCGATTACATAAGGATGCGATTGATGCCTTGGCAGAAAAAAATCCGTCTATGATCGATGAGCTAAAGATATTGTTGTAAAACTTCAGCGTTACCTGACTTTAAGCGGCTAGGGAGAGACGCTGTTGATAACTGCTATATGAGTAAACATTAGTTTAATGATGAGGTTGTAATTGAGCTTAGGTTTATTTCTATAGCGGTATAAAGCAAGTTACCAACAAGTTCTGTGCATAAGTATGGGTATAAAATATTTATAACATCCTGTAGACCCTATAGAATAGGTCTCTGAGTCAGATTGTTGCTTTTTCGAACAATTGTTTGAATTGGCTTAAACCTAGCAAAGTCAATGGTTTAGACACCTTTTTAAGAAAAAAATAGCTGTGGACAACCTGCTAAATATTTCTGGTTTTTTTTGCATTACAAGACTTGTTTTTAGAAAAAATTAACGTTATTTAGAGGAAGTGGCGCAAGTTATCATAAATATATCCACAGAACCTGTGGGTAACTATAAGGATAACTATTGCATAACATTATCTCTTTAACTTTTAACCTAGTCCTATGGCGATATTTCCTCACCGAGCTTAGATTGTGTGTTTTTTGATCAGATAATGAGTTTGACTTTCAGCTAAGTAGTTAATGCATTATCTGGTAAGATAGTCCGCATATAACTTCGAGCTTTTCTAAGCTCTTCGTCGCTTCTATTAAATTAGGTCATTCCATGAAAATATTAATCCGTAACCTTGCTCGAACGCTTTCTGAAAAAGATGTAGAGGCTCTATTTGCTCCTTTTGGTGAAGTAGCAGAGTGCAGTTTAGTCATGGATGAAAAAACCGGCGAATCGAAAGGCTTTGCTTTTATAGAGATGCCTGGGCCAGGTAATGGTAAAGCGGCGATGAAGTCACTCAATGCCACCGAAATTGCGGGCCAAGTCATTCGTGTAAAGCGCGCGAACGAAGCGTAATGGTTCTACCTAATCAATGAAAGTTAGTCGTTAATGTTCTCTTTTGTACGCGCACGGAAGCTTCATGTCTGAACCAGAAAAAAAATCCTCATTAGTTAAGTCTTCCAGCATTGTCGGTATCATGACCTTGTTGAGTCGAGTTTTGGGGCTGGTTCGTGATGTGGTGGTGGCGCAGTATTTTGGCGCCCGCGCAGATGCGTTCTTGGTCGCGTTTAAAATTCCTAATTTTTTACGTCGGCTTTTTGCAGAAGGAGCATTTTCGGTCGCCTTTGTTCCAGTACTGTCGGAATATAAGGCACAGCGCAGTATTGCTGAAGTTAAGATGCTGATCGCCAGTGTTTCTGGGGTATTAGGCCTAATACTGTTTCTGGTCACCGTCGTTGCCCTATTATTGGCCCCTTGGTTGCCGTATGTATTTGCCCCTGGCTTCAGTGGTGACCCCGAAAAATTTGCCTTAACCGGTAATTTGATCCGTATTACCTTTCCGTATTTATTATTTATTTCTCTCACCGCATTCGCCGGCAGTATTTTAAATGCCTATGGCCGTTTTGCAGTGCCTGCGTTTACCCCAGTGCTGCTCAATATCTGTTTGATCTTTTCTACCTTGGTGATGACCAGCTGGTTTGTTGAGCCTTTATACGCCTTAGCGTGGGGCGTATTCATGGCAGGGGCATTTCAGTTGCTGTTCCAATTGCCGTTTATTGCGCGCTTAGGTTTGTTGGTGCGGCCAACGTATCAGCCTAAACAAGAAGGCGTTGGGCGAATCCTGAGGTTGATGGGCCCTGCCTTGTTTGGGGTTTCCGTTAGCCAGATCAATTTATTACTCGATACGGTATTGGCCTCTTTCTTAGAGCCGGGTAGTGTCAGCTGGTTGTATTATTCAGATCGCTTGAATAACTTGCCGTTAGGGATTTTTGCGATTGCCATTGGCGTCGTTATTTTACCGGCACTATCGAGAAAACATGCAGAGGATAATTCAGAGCACTTTGCGCAAACCCTAGACTGGGCGACGCGGATGATTTTCTTATTAGCCTTGCCCGCTGCGTTAGCGCTGGTCGTATTAGCGACACCCTTGATGGCGACGATCTTTTTCCACGGTGAAATCACGCCCTATGATATTGGCAACATGACATTGAGCTTGCAGGCTTATGGCACAGGTCTGTTTGCCTTTATGTTAATCAAGGTATTAGCGCCGGGCTATTACGCGCGCCAAGATACTAAAACCCCAGTGAAAATTGGTATTCAAGCCATGGCAGTGAATATGGTATTGAACCTCGCATTAGTCGGCCCGCTGCAGCACACGGGCTTGGCGCTGGCTACCTCGTTAGCGGCCTTTTTCAATGCTTATATGCTGTATCGCGGCTTAAAGGCGACGGGGCATTACAAAGCTCAACCGGGCTGGCCTGCTTTTGCGGCTAAAGTTCTGGTGGCTAATGTTGCCTTGTTTGCAGTGATTTACTTCATGATGGGTGATGCTCTGCAGTGGCTAGAGTGGGGCACTTGGCAACGAATTGGCTGGATGTCAGCGATTGTGGGCGCGGGAGTGAGTACTTACTTAGTGACCTTGGTGATATTGGGTTTAAGGCCTCGGCA
>JBNMQK010000046.1:0-13354 GCA_051278005.1 Oleispira sp. | reverse complement strand
CCCTATTTAAAGCCCTATTTAACACACATTTAAGACCGCGAACTCACGCACGGCGCTGCTGAATCCATAACCCTGCCACGATTAATACCAGCCCAACATAAGTAGACGGCAAAATGATCTCACCCAAGATAAAGTAAATAAACACCAACGACAAAAAGGGCGAGATAAAAATAAGATTGCTGACCTTCGATGTATTCACCGCTTTTTTCATGGCGTAAGACCACAGCACAAACGCAATCCCCATTTCGAATATACCCACGTACACGGCCGCACCTAAACTCATACCCAAACTAAAATCAAAACCGTCAGTGAATCCGCAGATAAGCGCAATCACCGGCAACCCGCAAAGAAAATTCAAGAACAACCCCACCACAGGGTCGCGTGTATCCCGGGTAGCAATGATCCAATAAGATGCCCACACAAAGGTGCTGCTAATCGCCAGTGCAACGCCCAGTGGGTCTGAGAACGTCATGGCAAGCACATTGCCCCGCGTTGCAATAACGACAACGCCGCTGTAACAAATCAGTCCCGCAATAATGTCAGCACGCCTTAGCCGCTGCCCCAAAAAGGGCACCGAAAGATAAGCCAGTACCAGCGCCCAGGTATAATTAAGGGGCTGCGCTTCTTGTGCAGGCAAACGATCAAAAGCACCCAAAAGCAAAAAGTAATAAAGACAGGGATTAATCAGCCCCATGCCGATCGATTGCAAATACTGGCGGCGAGTCAGCGAGAACAAGAGGTGCCAGCGACCCTGCACACTCAAGATTAAGGCAATCACTGCAACAGAGGCCGAACACGCCACAAACAACAACTGAACCGGAGTGAACTCCCGCAGCGCTAACTTAAAAGCCGTGGCAACGGTAGACCACAGCAGCACGGTTCCCAGCCCAAATAGCATAGCCTGTTTTTGATTCGTCATATTTTTCAAATACCTTAGCCTTTTACTTAAAGGCATTCACCGAGCAGCTCCAACAAAAGTCGTTTTTATAAGATCTAATATTAAATCCATTCTTCACCCCATTCAATACCCTAGGTTGCGCTTACTAAGCCTCATAATACGATGCATTTTGGAATGTCAGGTAGCAAAAACAGCTTGAAAAATGTAAACTTATCAATCGTTTATAGTTACTCCCCGCTTTAAAAGCAGATAACAATGCCCGCTATAAAAACCCAGAAAATGCCTCTGTCTGTTTGGTTAGCTGGTTGCTTGCTTGAGCAATATCCATCGATGTATTACGAAGGCTCATATCGCAATGACTAAATCACAATTTATAATTCACTATTTACTACTTAACAAATATTCTTATTTATTTGCGATTGTCTGTATTTTTATTGTGAACTACCTGCAAGTAGAAATTCCACGCTTCATTCAACTGGCCGTTGATTTGCTCAACGAATCAACGCTTGAATCACAAGCAGGATTACTCGAAAACGTGCAGTGGGTCATTGCCCTGTCGGTCATCATGATAGTGGTGCGCATTCTGTCTCGAATGTACTCACTAAATCCAGGACGTATCACCGAAGCTACATTGAAAAATGATGTCTTTCATCGTTTAAATCGCCTGCCCTCGACCTTTCATGAACGCTATGCGTCCGGCAGACTGATTTCCATTATCAATAACGACCTTACCGGCATTCGCCTATTTTACGGCATTGGCTTTTTACAGCTGTTTAATATCTTATTTGCCCTGTCACTGACACCTATTTGGATGTGGAGAATTTCTCCGGAACTGACCCTGTACTGTGTTGTTCCCATTGTTGTGGCGTCTATTATTTTTTGGTTAGGTTATAGAAAGTTACGCGCCTTGCATGCAGAAAGATTAATACGATTGCAAAATTTATCTGAACAGTTAATGAATTACTTATCGGGCATCGACTTAATTAAAAATCAACAGATGGGTGATTGGGCTAGTAACGAAATCAATAACGTTAATCGCCGTCTTTTTGATTGCACGATGAGAATAGCAAAAATTCAAACCTTCTTTATGCCTATTTTGGATTACGCCAACCACTTTATGAAGGTGCTAATTTTAGGACTAGGTGGTTATTATCTTTTGCAGGCAGAACTAACGATTGGCGAAATCACCGCCTTTTTATCTTACTCCGTGCTACTGGCACTGCCGTTGATGCACTTAGGGCGAATTGCCACGGTTTATCAAATGGGCATGATCAGTATTGACAGTGTGCAAAAAATTCTTAATAGCGAAGTACCCAGTACGGACCTTTTGAGAATGGATGACGATGAAAAGTCTTCTCTACGGGGATCAACCTTATCGGTAAAAAATCTCAGTTATCGCTACCCAAAGACTAAAGATGAACACAACGAGATAGTTTTAAAGGACATCAGTTTCTCGATTAAAGCCGGCGAAAAAGTAGGAGTTTTAGGCAGTATTGGTTCGGGTAAAAGTACCTTAGTTAATTGTTTGAATCATCATTTGTCACTGGCATCAGGTCAGGTTTTTTGGGGCGAAAAGGACATCACGCATATGTCTCGTCAGGATTGGCGCAGCTATGTTCGCACCATCACCCAAGAGCCTTTTCTGTTTTCTGATACTATTTCTGAAAACATTAAATTTGGTGCGAAGCAGCAACAACAACAGCAACAACAACAACAGCAGCAACAGCAAATCACTGATAATCTTGACGTAGACCAAGTGCTCGAACTCAGCCAACTAAAAGAAGACGTACAACGCTTTGGCGCAGGCGACCAAACCTTGGTCGGTGAAAAAGGCATCATGCTGTCGGGCGGACAAAAACAACGGCTCAGTATTGCCCGCGCCCTGCTCACACCCAGCGACCTTATTATTATGGACAATGTTTTATCCGCGGTCGATTACGAAACCGAACGCACCATTTTAAAAGGCTTATTCAATCGCATTCAAGGGCAAAGTTTGCTGGTGGTTTCTCACCGAGTCAGCGCGTTGGAATACATGGACAAAATTTTAGTGTTAGAAAAAGGTGAAATCATCGCCCGCGGTACGCATACCGAACTGCTGAAAAGTTCTCGCTATTACCGCGAGACTTGGGAATTACAGCAGCATGAATCGGAGACCCACTCATGATTAAATCTCCTGACCTGCTGCACCTTAAACATTTCTATCAGTACGCAGTGCGCTACAAAAGTACGGCCATTATTGGCTTGTTTATGATGCCCATATCAGTGGCCGCCAATTTATTGTTTCCTTGGCTCATTATTCAAGTGATTGATGAACACCTCACGCCTGGATTGTACGATGGCATGATATTACTGATTGTTTTTATGTTAGTGGTATTGGTGGTTAATTACATCGCCGATGCTATTTACACCTACTGCTTGCGCAAGACAGGACAAAAGGCTGTTTTCGATATTCGCATGGCTTTGTTTGAGCGCATTTTAAAACTGCCCAGAACCTATTATGACAAAACCCCAACGGGGGTTACGTTATCGCGATTAACCAGCGACCTTGAAGTGATCGGTGAATCCTTTGTATTGGGCGTACTGAACTTAGTGAAAGATTCCATCAATACCCTTGCCGTACTGATCTTTATGTTTTTCATTAACTGGCAATTAGCCTTATTGGTTTTGCTGGTTTTTCCGCCAGTATTGATGCTGACCCAATATGTGCGCAATCGTTTACGCGAAATGTATACCATCACACGCTCATCGCTGGCCAAAGGCGCAGGCTTTTTGCAAGAGTGTTTGTTTGGCGTAAAAACCGTTCAATTATACGGCGCAGAAAGAGAAGTCGAATCGAAGTATCACGTTTACACCGAAGATTTTTTGCGCGCGCAATTAAAAACCAATAAATACGACGCCACTTTATTTTCAATCATAACAGGCATCACCTCCATCACGATCGGACTGATTATTTGGTTTGGCTCGGGTAAAGTACTCGCGGGGGTCGTCAGCCTTGGCGTATTGATCGCCTTTATTAATACCCTAGAAAAAGTATTTGTACCGCTACGCGATTTCACCTCGCAGATCGCTTCCATACAGCGTTCTTTTGCAGCCTTTGAACACATAGAAGAACTTTTTGAAGAAGACTTAGAAGAACAAGGACAAACGCTTTTATCCGAAGAAACATTAAAGAATACACTGACCAACTTTGAAACGCTTGAGTTTAAAAATGTACGTTTTCGTTATGGCGGCGCAGGCCCTTACGTTTTAGATGATGTCTCGTTCAACCTCAAAAAGGGCGAACAGTTAGCCTTGGTCGGCACCACGGGCTCAGGTAAGTCGACCATTATTCGCATCATGAGTAAAACCTACCTGGACTACGAAGGCAGCATTCTGTTAAACGGTATTGAACTGTCGAGTATCCCTAAAGACTCGGTATTGCACTTGTTTTCTTTAATGCAGCAAGATGTATTTTTGTTTGAAAAAGATATCCAGTTTAATATTGCCCTCGGCGCTAATACCATCAATGACGACGCCGTCGTTGACGCCGCAGAGTACGTATACGCCCACGACTTTATTTTAGAACTGCCCCGCCAATACCAATTTGAACTAAAAAATAATGGCAGTAACTTATCCGCAGGCCAAGCTCAGCTAATCTCTTTTGCACGATCAGTCGCCCAAGGTGGACAGGTAATGATGCTGGATGAAGCCACCAGCTCAGTAGACTCCATTACCGAGAATTTAATTCAGAAAGCCATTGGGCGTTTGTTTGAGGAAAAGACCGTTATCGCGATTGCTCACCGCCTAAGCACCATTCGTCACTCTGACCAAATTTTAGTCCTTAACCAAGGTAAAATTGTTGAACAAGGCAACCACCAAGACTTACTCGCGATGGCTGGAGTGTATGCTAGCTTGCTGAGTGATGATGCGAATATTAAAGATGAATAACACCTATCAATAAAATGGGCGCGGGGTTTTCGTTTAAGACTTGGCGCTTACATCATCAATTAGTTGAATAAGATCGTTGATTTCACCTGTTAAATACGTCATTTGATCTTTGTCTAGGCTGGTGCTGATTTTGTGCAACATGCTCAATAACAACTGCCGATTATGGGGATAAGCCGCTAACAAGGTATCTGACTTAAATTGATCGGGGTTGATCATTATTTTAAAGAGTTCAGTGGATAGTTCAGTTGTTAGCT
The DNA here is from genome assembly GCA_051278005.1 of Oleispira sp. Lineage (GTDB taxonomy): Bacteria > Pseudomonadota > Gammaproteobacteria > Pseudomonadales > Oceanobacteraceae > Oleispira. The sequence goes on along the minus strand of JBNMQK010000046.1, from coordinate 8,275 downwards.
CTGTTTTAGCACGGGATACAAACGCGTTTTTCATCGCCGCTTGCAGTTTAACTTTACTATCAAACCATTCTTGCTCTGTTATTTTTGCCTGTACGACAAAGGTAGTCGCATAGTCTTCCTGCTGCTTGTTTACCGTACCTAAATAATCTTCTAACGTGTCTAATAATTTTTCAAGCCTGCCTGCTCGATATTCTGCGACGGTTTTTTCGTTAAAATTATCCAGTCTTTCTTTGTTATTCTCTGCCAGTTTTGCAAATAAATAATTCACCTGATTTTTATTTAACTGAGGCGCGAGTCTCGCGGCTCGCGTACTCAGTTCACGTCGTACTCGCTGCCAATGATCTGTTATTTGATTAACATGGTTCAGCCACACTTGTTCAGACATAGGAAGATGATCAAGATCGTTTGCTAGCACCACTAATTGCTGCCGGTACTGCAACAACTGAGTTTCTCGGTGCCACTCTAATAGCGATTCTAACTCTATTTCAAGATGACGATTTTGATCTCTCGACAAATCGACATAATCATCAATGTACCATTGGGCCAGCCAATCGGCATTATTGTAAGCGATCTTAGAGCTGCACCCTGATATGAATGCAACAACGAACAATAAAACGATTAGCCTATATTTCATTATTTATCGTCTGCGAGTTTACTCAAGCGAGCAACCACATCCGCTGAGGCGCGGAAACGAAATAAGGCCCCCTTTTCATCAGCGCGCTCTTCCAACACTTCGCAAGAGGTAAAAATTTCGCCACGCAACGCCTGCGCCGACCAAGGTAAAAAAATCTCAGACTCAATCAAATTCTTTTGAAAAACCTGCACAATCGACTGATGCAAATTCGCTATATCGTCCTCACGGCGCGCGCTAAGCACAATACAGCCAGGATATTTGGCCTCTAGCTCCGCAGTACGCGCTTCTTCTGAGGCAGCATCGGGTAAATAGTCAATTTTATTGAATACCCGAATGCGCGGCACAACATCGGCACCAATCTCGGCCAATACTTTATCGGTTACTGCAAGCTGTGCTTCAAACCCTGGGTCGCCTGCGTCAATAACATGCAGCAACAGCGATGCGCTAAGAGCTTCGTCCAACGTTGACTTGAACGAGGCAACCAGGCCGTGCGGTAAGTTTTTGATAAAACCAACCGTATCGCTCACCAATACCTTCGGCACACTGGCTGGAATCAAAGTACGTACCTTAGTATCCAGCGTAGCAAACAGCTTATTGGCCACTAAAATTTCTTTGCCGGTCAACGCGCGCATCAAGGTCGATTTACCCGCGTTGGTGTAACCCACCAGCGCCACCTGAGAGACTCCCTGTTGCCCTAGACGCAGTGCTCGCTGGGTATCACGCGCCGCCTCCATGGCATCAATTTCTTTTTGCAGTTCGGCAATACGATCACGAACCTTTTGACTGTCTGTCTGGGCGCGTGACTGCCCAGTACCGCGTCCGCCAGTACCGCTGCGCTGTCTTCCTGAAGGCCCCTCGCGCTTAGCTGCTTCACGCAGACGCGGTGCCATATAGGTTAGACGCGCAATTTCAACTTGTACCTTGGCGGCGTGAGAGCTGGCGTTGCGATGAAAAATCTCAAGAATGACCACCGTGCGATCCATTACTTCACAATCGACTTCGTTTTCCAGATTGAGTGACTGCGACGGCGAGATTTCATGGTCAACTAAAATAAACTCTATCGGATTATTAGCCGCTTGCGGATCAATCCGCGACAACCTAGCCGAGTCGGCTTTATCGCTTTCTAAAAATTGTCGTATTTCCTCCCGTTTACCCACGCCCATATACGCCGTCGAGTCGAAAGCCGAACGCTTTTGGGTAAATTGACCCACCACTTCTAGCCCTAAGGTTTTTGCCAGATCAGCCAATTCAGCCAACGACGACTCAAATTCAACATCGCTAATACTGTCTAATTGCACGGCGACGATCAGCGCACGCGGAATAGCTTGTTTTTCGGGATTTGACATAGAGTGACTTCTCATAGAAAAAGGGGGTCATGGGGTAACAAAATACAATACCGTACAGTGTACACGGCATCTTGGGTGAGCACCTAAGAGTAGGTGCAATCCCTCTTTAGCATCAATTTATAGACTTTTCTATTTGCTCTGACTTGGGCTTCTTTTTTTTGCGATTAGCCTTATCTTCTTGCTTTTTGTGCTTTTCGCTTTCCGTATCCCAGCTGCTTGCGCCCAAAAATATCAAGCGTATTTGCTTGATGGTGCGCTCAAGAATAGCCGCAATCATATTGGTACTGCTGGCCGGTAGATCCAATATTTCAGTCGTCGTGCCAGAAACAGTATGGATAACGAGGTGCCCTAGCATGTCCATATCGATGCCACTGGTATGCGTCAGTATCCCCAAACGGTTCAAATCCATGACCATCTCTTTAGCAAAGTGGCCAAGCTCATTGCGCATGGCTTCACGCATAGCGGGTGACCCCCCCGTAATACTTTGTGCCATAAAGCGAAACAAAGCGGGTTCTTTTTGCACATGCTCTATATAAAAGTTAACCGAATCAGAAATCATGCTGTCTGCGGCCAAGCCTTGTAATCGAGCTTGACGCATAATCTGGCGCAGCAACAAACCAAACTGGTCCGCTAAAGCCAAACCCAATTCATCTAAATCTTTAAAATGTCGGTAAAAGGCATTCGGCACCACCCCCGCGCGCTTAGACACTTCTCGCAAGCTCAAGCTGGAATAATGGTTACCCTCTGCTACCAGTGCCAAAGCACTATCCATCAAAGCTTTACGGGTTCTTAATTTTCTATCTATCTGACTGGCCATACCCTTCCCATTCATTAAGCGGTTGCTTTTCAAGGCACATTAACATGTGTTTAAGTGTATACAAAAAACAACAACAAACGATCGTCTGTCACAATACATTTGCCTAACAACCAATATCAAACTTACTTAGTTCTTATTCGTACACTTTTTTCGACAAAAAATTTACTTTAAGCCATTGTTTTGATTGATTATTATAAATATACCATAAATTTTGCTAAATATATTACTGGCAAATCTAAATATTAAAGTGTACAACTGTACACACTTAAGAATAGGAGGACGATGAATGCCTAATATACAAAACAAAAATACATGGTTACGTAAAGCCTATACCGAACTATCAATGGCACTCGTCAATAATGCCAATATAAAGTCATATGCCGAACCCTTGATTCAACCCCTATTCCCATTATGGAGCGCTAGCGACTACCGCGCCCAAGTGAAACAGGTGCGTCAGGAAAGCCAAAATTGCTACACTTTAGTACTTGAGCCCACTAAAAAATGGTCGGGTTTTCAGCCGGGGCAATATGTAGAGCTGCACGTTATCAAGAACGGCGCCAAAGTGTCGCGCTGTTTCAGTATTTCTTCTGCACCCGAGCAATACACCCAGTTCGGTACGATTGAATTAACCATCCGTGCCCAAGACAAAGGTCGAATCACTCCTTGGTTGCAAGAGGCATTAAACGAAAGCAGTACTGTTGGACTGTCGGCCGCCCAAGGTGACTTTATTATTAAGGATAGATCACGCCCTATTCTTATGATTGCGGGCGGCAGTGGCATCACGCCATTTCGCAGCTACTTAAACAGTCAGGCAACGTTAGAGCCTACGCAACAAGCAAGCTTGCTCTATTACGCCCGCAATCAGAATGAGCACTTATTCAACCGTGAGCTGAACAGTATCAGTGCAGGCAATAAGCACTTAAATACTCATTTAATCAGTACGGCAGAAATGGGGCATTTTTCACTAAAACAGTTGAAGAAACAGTGTCCCAATTATCGTGATCACGACATTTATATCTGTGGCCCCAATAGCATGATTGTTGACGTTAACAATTTACTGCTAAACGCCAAAGTAGATGAAAAAAACATTTATATAGAGCGCTTTGGCCCCGCGCCTGTGGATTTCAGCAAGTTAAATCAGGCAGGTACGGTTAACTTCAGTCAATCACGCAAGAGCTTGGAGCTAGGTAGTAATACCAACTTATTAGACCTAGCAGAAAACAACGGACTGCAACCTGCATCAGGCTGTCGCATGGGTATTTGTCACAAGTGCTCCTGCCGCAAAACAAATGGTGTGGTTTACAACACCTTAACAGACAGCTATTCCGATACGGGGCAAGAAGACATACAATTATGTATATCTGTTCCGGTCGGCGACGTAATAATAGAGCTTTAAAAGGAATCTATAATGCAAAATACTAAACCTAGCACAGAACAATTATTAAAATTAGAGCACTCGATGAATGCTATTCGTGATGAAGTCATCACTGACCTAGGTGATCGCGATGCCAAATATATACACAAGATCATCCGCATACAGCGCAGCTGCGAAATAAGCGGTAGACTGCTGCTCATGTTCGGCTTCAATCCTATACCTTGGGCAATCGGCGCGTGTTTATTAGGCCTGTCAAAAATATTAGAGACGATGGAGATTGGTCACAATGTTATGCACGGTCAATATGACTGGATGAATGACCCCAATATTAATTCCAAGACCTATGACTGGGATACCGCCTGCCCTGGAGAGTCGTGGAAAGAAACGCACAACTACGAACATCATACCTATACCAATATACTGGGCAAAGACCGCGACTATGGTTATGACCTGTTGCGCCTAACTCATAAAGAAAAATGGCACCCTGCTAACGTATTCCAAATTGTCTATTACGGTTTACTCAGTGTGTTTTTCCAGTGGGGCGTTGCGCTACACGAATTGAATTTTGGCGCTATTCTAAAGGGTGATGTAAGCCTAAAAGAAAAGAAGCCTTTCTTAAAACAATTTGGCAAAAAAGGTGCGCGCCAAATATTTAAAGACTATATATTTTTCCCACTGATTGCTGGCCCCTTTTTCTTACAAGTATTAATAGGCAATATGGTTGCTAACCTAATTCGCAACTTGTGGACCTCAACCATTATTTTTTGTGGCCACTTCCCGGAAGAAGTAGAAACCTTCTCGATTGAAGAGTGTGAGAACGAAAGTAAGGGCCACTGGTATTACCGTCAAATGCTGGGATCGGCTAACTTTCAAGGTAGTAAGTTATTGCACACATTAAGTGGCAACCTTAGCTTTCAAGTAGAGCACCACTTATTCCCAGACTTACCGGCACACCGCTATGCAGAAATATCACCTAGGGTACAAAAGATAGCAGAAGAGTTAGGCATTCCTTATCACACAGGATCATTTTTCAAGCAGTACAGCAGTGTACTGAAACGCATTTTAGTACACTCATTGCCAGAGCCAAAAACTGCTTAAACCGATTCATATAAAAACGAATAAGACTCCTCACTATAGTGTGGAGTCTTTTTTTTGGTTAGCGTTAACCTATTAGCACCTCAGTTAGCCCCTCAGTCAGCCTCTGCGTTTCGCTCTGCGACGGAAGTACAAAAACCCCGCAATAACCACGATTAAAACCCCGAAAAAATAGGGTGCATTGCGCACTGCAATTAACTTAGCCGAATAAAGCGTAGCCTGTTTGATGTAATCATAACCCTCTGGCATCTGCTGGACGCCATGCTCTTCGGCATACACCTCATAATCAGCGATCATTTGTTGATATAAGTCCGGCATTTCAAGACGTAACTCTCGAGACTCACTGGGATCCATAACGATGTTATACAAGTGCCATTCACCATCCCCTAACGGTGGAAGATTCTTCAGTAATTTATAATCCCCCTTATACAAGGCCGCATTACCGGCAAGCTCGTAACCGATGGGTTTATCCTCTGCGTGAGTACGCTGCGCTTGTCCGTACAATACGGGCACAAGGCTACTGCCCGTTATCGGCTGTATGGATTTATTGGCGAAATTTCCGCCATGATCAGGGGTACCAGACAGTTGCAGAATCGTTGGCACAATATCTTTAATATGCGCAAAACTGTGCGCAATTTTATCTTGCTGGATGAGCCCTGGGCCAGACACGATTAACGGCACGCGCACACCGCCTTCACCGGCGAAAAACTTATAGAATGTGCCAGGGCTGGCAGCGGCATTGGCCCAACTTGCGCCGATTGAGGTATAAGAACCTTTTGCGCCAAGATCTTCAATGTGTGTGGAGTAGTTGAATTTCACCCACGACGATACGGGAATAATTTGCAAGGGATCAGAGGGTTCTGGTCCATTGTCTGACAGAAAAACAAAGACGGTATTATCGTATTCGCCAATCTCTTTTAAGTGGGCAATCAAGCGACCGATGTGAAAGTCCATCGCATCCAGCATTCCCGCATACACGGCCATCTTCCTCGCACTATAGGCTTGATCAGCGGCGGATAAGGCGTCCCACTCTTTAGTCGTCGACATCGTTGTTAACGCAGTATCTGAAGGTATTAGACCTAATTCTATCGCCCGTTCAAGGCGTTGTTGTCGAATCGGTGACCAGCCTGAGCTGTATTTTTTATGATATTTTTCAACAAATACTTTAGGCGCCTGCAGGGGTATATGTACGGCTTGAAAACCGACGTAGGTAAAAAAGGGTTTATCGTCTGCCTTATTGGAATCAATAAACTCTATGGCCTTATCAATAAAATACTGCGACGAATAAAAATCATCGGGTAACTGGTGCTCTTCACCATCGGCATACCAGTGAGCTTTATCATAGGCAGGCAAATAACTGCGCTGCTCCCAATTATCGGCGCCGGTATCACCCAATGCGATGGTGCGCTCGAAACCCCGATTATAGGGACGTTTCTCTGGGGCGTGGCCAAGATGCCATTTGCCTAAATGGTAAGTGTGATAACCATTATCCCTGAGCATTTCTGCAATGGTGACTACCTGATCATTCAACACGCCGTCATAACCCGGTTTGCCTTTGTGTTCGAATGGCATAGTTATATCCATATTGCCAAGACCATTAAGGTGATTATCAACCCCCGTCATTAGCATGGAGCGCGTCGGCGAACACGAGGCTGTCACATGAAAATTGGAAAAACGAACGCCATCGGATGCAAGTGCATCAAGATTAGGGGTACTGATTTCTCCTCCGTAAGCGCCGATATCACTAAACCCCACATCGTCGCCAACAATTAATATTATATTAGGCTGCTCAGCTTTTGCTGCGAAGGCCAGAGATAGAAAGAGTAATGTCAAAGACCATTTTTGCAAAATTTTCATATTCACTTACGCCCATTAATAACCACTAAAAAATACCATTGGAACTCGGTATTACCCATCAAGAAGTGAAGATGTCGACTAAAGATAACATCGAAAAAGCTGAAAATATAACCACTCTTCTTATTGACTCACTGAGCGGGTGATCTGACAGCCATTGAAAACAGCGGGAAATAAAAGAGTTATTCGCCTCGTCTTTTGTCGATTTAAAAACATCTTTTATATGTGGAGAAATAATCGAAATAAATAATACTTTAACCGTTATTTTTCTTTTGATAAGCAATATCAAACCCGTTATTAATTTTGGAGTCAGTGTTAACAGGCTACTAAATATATTCCATGGCAATTTATTAAACGTCGCATAAGTAACCGTTATGAATTTAAACTGACGCATCACTACTGAAAAGTGAATAAGTTCAAAAAGGCCTAGGAGGCCAAAAAAATACAGACCAATTTTTAATATCTTATTAAATTGGTGCATTTCAAGACCAAAAGGTTGGTAGTTTAAAACTAACTCACCAGCCCACCATAAAGTTAAATATTCATCCATAATTACGACCTAACCTTTTGTTATCACGAGGGTGTATAAAAATACAATATTTAGACATGCCCCCTATTTCTAAAATTTTTTTTATTTTATCTGCTTGATTGATATTTATAATATTAACAATGATATTCGAGTATATCGCTGATATTGTCAACTTTATAAACGACGGCATACTGCAATTTTGGCCATCGTTTAATTCACCTCGAAAGCGGATATAAATCCCTAGTTCTCTTTCATAGTCATCCCCTAAAACATTAATTTAACGCTTTATCGTTGCGTAAACGCTGTGCCATTAAGTCAATAAAACTGCGTACCTTGCCTGAAGCAAACCGTCCCTCCCGGTGCACAATAGAAACGGGCAAGGAGGCAGGCTCAAAATCTTCCAACACTATCTTTAAGTCACCTGCCGCTATACTCTCGACCACCTGATACGACAACAAACGGGTGATGCCTAGCCCTTGTTTAGCGGCTTCGATGGCAGCGTCATTACTGGTGACGGTTAATCTGGGTTTTACACGAATGATGTGTGTATTTTTGAAACGCCAATCGGTAAGAGAGTGTGCGGCACTGGATGATATTAAAGTGTGTTGCAATAAATCTTGAGGAG
>JBNMQK010000045.1:0-13846 GCA_051278005.1 Oleispira sp. | reverse complement strand
TTAACTGATAAATTAACTGATAGATTAAGATAAATTAATCTGTCAGTTAAAACAGTGTCTCAGCATAGAACTAACGACTCGTTGGTGGTACCCGTGTGTTTTGACATAGCGTCTTCTCTAACGTGTTTTCTTCAAATGAATGCTTGTCTAACCCACTTTCTTCTAACGCGTACAATGCGCTTTTTTCACAGTCAAAAACGGCGACAACCATATCATGACGAAATGATAATGCCGCCAGCAACATAAAAGCATAACCATTCATTTCTAAAATTTCTTCATAAAATCGAAAATAATCTACAACAATAATTTCTTTATCAAATAATGCCCCAGACGCTAATAAACTAACCGCAGCCATCAAGAATAGTGCCGTTGGAGATAAAATGGCTTTCTTTACAATTTCAATGTACTCACGTCTAAATTGAAACGCTTTATATAACAAGGGTAACCAAACCATTGCCATAATAATTTTAAATCCTTGACCATCAACAAAGAATATTAACCAATCGATATTCGATTGCTTAATACTCATTTCTCGTAATATAAAACTAAAACTCAAAGCCGCACCTAAATAAGCTAATAAACTTATACAAGCAGATGACGCCTTGACGATACTCCAGTTTTTCTGGCCTGAAATTGACCAAAATACGATACCGACGATTAATAATAGCAATATTTGAATATGCTCCATCAGTTGGTTTTCACCATAAAGATAAGCTTGGTCATAGTGAATGACCTGAATAGAAAAGGCACTGGTCAACACCAGCATTATAAACAGCGCTAAGTAGCGTAACGTTAAAGATGTGCTCATGGGGATACTCTCAATAATTTGATGAGAGTATAAAAAATAACTAAACAACGGATTAGCCATTAAAAATAGAACAGTATTGTCAGAGTTTGCACCCATTTAATGAAAGGAGCGTTAATATAAGGCATAAGCCGCAAATAGTGAGATATACGAGATACTTTTTGCCCGCCTTATAAGATTCAACAGCTTGTTTCGTTTTTATGCTTAATGTATTTATTAAAAATAAGTCACTATTCAGAATATTATTACTAAAATAATGCACTTTCTTCTTACCTGCTATATCAGTGCTTACGCCATCACTCACCGCGGCAATAATAATCCCGAGTTATAGTAAAATCTGGTGTACGGAGTATCAAACTAATGGGGATCGACTTGAGCTCAACAGTTCTAACAGAACTGCAAGCCTCCCTCCAGCAACAAGAATAGAAAATGTAACATCGACTGATAATAAAGATGACAAAAGAAAACAGGCGGACAACAGGGTCATGCAGGAACAACGCTTGTAATTATCATGATAATAGGCTTTGAAACCCGTCAAATCGTTGATATTAAAATTTCTCGCATTGTCACCCAATATCAAACATATATCTTTGAAAACGAAGCTGGCGATCGTTTTATTACTGAATTTCTCGAGGGCGCCACGCGCCCGATTCAATATGATGCATCCGTTAATGTCACATACCACCTGCGAGAATTAATTCGTGCTTTCGAATAGCATAATCAGTAAGTGGGCGCAAGCGATGCACCTATTTTTAATAGGGCATTATAAATCTCAAAATTTACGGGAGCGACTGCGAAATTATGAAGAGGATTTTTTACGATTTATGAATCATGTAGAAGCGGAGTTTATCAATAATCAAGGCGAACGGGAGATTCGCATGACTAAAGTTCAGAAAAACATTTCTGGCTGATTTCGCTCAATAGATGGGGTTCAATGGATGGTGCTAAAACGTTCTGTTTGATCCGCAGTTATTGTCGACCTGTCGAGAAATGAAGTGGGTGTTGGCGAAGAACTTGAGTGCCTGTTCAAAACTACGTGATCTAAATTTATCCGAACGAAAATGGATCCCATGGCTAAGGATACCAAATACTTACAAATAATTTAGAGCTAATTTAATATACTATACTATTCTTACATAAAGTTAGTTAGACCGTATTCATACGCACCGTACAACTCGAAATGAATTCCATTAAGAACGATGAATTAGGAAATACAGTTAGTAGTTCTATATTTTTATGGATCATCGCTTTGAGCTAATTTAAACACTACATACATAGACTACACATGAATAGAGGAAAGCATACATGGCTAATTCTAAATTACATTCAATAAAGACGAAGCTTATGACTAGCTTTGGCTTTTTAGTTATATTGTTAGGTATAACTGCGTGGTTGGGTATTTCTGGGATGTCAGATATAAACAGGCTACTTGAAAATATTTCAGCTGTATCCGCTGAAAAAATGAAACTATCGGCACGTATAAACCAAAACTTATTAGCTATTTCGAGAGCTGAAAAGAATATTATTTTAGCTAAAACTCAAGAAGAAATGGACGTATTTTCGGCTAATACCGCTACAGAAAATACTGAAATGACTGACCGTAGGGTCAAACTAAGGGCTTTGGTTGATGATGATGGCAAGGTGTTATTAGATCAGTTTTCTAATCTTTGGGATGAATACATAACGATTAATACAGAAGTACGAACACTCGCTCGGCTTAACTCTAACAAGGTAGCAGCAAAATTATCAAAGGGTGAAGCCCGAACAGCATTCGATGCGGCATCTAAAGAAGTCCGGTCCTTCGTAGAACGTGCAGACAATGCTTTAGACTCTGCCAAGACATTGGATTCGGTTCGCCTCGCAGCAGATAAAATTAGGCTTTCAGCCCGTATCAATCGAAACTTAGTAGAAATTCAGCGTGACGAAAAAAATATGATCCTTGCTACTGAATTAACAGATATAGAAACGTTCGCCACCGAGATTGATGAGACGCAAAGTGATATTTCTGACCGCTTAGCCCGATTAAAATTGATTATTTCTAATGAAGACAAACCAGTATTTAATAGTTTTATAAAAAAGTACAATCGATATATGGTTTTACACCAGAAAATACGAAATGCTACACGTGAAAACGGTAACCAGCGAGCCTTTGAACTATCAACGAATAAAGGGCGAGAACTCAGTGATAAAGCCAGCGATTTAATGACTAGGCTAGTAAAAAAAGCAGAAAGCGAGATGGAGGATGATACCCTCACGAGTCAACAGGCATACTCTGCAGCGCGCAATATCATGTTGATTCTGACTTTTATGGCCATTGCTGCAGGTATCGTTATGGCCATGTATATAGCCCTGAGTATTAGTGGTTCTCTGCAAAAATTAGTGAATCGACTGGAAGATATTGCTCAAGGTGAAGGCGACTTGACCATCGTTGTTGACGAAAGTGATAAAGATGAAACAGGTGATCTCGCACGAGCCTTTAATAAATTTGTTACCAAACTACATAAAGTGATTAGTGAAGTAACGGATTCTACTGATCAGCTTTCAACAGCTGCAGAAGAATTATCGACGGTTAGCCAACTAACAGGCCAAGGCGTAGAAAAACTCAGTGGTGAAACTGAACAAGTTGCTACGGCTATGAATGAAATGACGGTGACTGTTCAGGAAGTAGCCCGTAACGCCGACCAAGCCGCTAGTTCAGCAGTCGAAGCCAGCTCTCATGCAGAAAAAGGCGGTAATGTTATAAAAGAAACTGTCGCATCAGTTAGTCGATTAACAGGTGAAATTGATAAATCCTCAGAGGCTATTCATAAACTCAAAGCTGATAGTGAAAATATTAGTTCTGTATTAGATGTCATTAAAAGTATTGCTGATCAAACAAATTTATTGGCGCTCAATGCCGCCATTGAAGCGGCTCGTGCAGGAGAGCAAGGTCGTGGCTTCGCAGTTGTTGCAGATGAAGTTCGTTCGCTAGCGCAACGCACCCAGCAATCTACTTCAGAGATTGAATTAATGATCGATAAAATACAAAGTGGTACGATTAATGTAGTTGAGAGTATGGAAAAAAGTCGTGAGCAAACACTACAAGTGGTGGGAAAAATTGATGAAACAGGCCATGTTCTCACACTGATCACATCATCAATAGTTTCTATTAATGATATGAATTGTCAGATTGCAACCGCTGCTGAGGAGCAAGCTGCCGTTGCTGAAGAAATTAACCGCAATGTCGTTAATGTACAAGAATTAACAACTCAATCTGCGGCATCAACGTCACAGGCATCGACAACAAGTCATGAATTAGCAAAATTAGGTGAAGCACTTAAAAACCAAGTAAGGCAGTTCAAAATATAAATTATTAATCGACATAAGTTATGTGGAATACTACTCATTATCTATTGCCACATAACTTGTAACGATTGAAATAATAATATCAAATCTAACCCCTAAACATTTAAATGTTTTATACCTCAATACACTACCGCTCATTATTGCAGCAATGGCCTTTAGACTACCTCTCACACGGTTAATTCTGAATGGACTCAAACTACGACGGGCTTCCTAAAGGGCTCAACATGCCAGTCCTAATCATAAAGCCAATGGCCATTAACGATGTGCCTATTATGGCTCTAACACTATCGAACAAGCCTTCTAATAGCTTCCCTTAACCCACAAGCATTCAGCTATGAAGACCTCACTCGCATTGCCCAGAGCTTAGAGACAGAACTAAAACTATCCAGGCACTCCCAATGTCTATACCTTAGGTGAGCATAAGTCAGTACTCACCATTACTCTTGCTGATATTAGCCAGCGCTACAAACCGCGAATGACGGGGGCGTTTTTCATGTTAGATGACCCTATATTCAATGGTCTAGCCATCTCACTGATCTTTGGGATTCTAGTATCGACCTTACTGACTCTACTACTCATTCCGCTACTATTTTTTGTACACAAGAAAATCAAATAAAAAGTACACAATAATTTAGCCTATCATGGTAAATATTAACTACACTGGATATAGTATTTAATATTTAACTCTACGATGGACGCCATTATTTTTATTAAAAAGAATATTCCTATTGCTTGGCGCATTGCCAGTAGCATCGTTTTAGCCTCCATTGCGATCAGTTGCATCGCAACGGTTGTGCTTATCTATGTGAACTACAACGAAGAGGAGGAAAATTTCCGTGCTCGAGTAAAAGAGATTCAATCGAGCCATACGACATCACTGGCAAATGCCCTGTGGCACTTTGATAACAAACAAATCGCCGCTCAGGGTGAAGGCATTAATAACCTGTATTACATTGGTTATGTGCGCATCTCTAATGATGAGAGTACCTTGTTTGAAACGGGAGAGATTTCAAAAAACCCGCAAGATGACCATTTCATAATTCCTATTGAACATACCCATCAAATTATTGGTGAATTAGAAATCGGCTTTGCACGCGGTAAAATCCTTGAAGGCATCATAAAGTCGGCTAGAAAAATCATTGTCATGCAGGTCCTCGGGGGACTTCTACTCGCCGCACTATTACTCTGGCGGGTTTATCGTATTATTACTCGACATTTAGTTGATTTAAATAGACAGCTTAAGGTGAAAAACAAACCGAATACCCATCAATTTTTAACCATTGACAGAAGTGATTATAATGATGAATTATCGACCCTGATCGATTCTTTTAATCATCTCACTGACGAATTTAATAGTGAACTTAAAAGCAAAGAAGAAGCCCAGAAAGCATTGGCTGAAACAAATAACAGACTTGAACAGCGAGTTGAAGAACGAACTGAGAATTTGCAAGACGCCATTAATGAACTGCATAATACATTAGAGAGCTTACGCAATACGCAGAGTCAATTAATTGAATCTGAGAAACTCGCATCATTAGGCGCGATGGTGGCCGGTGTTGCCCATGAAATTAATACGCCAATCGGTCTATGCATCACCACACATTCTTTTATCGAAGACATGTTTAAGGATATGAGACAACGCTTTGAAAATGACAGCATATCAAAAAGTAACTTCACCGAATTCATGACGAACATGGAAGAGAGTGTCGATATTTTAAGCAAAAATCTAGAACGCGCTGCTAAGCTTATTAAAAGCTTTAAACACGTATCTGAAGATCAAGCAGGTGAAGCAGCTCGTAAATTTAATCTAGAAGAATATCTACAAGAAATTCTATCAACCCTGCACCCTAAATTAAAAATGACTCAACACTTAGTGAATATCCACTGTGCCAGCGATATAGACCTATATGGCTACCCTGGAGCGCTTAGCCAAGTGATTACCAACCTTGTCATGAATTCGCTATTACATGGCTTTGAAAATGTCGTTAAAGGCACCATCACAATCGAGGTCGAGCGCCAACACAATGAGCGCGTCGAAATACGGTATGCCGATGATGGCCAAGGCTTAACTAAAGAGGTTCAAGTGAAAATATTTGAGCCCTTCTTCACTACTAAGCGAGGCTATGGCGGTACTGGGCTAGGCATGCATCTGGTTTATAATTTGGTTAGCCAAACATTGCAAGGCAGCATTCAATTACAACATCCAGTTAAAGGCTGTGCTTTCATAATCACTATTCCAACGCAGATTCATATCCCAGAGATCACACAAGCACCCAAGAAAAACATTGGGCTATAAAATACCTAATGAAGTTTACAACGAGATAAAACTAGTCCCATAATAAATGGGTGTCGCACTAACTTTTAGAATCCAAGTCGTTAAATAGATCTTAATTCTAACCATAAGAGCCCACTACTAAATACGTAAATTTCTTAACGTTCTCGCAATGCTTCTTGAGCCTTATTAAGAGGTTTTAACAAATAATCTAACACAGTTTTTTCCCCCGTTATAATATCAACTGATGCTATCATTCCTGGAACAATCGGGAATTTTTGTCCACTTTTATTTTCTAAATAATATTTGTCCGTTAAAATATTTACTCGATAATAGAATACATCTGCTTGCACTTCGTCTCGTATAGTATCAGGAGAAATAGTTACAATTTCTCCATCAAGCCCGCCATAAATTGAATAATCATAAGCCGTAATTTTTACCGAAGCTTTTAGGCCTGGTCGAATAAACGCTATGTCACGAGGAGAGATCTGTGCTTCCACTAACAACTTATCGTCTAACGGAACAATCTGCATCAAATCTCCATTTCTAGGTACAACACCCCCTAAAGTTGTGACATTAATATCTTTAACAATGCCTCTCATTGGGGATTTTAATGTCAACCTCTGTAACGAATCCGTTCGACCTTTAATAACAGATATCAATCCTTTAACCTGTGCATTGGCTTGGGCGAGTTCTTCTCGAGCTTGAACAATATACTGAGACTGACTTTCAATTCTTTTTAATTGTAAATCAGATTTCTGACGTTCTAAGCGAATCACTTCAACCTGACTGGCCGCGCCCGTTTGCAATAAATCCTTACTAATTTTTAATTCCTGCTCTAATAATTCAACCCCAATATCAATCGAGGAAAGCGTATCGTCTATGCGTTTTTTACGACTGTTATAAAGACGCTTTTCCTCCAATATTAGATTAGGATAATCATTAAGCTCTTTGGGGAAAATTAAAGCTCGTTCTTCCAGCTCTGCTCGTAAACGACTCGCTTTTGCCAATGATGCTCTGTACTGCGCTGCACTTTCTTCCACGCCAGATTCAGTTTGAGTTGGATCCAAACGCGCCAATATTTGCCCTGCCTCGACAATATCGCCTTCACTAACCAACAACTCGGATAATATCCCCCCCTCCAAGGATTGAATAACCTGATCTTTAGAACTGGGAATAACTTTCCCCACACCGGTAGACACCTCCACCAATGAGGAAAAATAAGCCCATACGAAAAACACAACAAAAGACAACAAGGTTACATAAATAATTGAACGTGAACGGGTAAGCGTTACTTTGTCTTCTTTAACTGAGTGGTATCTCATAATCCTAATATTTCCTGACTCAAGTGGTCAATTTTTTTAAAGCTTCATTTTTAGGCGCATCCAGAACGATCTTGCCATTATCCAAGACAATGATACGAGTTACTAATTCTAAAGCAGCCAAGCGGTGTGTAGCGACAATAAGGGTTTTACTTCCCATCCAACTATCTAATGCCTTCAAAAAATGTCTCTCCGCATCATCATCTAACGAAGCGGTAGGCTCATCTAATAAGACAACCTGTGGGTCTCTAAGAACCAGCCTCGCAAGCAATAAGGATTGACGCTGCCCGCCCGACAACCCAAGCCCACCTTCTAATAATTGATGATCTAAGCCTTCTGGTAATTTCTGAATGAACTTATGAGCACCTGCTAATACCAATGCCTGCTCTAGTTTTTCTTCACTTGCACCGGGTCTACCCAGCATTAAATTATCACGAATAGAACCATGAAATAATCGTGATTGTTGGCTTAGCAACATAACGTCTCGTCGTACATCTGCAACGTCTATTTTATTAAGTGGCGTATCATCCAATAACAGCTCTCCACCTTTTTGCTGTAAATTACCCGTTAATGCATGCAATAAACTGGATTTACCGACACCATTTTTTCCTAAAACAGCAATTCTCTCACCTTGCTTAATATTTAAGTTTTTAACATTAAGGACAACAGGCATTTCTTCGCCATAAGTGAATTCTGCATTACGTAAAGCATAGTTTCCTTGAAGAGAAGGACGGTGGTATTGCTGTTCCAGATCACTACCATCAGCAGGTAACTGCATAATATTATCAGCCGCCTCCATCGCCATTTTGGCATGTTGCCAGCGTGTAATTACTTGGGTTAATTGTCCCATAGGAGCCAACATTCTTGATGATAAAATTGAAGCTGCAACCAACGCACCCGTTGTCAGATCACCCGCAATAACCATAGGTGCACCAAAGAAAACTACTACTGCAAATACCGTTACTTGTAGCGTTTGGCTCCAGGTTAATAAATGATTGGTTAAGTCTCTTAATTTTAACGAAGCACTCGCCGTTGCTTCAGTATAGTGATTCCACTGCTGTTGAAAGCGAGCTTCTGCTTGCAATGCTTTAACATCTTCTAAGCCTTGAATAGTCTCTACCAACATGGCATTTCTCAATGCCGATTCACGAGTAGCTTCATTAGCATACAGAGCCAATTTTTTTTGCATCAGTAGAGCAGGTAAAATCATCAATACAACGGCGGCTAATGGTACCCACACCAAAGAACCTGCAATCATAAAAAACACGCCCAAAAACAATATAAAGAACGGCATGTCTGTTACCGCACCAATCGTACTCGAGGTAATCAACTCTCGGAGCTGTTCCAACTCACGAAGCTGAGCAATAAAACTACCTGTAGATTTTGGCTTCGCGGTAGTCTGTAAACGAATCGCATGCCCAAAAACACGATCTGATACCCTAAGATCTGCCCATTTACCTAATACGTTGGTCACTTTGCCACGTAAGATTTTCATTCCCCATGCAAAAACAGTGGCTAATAAAACCCCAATAAATAAAACATATAAGGTTGGCATTGACTGCCCAGGCACTACTCGATCATAAACCTGCATTGAAAACAGAATACCGGCTAGCCCTAACATATTGGCTAAAAAAGCAGCGACCATTACGTGGCCATATGGACGGACATCCATAAAAATAATACGCTTCAGCCAGCTCTCTTCGTACGGTTTTAGAAAATCATCAACTCGCTTATCACGATTACCTGACAAGGGACGAGCAATTGCTGAGCGAATGACTTTTGCACTAACATCTTCAATTAAGATGGGGTTAGCGTTTTCTTCACCAGATAAGCGCAGCCAAATACGACCTAAATCATCAATTTTATCAACTAAGCCAACCGTATTATCACTTAGCTGAATAAGAAATGGGCAAGACCAAGTATTACTGACTAATTTTTCAAAAGATAAAAACTGCAGCGACAAGCCCATCTGTTGAGCAAGCTGTTGCAGCTCAATATCTGTTCCTTTAATCCAATATGAATGTAAATTAATGGTTTCAGGGGAAGTAGCTAATAAATAATGACGAGCGAGAGAAAGTAAACCCTCTCCCCATTGAGATGACGCTTGATTATTTTTATCGACAGGAGAACCTGAATTGCTGACTATATGTTCACTCATTGTAAAAGCAATTCCTTCATTCATTCACAGGTAAATTAAATAATTGTCGTAACTCACCCTTGGCATTAGCGCAAGATAAACCCAGTGAACTCATATCACTTTCGATATTAACTTGGTCTAGCTGCGCTTGATAAATATCTTGTTCTGCGTTCAACAAATCCAGTAAAGGGCGACTGCCTAATTCTAAATACTGCTGCTGATATAAATCTCTAGTTTGACGGCTATACTCTTCTCGATCTTTTAAAGCCTGACGATGAAATTTTAATGTCTCTCGTTGAGATGAGGATTCTAGTAGCACTTCTAAAATTGACAATCGAGCACTATCAACCGCAGCATCGGCTGAAATCTGAGCCGCAGCTGCCGCTCGTTTTTGTGCTTGCAAAGCACCACCTTGATACAGAGGCATATTTAAATTTAAATATATTCCATATTCAGTCTCTTCTCTGTCTGTCGTTGTTTGCCAATCAGGACTTTGAATATAATGCGTGACTGTCGGGTTCAAAGTCAGTGTCGGCATTAACCGTGCATCTGACTGTTTAAAAATAGCAGCTGCTTGTTCCTTTCTTGCTAACGCCGACGCAAGTATAGGTACTAAGCTAAGACTCTTTTGAGCATATTCACAGGTCACTGACTTAAATATGCCTGGCTCGAGAGATACTGCAATTCCTTGTCTTTCACCCAACATGCTGGATAAACGACTTTGCCAAATTTGTTTTTGAGTTGTGTATTGCAGCATTAAAGCTTTGGCACGTTCAACTCGCGTTTGGCTTTGAACCCAGTCAGACTTAGTGGATGCGCCTTTTTTATGGCGCACCTCTACTAAATCCATAAGCTCCTCTAAACTTGAAACTTGTTCCTTAGCTTTTTTTTCTAGTTCTTGAAACCGCCAGACTTCGATAACGGCACTGGCCGTTCTTTGAGCAATCTCATCAATAACCAATAAAAGCTCAGCTTGCTGCTGAGACAAAACTGCTTGCTCTGCCTCTACTGCACTGCTGACCTTCCCAAAATCGTATAACATCTGCGAAGCCGATAAAAGAAGAGATTGACTAACACCACCCTCATCGCCACTGCCTTCGTAGCCACCGCGAAAACCACCATTGATTTGAGGGTAATACCCTGATTCCGCAACATCAATAGCATAAACTTGTTGAATTAATTTAGCGCGCGCCTCTTTAATATGAGGGTGCCATTCATTAGAACGCACAACGGCTTCAGATAATTGAATGTGTTTTTTTAAAATAGAATCTTCGGAAAATGAGAATTGGCTAAAACCTGTCATTAAACTAGCTATGTATATCAGATTAATTATTTTTAACACTTTCATACAACATCGCCTGTCTCTGGCACATTAACAATACCTATAAATAAATAAGCTCCTACAAATAAGCTCCTATAAATAAAAAAGTAAGAAAGGAAAATTCCTTTCTTACTTTTCAATCATACAGCTAACAACTAGTTGGCTTTTACACTAGAGAGGAACTTGACGCAGTATCCTCTTCCAGATAATTCTCTGGAGTTGTTAAAGGAACATAGCTATCAACTACAGGTTCTGTAGGAACTGACGATCCTGCAATTGGCTCATTGCCGTAAGATAGACTTTTTGAAGTATCAACTAAAGAATCTAAATTTGGGATATCCGATTCATCACTCCCATCATCCATACTGTCCGTTGACTCTGTGTAATCAAAACGTTCAAATGACAAAGCTGTCACTGCAACAGGAGGTTCCGGAATAATATCAATGCTCCCTTGGTAAGTTTCACCGAACAAAGAAGTTAACGTGTAATCAATTGTTGCTGGTTCAGTACTTGCGCCATCAGCAACAAAAGTATAATCACCGTTACTCATCACCGTTAACGTTCCACTTTTCAGTGTAATCTCAACACTGTCATTACCAAGCGTGCCCTGAACATACATTTGCTCGCCATTAATAACCATTTCTGACCAATACTCGCCTCTATCTGCATCAGCAGCACTGTCAGCAACAATATCATTGGCAAAAAGATTACCGGTAAGTGAATCACTAGTAATAGTATCGTCCGTTATTTCTGCACCGTCGATTTTTAAATTTAAACGCCCCTTACTGACATTTCCATCTTTTTCAAACGTATAAGAGAAGCTTTCCATTTCTCCATAAGGTTTTTCATCGGTGGCTAAAAAATCATTAAGAGTGTAAACATAACTACCATCAGTATTGACCAATAATGTTCCATATTCACCAATAATTTCTTGACTAGTAGCCCCCCCAAATAACGTGCCCTCAAAGGCTAATAATTCAGTCATATCTGCATCGATATTACCCGTTTTAACCCCAGACGCAGTTAATCCTGAGTAATCAGCCGTTTCGTCTTCGATCACCGACAAGGTTACGCCAGTACCCAGGTTTATACCAATCGAATCACTTTGTAATACAGCGATATACTCACCAGGTGGTAACGTTAATTCCAAGGCATCACTGCTGCCAATCGCAAGTATGATACCTATAACGGTATACCAATCTTCCTCTGTATGTACTAACACGTATTTACCGGTTGACTCGTCTTCACGATATATTAGTAAATCAGCTTGAGTTCCACCTATCGCTAAACCACCTCCTGATGCTTTAAAAGTGACTGTTCTTAGTGTGTCTTCCTTAACTGAAATTGTCATTGTCTGATCAATATCGGGCAGCACATCAACATTGAGGACGGGACCCAGAGCGATGCCAACCATATCAACATTTGTAATAGGATCAATGACATCTGCACTTGGTCCAACCGTTGGCTCCGAAAGAGTCATCACAACGGTATCCGCTACAATAACTGGCTCTGATATCTCGTCAACTAATTGAATGGATAGGTCTGCAGAAGACTCCCTCAATGAAGGGTTAGCGGTATCTTCAATGGTATAAGTGAAGACTTCTGTTTTATCAAAATCCGTAGAAGCATCAAATTTATCGCCATCAATTTCGTAGGTATACTCACCCTGACTATTTATCGTTAATGTGCCGTATTTTCCTACGATGACGGTATCTTGACCAGATGTATTATTAATATCGTATACCTGACCGCCAAACTCAACACTTTTAACAGTGGTTGTCGCCGTCACAGTATCAATACCGGCATTGATATTCAGGTCTTCGATCACATTTCCAGTCAACTCACCTTCTGCATCGATTGGATCTGAATAGTCCAGAACTTTAACGTCTGACGCTGTCAGATTATAGCCGCCCAGAACATCAACACCTTGAGTATTTAAGGCAATCCTGTAATTACCTTCTGATAGAAGAAAATCCACATCTTCTGCCGGTCCACCGATAAGAAGAATTGTAGTGAACCAATCCTCTACGGTTAAATCATCTTGTAATTCCCAAGTGCCGTTTAGGGTGTTTTCTTTATAAATAAATAAGTCATAGGTGCTCGCAAGTATTATACCGCCACCCGATACATTCAAAGTAAATGCTTTCTCGGTATTCGGACCAACTTCTATTAACATCGAATTTAAATCTATCAAATCGACTAACGCCACATCAGCAATTTCGCCAGCACCAACATTGAGAACAGTTGCTATAGTTGCTGTTTCATCGGCAATGTCTCTCGAGCTAGGAGTTAAAGCGATAGCAAGCTGTTCGATATTATCGACTGAAACTAATCCGGTAATATCGGGGGCTATAACAAAGGCAGGAGCTGACTCATTACCAGAGATATCCACAAGCACGACTTCTAAACTTTCACCATCCGTTTGTTCTGGGTCAATGACTACAACAAACGTGCCATCATCACTCACAGTACCCGTACCAATTTCAGTACCATCAGGATCCGTAATGATGACAGTGGCTCCGGGCTCACCGTTACCCGAAACTTCTGTTCCATCGTCTGAAACAACCAATCCCGAAGCAGCACCTGATGAGCCTGATGAGCCTGATGAGCCTGATGAGCCTGATGAGCCTGATGAGCCTGATGA
>JBNMQK010000044.1:0-14274 GCA_051278005.1 Oleispira sp. | reverse complement strand
TAATCGCTAGCATAGCCGCTAGCGATAAGTAGCTGCGCGCCTTGGCAAGTGAAGCCGCAAGTGCTTGGTTGTTATCGGTTAACGATTCAAAGCTTTGATGGCTGGCAAATAAAGGTTCTAAATTTTGTTTTAAATTATCTAATGCTAAATCTTCACCAGCAACCAACATACGCCAACTTACGCGACTTCCTGGCTGCACCAATTTAGCAGCTTCTACATCCTGCAAGTTCATCATTAAGCGCGGTGATAAGCTGTAAAAGTTACCCGCGCGGTCGCTTTCATTAATAAGCACAGCAGTGACTTTTAATGTAATCGCCCCCACCTCAATCACATCGCCTAACTCAGCGTTTAACAAGGCTAATAAACGCGGTTCTAGCCATACTTGTCCAATAGCGGGTCCTTGCTGGAGCGCTGGATTTTGCTGACTGCCTAACTGGCCTTTAAGTGGATAACCTTTAGCGACGGCTTTTACCGCCGCTAACGCCATTTCATCACCGAGTAATACAACACTTGGGAACTCTAATGTCGTCGTCGTTGTAAGGCCTAGATCCTGAGCCTGCTGGTACCAGTCTGGTGAAATTTCCTCACGTGAAAGTAAACGTAAGTCTGCACCCAACAGTTCGCTACTTTTATTTAACATAGCGCTATCAAGACGCTGACTAAACACGCTGATAATCGTGGCTGAACTCACCGCTAAGATCAGTGCCAGCATAATCACGGTCATTTTTCCTGCACGAATCTCTGCCAGCAATAACCGCAGACTCAGAAGGTAAAGCTGAATGGAGTTGACCTTCATGCATCAGCTCCTTGCCGTGAGTCTTTTACTTCCGCTAAATCACCTTCATTAACGGCATCATTCACAATCATACCGTCTTCAATATGAATACTGCGCTGACAGCGCTGCGCTAAATGCTCATCGTGAGTAACTAAAACTAAGCTGGTCTGATTCTGCTCATTGAACTCGAACAATAAATCAATAATGTACTTACCCGTCTTACGGTCTAGGTTACCCGTTGGCTCATCCGCAAATAAAACAGAAGGCTGACATGCAAAGGCACGGGCTATGGCAACTCGTTGTTGCTCACCGCCGGATAACTGAGTGGGATAATGCTGCATACGATGACCCAATCCCACTTTATCTAACCATTGCTGGGCCGATGCTTGGCATTCTTTAAGCGAATACTTCTGAGTCATTTCAAGCGGTAGGCGGACATTCTCTAACGCCGTCAATGCCGGCAATAACTGAAAATTCTGAAAAACAAAGCCAACACCTTCTGCACGCACTGCGGCTCGCTGGTCTTCATTTAAAGAGTGCAATCCTTGGCCGTTGAGCCAAACTTCTCCAGACGTCGCCTGATCTAAACCCGCCATGATTCCCAATAACGTTGATTTACCACTGCCTGATGCACCCACAATAGCCAAACTTTCGCCGTGCTTGATCTCAAGAGTTAACCCTTGCAGAATGGTTAACTCATCTGAGCCCGTTTTTACCTGTTTCACAACATTTTTAAGATTTAATAAAGGAACCTGCTGTTCATGTTCGATTTTCGTATTCATCAATCGTTTCGCCTTTTCGCTATCATTCTTTGCGTATTGCTTAAGTTGAGCTTACCTCAAGCCCATGCAGGGGAGAATACCCCTTTACAACAACAGACAATTCTTGTTTTGGGCGATAGCATTAGTGCAGGCTTTGGCATAGATAAACAACAGGGCTGGGTGGCCTTATTAGAAGAGCAACTCATGGAAGAATACCCTCGATATACGGTAATCAATGCCAGTATTAGTGGCGAAACAACCAGTGGTGGCGCAAATCGTCTTCAATCGATCTTAGATAAGCACACACCGAATATTGTCATGCTAGAGTTAGGCGGTAACGATGGTTTAAGGGGCGCTCCCGTAAAACTAATGACTCAAAATCTGACCTATATGATTACACTCAGCCAAGAGGCTGGTGCCAAGGTTCTATTACTCGGCATGCGCATTCCTCCTAACTATGGGCAAAGGTATAGTGAACTGTTTGCAAATCAATATACGCACATAGCCACAGACCTAAATGTAGCATTAGTTCCTTTCTTATTGGAGGATATTGCGGGGCAACCAGGAATGATGCAAGCGGATGGCATACATCCGACAAAGAGCGCTCAGCCCATCATGGTGCAAAGCGTATGGCAGGCATTAAAGCCATTGCTGTAATTCTAAAATAAGAACATGATTTTAAAAAAGTATCGGTGAGCAGGTATTTACCCTGCATAACGTTATGCAGGGCTAGCAGAGTTAATCACGCGTTTATTATTCAGTATTACCCAGACGGCATGCATTACTTTTATGCACTGCTTGAGCATCGTGACGAATAGTATCAAAAATTTGCTGGACGCTAGGCTGATCATTTATCAGACCTTGGGTTTGTCCGATAAACTGCACTCCCTTCTCATAATCACCGTCAACGGTTGCGGCCTTCAAACGCGGAACCGCAGCACCAAAATAAGCCAATAATTTAACTTTATCTACCTTAGCGATCATACCCAACATGATTTTCCAGAGAGGCTGCTTAACCATCGCGGCTGCTTTCATGGCCTCAATACTAGCAACAAAAAAATTCATCGGTTTTTTAGTGGCTTTTATCGCTTCAGGTGTCCGCATAATACGCGCATGAATACCATCAAAGTTCTTCGAATAAATAGTCTCTTCAACGCTTTTTTTCACCACGGCATCTTTCATGTTTTGATGCAGTGGGCTATCAGAGCTTGTTGCCAATCGAGACCCCATCGCAATACCATCAGCACCTAATGAAAACGCCGCCATTAAGCCTCTTGCATCAGCAAAACCACCGGTTGCAATAACAGGGATATTGACGGCTTGAGCGATTGCGGGTACCAATACCAGCGATGTGACATCACCACCATGTGCGGCGGCCTCATGCCCTGTAACCAACAAGGCATCGGCACCACTGGCTTGTGCAGAAAGCGCATGCTTTTCAGTGACAACCGTGGCGATGACTTTCGCCCCATAAGCATGGGCACGCTCAATGAGCTTGTCGCCCTTTCCTAATGAGAAGTTAATGACCGGTACTTTTTCTTCGATTGCGATAAAGGCATTTTCTTCAGCGCCAGGCATTAAAAGCGTGACGCCGATACCAAAAGGCTTATCCGTTAATGTTCGAATTTCAGCGATTGCTTCACGGGTTTCATTGGGGGTTAAAGGTCCACTGGCTAAAATACCTAATCCACCCGCATTAGAAACGGCTGCAACAAGCTCAGGTGTTGAGATCCAGCTCATGCCAGGTAAGATAATGGGCATTTTAATGCCTAATAGATCGGTGATTGCTGTTTTCACAATAGCCTCGAAATATGAAAATTGACACTTTACCGACTATTCATGTTTTAGGCTAGAAACAAGGAGGATTTGAAAGGTTTAAACGATTAATTTACAGATGATTCAAGCGCTACTAACGATTTTTCTGGATGTAGTTAAGAAATAACTGCTGACGCTGCTGCGGATTCATACGACGTAATTCCTGCGCATGCTGCTGACGCTCAATGGCCGGTGCAGGAGAAGTAGATTGATTCATAGAACGATAAAATTGACTCAACGCCTTCTTTTGGTCCGGGCGCTGGTTATTCCAACCAATTATATCAGAGCCGCTATCAACGGAGAATTCAGATAAATCCGTAATAGGCTTCAAGGTGCTCTCTGCAAAAGTGGGTGACATCATAAGACACCCAACTATCAATACTATTAGAATTCGCATATATCGTAATTACTCAAATATTAATCTCTGATCCTAGAGGTATTAACTAGCGATTAAAGTTTCTTGTTTGCACTGATAATGTCCAAACTTTTATAAGTAATGATATACTACTAACTTACACTCAAATGTCACGCCATAATATAGTAATGTATTGGTAAGTATTTATTAAAGGCAACGATTTAAATAACAACTAATTTCCAGCCCACCTTCCGGATGATTGCTAATCACCATATGGCCGTAAAAACTTCGAATTACGCGATCCGCGATCGCCATACCTAAACCATAACCCCTGCTGCCAGATTGGCGCTGTGTCATATCTTGACCAATACGCTCTCTTGCACCCTCCGCTCGATAGAATGGCTGAGCAAGATGCTCTAGATGCTCTGCAGCCACCCCTGGGCCATGATCCCGAATCACAATAACAAAATCACTGCTGATTTCTTTAATGGTAATCTCTACTTTCGTATGATCAGAGGTGTGTAATAAAGCATTACGAATTAAGTTTTCAAACGCTGAACTTAATAGTTTTGTTTCAGCCATTACAAGGCAAGGAGTTTGGGGATAATGTATCTCAATACTTTGAGCTTGCTGCTCAAAATGCGCATCCTGTACGATTTGGTCGATAACATCAACCAAGTTGATCGCTTGCCATTGCTCTGGATACCGCTCTACTTCTAGTTTTGCTAATAGCAAAATATCAGCAATTAAATCATTAACACGCCCGGTCTCAAGCTCGATACGATCCAAATACTCGACAACATCCTCGCTGGCATCAAAACGAGCTAATTCTGTTGCTATCTGCAAACGCGCGAGAGGCGATCGGAGTTCATGGGATATATCTCGTAGCAATCCCTTTTGATCAGCCAGTAACGTTTCCAGCCTATCAGCCATGATATCAACGTCACGACTCAAATCACCAATTTCATCTCGACGGCGCCCTAAGCGATCACCAGAACGCGCACTGAGGTCTCCGGAAGCAATCGATTTTACTGTTTTTTGCAAGCGTCGCACTGGACGGGATAAGTATCCAGACAGAAGAAAACCAAACCCACCAAAAAAGACGATTGCTACCGATAACCCTAAAGCGATATAACTTTTAACATCTAAAACAGCAAAGGGATGTAGAAACTCAACTACCAATAAATAAAAGACACCTTCCTGCGATGTTAACGGAGCCTTAACCAAAATTTCACTGCGATTGAGAGGCTGCACTTTAACGAGGAATTCACTGGCAGAAAACGCATAGTCAGAAACTGACGCGGTAACTTCCCCACCCGATATATTACTGCCTTGCTGATCGAAAACGTATGCATTTACATTAGGGTGTTGCTCAAACGTGATTAGCCATTCTATAAGTAAGGGCTCTCCACCCCGTAATAACATCAGTTGGGCTGACGAAATATACCCCTCTGTAGGGGCAATTAAATTATTCGTTTCATTAGACAACTGCCGATAAAATACGGCATACCCTAGGGTAACCAGCGTTGCAAGCACACTGGTTAATACGAACGCCAAATAAATTTTCCAGTATAAACCGCGCACTAAACACTAAACTTAAACGTCATTAGGCCTGTGCCACCATGTACATATAACCAACACCACGAATGGTTCTAATACGGGTTTGACCATCTTCGTGACGACCCAATTTTTTGCGTAAATTACTTAAATGCATATCTAAACTGCGATCAAATAAAGTTAAAGAACGAGACATGGCCTCTTCTGCCAATTGATTTTTTTCTACGACCTTGCCTAGATGGGAAACTAAAGTATTCAGAATATTATATTCCGTTACCGTTAATTCTAATGGCTTTTTATTCTTGAGTACATGGTGCTGACCATGATCAATTTCCAGTTCATCAATAAGAATCACATCATTTTTTTTAACGGTATTTTCTGAGTTTGTGCGGCGCAATACGGCACGTAAACGGGCCATTAACTCACGCGGATTACAAGGCTTAGATAAATAGTCGTCAGCGCCAATTTCCAGGCCCACAATGCGATCCATCTCATCGCCCTTAGCAGTGAGCATGACAACCGGTAATTGATTCGTTTTTCGTAATTCAGTCAGTACTTCTAGACCGCCCATGCCAGGCATCATGACATCTAAAACCATCGCATCGTAGGTGTGTGCTGAACATTTCTGAAGCCCTTCTGGTCCAGTATGAGCTTGATCAACGTCAATACCTTCACGGTTTAAGTAGCGTGTCAGTAATTCACATAATTCTTGATCATCATCGACTAACAGAATCTTCATTCAGTACTTCCTTTTATTATTTAATAGCATTAGATAAGGATTCACAGTTTTTGCAAGGTTTCTCAACTTCCACAAGCAGTTCTTTACGACTTACTTACATACTAAGCCTGCACCTTTAGATATCTCACGATTAATCCGCTCGAGAGTGGTGCTCGACAAACCCAATAGCTTCCGTAACGACTTTAGTAACGCGCTCTTTAATTTCAAATAAATCGTTTGGAGATATATAAAATGCCATATCAACTTCATAACGATAATACTTAGTGGGTAGACGATTAAGCGCAACGCAAGCAACGTCGGCTATGAAATCCATGCCTAAGGCATCAGCCCGACTGGATAGCTGACGGCGGATTTCTTCTGATACAACCTGCTCATAATAATTACTAATGTGATTGATAATAGCCATTTTTATCTCCTTATAGTATTACTACCTTAGTTCATCCACTCCGATCTGTATAAAATAGGAGATTAAAAATAATGATGTTTTTATCTTTTATCCGATAATCGATCATTTTTTTGCTGGGGTATGAGTAACTGCAGCTTATTATCCAGCTTCTGACGGAGTATTTTGTCTTCTTGTTGAGATAAAAAACGCTGAAAAACTCGTAGTCAACACTGAAAACAAAGCAATGCCCAATAATATGAGTACAGAACTCAATAATCGCCCTGCAACACTGCCCGGAACAATATCACCATACCCAACGTAGTCATCAATGTACCCGACATAATCACAATAATGAAACTGACCATTAATGTTGTTCCTAGGTCATTGCAGCTTAATATTTTTCTCGCGGCGGCAAACATACTGAATAATAAAGAAAATAAAACGAGTAATCTAAGCGCTCTCAGCCTTTTCTATCTTGTGAATGGTGCCGCTCCAACCATCAAACCCTCCAATAAGCCTTTCGACTTGGGAGAAGCCCATTTGCTTTAAAGTATAAGCGGCGAGAGTGCTGCGCCCGCCGTTTTTGCAATAGATTAAAATATTACGCTGGTGATCGTGTAAATCAGGATGATCATCGACTTTAAATTCCAAGACACCTCGAGAAATATTGATGGCATTGGGCAAGTGCCCCAATTGAAACTCAACAGGTTCACGCACATCTAGAACCAATGCTTGCTCTGCGATTAAGGATAATGCTCGTTCGGAGCCCACTAAATTTATTTCAGCTAGCGCTTCTGTTAATAAATCATCCCGTGTCTTTATTGGATTGTTCATGACTCGCCTATGCAACTATTGGGCTATCTATCAAGCATAGCAAGCTTCTACTAGCAGTCATAGTGTCAAGATAAACGCGAAAAAACTGACAGTAATTTCTTTTGAATGTGTGCAATACTTAGGTCATTACACTTAAATGAAATAAATAAAAACCAATAACTTAGCTCGCTTTTTAGCAGCTTATTAGAGTAATGCTATACTCGATTAATAAAGAACATGAATTGATTAGATTGGATCAGGTAAAATGGACGATAGTAAAAAACCCAGATTTGAAAGTCATGTAAAAGCAAAGTTGATTGCCGCCAATGGCTCAAGTCACGCCTGCCATGTCGCTGATTTCTCACAAGAAGGCCTAAGAGTTTATTGGCCTAAAGAAGAAGCGTTCATATTAAAGAGCAAAGACTTGCTTCAACTTTCTATGACCTTAGAAGATTCTCCACTCAATATTACCGTGGAATGCATCTACCAAGAAGGCAATAGTGCAGGCTTAAAACTTCACGCCCCTTCTAATGAAATATTATTACAATTACAAAGTATTAATCAAGCCAATAGAAATAACAGCACTTTATCAGTCGAGAAACGTAGTCATTATAAAAAGCTTTTTCAACAGCAAGTTAAAGAAAGTAGCCAAAGCATTATTAAACAATGGCACTCTGAATTTTTAGATGAGCTTTTTAAACAAGCCAATAAAGCTCATAATAACAGTGAACAACAAACGCTATTCAGTGCTGAGAAACACACTAAAGAACAAGGTTCAAAGATAAAAAACAGCTTTCTAAGCATTATTGCAGAACAACTAAAATGCTGGTCTGATGGCTTACCACCCATATCTTTTGAGAAAGATTCCAAAAAAGATAGCCAAGAACAAAGCTTATCCCTTGTTCAACAAGATGACTTTGAAGACTGGTTACTTTCTAAAGTAGCAAGTACTCACTTACAGTCCCGTCTAAGTCATTCCTCGTTTGAAGTACGACAATTATTAGACATGATTTCTGAGGCCCATACAGAAGACTGCTTTAATCCGCTGAGCGCTAACAGTGTTACCGAAGCATTTAGAGAAGCAGTGGAGCCTTTAGAAATTGAAAAGCATGTTCGCCAAATCGCTTTCGAAATTTTTCAACAAGTCGCAGGCCAGCAACTACAAGCCGCGTATCAATGGCTTATCAAACAGATAGACGTGCCACTGGCCTTTCGCAATCCCCGATCAGCAAGAGCGGCTAGTGCTGCTAGCACAAGTAACTCAAGCATCGACAATGAAACGATGCAAGAGACACAAATGTTAGCGAACACTCCACAACAAACACCTGCTCAAGAACCACCGTCAAACCATGGTTTTTCAAAATCAGGTTATGTAGCACCCACTAACTCTGGTTCAATGCAAGTCTTTCGCCAAAATCAGTCTGAAGCTAAACAGGCTTATAATAATATCCAAAATCTATTAACGTTAAGATATCAACGCCTCGAAAGTGGAATAGCCAGCAATAATTTAGACGCTGAACTTTTACCACCAACGATGCCTGCGGCTAATCATGGCCAAGTGCAATCTGCGCTGCACAAACTTTGGCAGCAATCCGAGACTCAACCAGGCAGAGTCCGCCAAGATTTAGAACGAGCTTTAGCGACAGAAGACGTTGGCCTACCAATGGCTAACCGTGAAGCGATCGATACTCTAGAACATGTGACACAAAACCTTGTCTCTAGCGAACAAATTTCTGATTTTATAAAACCTTTTATTGCCAAGTTAGAACAGCCTTTATCCATGATAATGCTAAACGACCCGAGCATGATGTTTAATCCACAGCACCCGGGTAGAGTAGCCTTAAACTCAATCTCTAAGCTTGGCCGCATGACCACAACGGGCCAAGATAGGGTTAGTGAAAAATTAGACGTTATGCTGCAAAATATTGATACCAATAGCAGTGTAGAAGCGCTAGAAACACAATTGCAGTCCTTGCAATTAGGTGTTGATACCATGCTCGCTGAAGCAGAACGACGGGCTAAAATGAATGCCGACCGTGTCGCACAGGCTGCAGAAGGTGAACATAGGCTTGATCAAGCTCGTGTGAGGATTGGCCGCTTAATTACCAAGGATACTTCAGGAAGAACACTCCCAACGATTGTTATCGAGTGGCTGGAACAAGGTTGGAAACCGCTATTAACACTTATTTATTTACGTGAAACCATCGAAAGCAAACGCTTTCGAGGCGCAGTAAAGCTCTACCGGCAAGTATTGTCTTTGTTTAATCCTAGCAATGCGGCTCGTAAAGAACTGCTTGAGCGTTTTTATCCATTGATTAAACTCATGCACTACGAGCTAGACCAGCTAAATGGCAATCGTCCAGAGCATACACGCTGGCATAACGAAATAAATTTAGCCGCTGAACAACATTTAGAAAGTGGTGAGATTGAAGAAGTAACTGAAGTCCCTGCAGAAGTGAAAGAAGAAAAATCAACGGTTGAAGGTAAGGGGGTTCGTCGAGCGCTCAATTTGCAAGTTGGGGATTGGTTATTGATGGTTGAATCTGATCAAAATGTTTCGGTCGTTTGGATGGCTGAAGATGGCTCTAAGTTTGCTTGTGTTAATCATAGCGGTATGAAAGTTGTTGATTTCACGCTAGAGCAATTGGCAGCAGCACTCGATGACGGTGCTGTTAAACGCCTGTACGAGCAAGAAGAATCTGCGGTAGACCAGAGTCTAGATGCTCTCGTACAACAAATTTATAACGATTTATCAGCCCAAGCGAATACGGATGCGTTAACCCAAATAAATACCCGCCAACACTTCATGCGTCATTTAAAAGAAGAAACAGCCAAGTCTCATCAATCCGATCTAACACATACGCTGTGCATGATTGATATTGATCAGTTTAAATTAATTAATAGTGAGTACGGTGTAGAAGGCGGTGATGAATGCTTAAAAGCTATTGCCAACGTATTATTAAAAGCCAGCACAAACAAAAATGACTGTGCTCGGATAGGCAGTAACGAATTTGCCATTTTATTTCAACATTCAGATCTCAGTCACGGTGAAGAACGAGCTCGAGCATTGAAGAAAGAATTAGAGAAGCTAGAGATCATCAGTGCGAAGCATAAGTTTAGAATTCATCTCAGTATGGGAGTTGCAGAGCTAAACTATCAGATCAGCAATGAAGTCGACTTGGTTACCTTTGCTGAATCAGCGTGCTTATCCGCAAAACAAAAAGGTGGCAGTCGAGTCTATCGTTATATTGAAGATGATCATGCTCGTATTAAACGCGATGAGTGTATGTCATGGGCCAATAAGCTAAATCAAGCTTTAGAAACCAATCAGCTTCAACTATTGTGTCTACCCGTTACTGACATTCAAGACGCTGAAAGAAAACAACAGTATGAAGTTATTATCAGTATCGAAGATGAGAATGGCACACAGGTACCCCCATTAGAATACTTACAGGCTGCAGAACATTATAGCCGGATGTACTTAGTTGATCGCTGGACACTCGAACAGTTTATTAAATGGACGAGTACTCATCCAGATGAAGTGGCTAACATTGATCGTTTCATGATCAAGTTGTCCGGCTATTCGATGAACGATGATGCACTATTAGCGTTTATTTTTGATCAAGCGCGAGAACACGACCTTCCTGTTGATAAGCTCTGCTTTGAACTCAATGAAACGTCTGCTATTCAAAACATTGAAGATGCCATTGATTTCATGCATGACATGCGCAGCTTAGGGTGCGAATTCACGCTCTCAGATTTTGGTACTGGGCAATCATCTTTTGAGTACCTCAAGCGACTGCCCGTTAATTACGTCAAAATCGACCATACCTTTATTAAAGAATTAGTGACTAGTTCTGCTGATTACGCGATGGTGAAATCGATTCATGAAATTGCACACTTTATGGCAAAGAAGACCATTGCAGAGCAAGTTAACGACGAAGACACCTTAAATATTTTACGTAGCATTGGTATCGACCTAGCCATGGGAGGAGAGATGCTGGAAGCAATCCCATTAGACCGACTGGCCAGCGTTAATTAACACGGATCTATTGAATTTAAATCTAAGGGTATTTAGCATCAAGGATAAAACCCAATGCCGCTAACCCTGCCTTCATTTCAGGGATATCATGCGGCCCCAATCATTGCCCTTAAAGCGGTATTGCTTGCTTAATAAACTAATGGAAAAATGGGAACGTTTGTCGCAAAATAGATTAGTTAAAATGTAACAATAATAAGGGTATAATGCTCGCCTATTTTTTTTAAGCTTAGATGCCACATGTCCAAATTATTGATAATCATTGCTTTTTTAAGCATACAAGCCTGCTCCATCGTTAACCTACCGACCAATCTTTCTCGCTCGATGATGAATCAAGAAGATCCTGAACTAGTTCGCACTGCGGCTCCCGCTTATATGCTGATGCTAGATGCGTTAATCGAGACCTATCCAAATGATGACACGTTTTTAATTCCTGCCGCTAAACTTTATGGTGCCTATGCCGGTGTTTTCTCAACGAACCAAGCCCAGAAAAAACGCATGACGAATCGCGCACATGACTACGCTCTGCGCGCGCTCTGTGAAAACGAAGAAGATCTGTGTGCAGCATTGGATAATAAGCTAGAAGATATTCAACACGAATTAGATGACCTCGATGAAGATGAACTGCCCATTATTTATACCTACGCCTCTTCATGGGCAAGCTGGGTACAAGCCAATAGCAGTGATTGGAACGCTATTGCACAACTTCCTAAAGTAAAATTGCTCTTTAAATGGGTGCTGCAATACGATGCGGACTATGACCACGGAACGGCTCAAGTCTACATGGGTGTATTGGAATCTCAGCTTCCACCTTCGTTAGGTGGACGACCTGACCTTGCAAAAATGCACTTTGAACATGCCATTGAAATTTCAAATGGCCGTCACTTAATGGCCAAGGTTCTGTATGCACAACAATATGCCCGTTTATTATTTGAACAAGAATTACACGATCGTTTATTAACGGAAGTTCTTCAGGCTAATCCAAAAGCTGAAGGGTTAACGTTGATGAATCAACTTGCAAAACAACAAGCTGAAATATTATTAGCAGAATCTGCTGAATATTTTGAATAAGACTGATTTCAACTTGAGAACTTCTCTATGCATTTTTTAAAAACACTATTTGTAACAAGTTTAATTGCTTTCACTAGTAGCCAGGCCTCAGCCGCGACATTAAAAATCGCCACGGTTGTGCCTAATGGCAGCAGCTGGATGAATGAAATGAAAGCCGCCGCCAAAGAAGTAAAGCAAAAGACAAAAGGTCGCGTAAAAATCAAGTATTACCCTGGCGGTGTAATGGGCAGTGATAAGACCGTATTGCGTAAAATGCGTTCTGGCCAACTCCACGGTGGCGCTATTTCAGCGGGTGCACTTGCTCACATTTATAATGGTGTCCAGCTCTACAGCTTACCCTTCACGTTTAATAATTTAGCCGAAGTACGCCATGTACGTAAAACGTTTGATCCTGTTATTGCTAAAGGTTTAGCGGATAATGGTTTCCAGTTACTCGGCCTTTCTGAAGGTGGCTTTGCCTATCTGATGTCAAATAAGCCATTAACTAAAGCCGACGACATACAAGGACAAAAAGTGTGGGTACCCGAAGGTGATTTAATCGGTAATGAAATTTTCACTCAAGCGGGCATCAAACCTATTGCATCACCTATTTCGAACGTTTATACCGGCCTACAAACCGGATTATTAGATACGGTCACGATCAACCCATCAGGCGCCATTGCACTTCAATGGCATACTAAGGTGGAACACCTTGCCGATGAACCCTTGTTGCTCATTATGGGAATGCTGGTTGTTGATCAAAAAGCCTTTAAAAAAATAAACCCAAGTGACCAAGCCATTGTTAAGCAAGTTGTGGCAGCCACGTTCAAACGTCTAGATTTCATTAATGAAAAAAGCGACATCAGCGCACGTGATGCGCTGCAGAAAAACGGCATTCAATTCGATAAACCTTCCGGTCCAGAATGGCGTGACATTGCGAAAAAAGCACTTATAAATTTAGAGAAAGTAGACGCATATCCTGCCGATACTTATCAAGAGATTTTAGTAGCATTAGAAAAGTACCGTATAAGGTAAAAACAAATAACCATCAGATCAAACAAAGCTTTATATAATATAAAGCTCATAATACTCAACTAACAAATACGAATACTCAATGCCTAAACTTCAAATTCAGCGCATCCAGCGCTGGCTTCACTATGCAGAAGACATGCTATTAGCAGCAGTATTGTTCGTCATGCTGTCTTTAGCCATCACCGATATTGCGATGCGCTTAATGACTGGCGGTAGTTTAATTTGGATTCCTCCGGTATTGCAGGTTCTCGTATTATGGCTTGGTTTGCTCGGCGCGCTGCTGGCCAGTCGTAGCCAGGAACATATAGCCATTGATGTGATCAGCCGTTTTGTTGGCCCTTTGGGCAAAAGAGTATGCGGTATTAGTGGCAGTTTTTTTGCCACCCTCGTGTGTAGCATTGTGGCGTTGTATAGCGTTGTTTTTGTTCAACAATCAATCGAATATGACGATATTGCTTTTGCCCAAGTTCCGGCTTGGCCGCTGCAGTTAATTATTCCTTTTACTTTTTCATTAATGGCCGTCCGTTTCTTTTTGCATACCCTCGGATTTTTACGCATTAAAGGCTACCAGCCTAATCCTGCATTAAAAGAGGATAATTCATAATGGCGATTTTGGTTTCTGTCTTATTTATAGTCGTCGCGTTAATGGGTGCACCCCTGTTCGCAGTGATCGCTGCCAGTGCATTATGGGGATTTTTTCAGCAAGACATTAATCTTTCTGTGGTCGCCATTGAAATTTATCGTTTAACTGAAATGCCGGTATTAACTGCAATCCCCCTCTTCACTTTTGCCGGTTATTTACTCGGCGAAAGTAAAGCGCCACAACGATTGGTGCGTATTACCGATGCGCTATTGGGTTGGATGCCCGGTGGTTTAGCCATCGTCGCGTTAATTGCATGCGCTTTGTTTACCGCCTTTACCGGGGCTTCTGGCGTTACCATTGTTGCGTTAGG
>JBNMQK010000043.1:0-14340 GCA_051278005.1 Oleispira sp. | reverse complement strand
TAACACTTGCTTCTATGTTTGCGTTCAATGGTTCAAACGCAGCCAATGTTGACCTTGAAATTGAAAGTGCATTAGTCATTAATGTTAGCCAAGAAGGGAGCGCTAATAGCGAGAGCAGTACCAATGGTAATAGCGAGAGCGAGAGTAGTACTAAATCTAATAGTGAGATTCGCTCTAAAAGCAATAATAGTGTTAAGAGCGATAGCAGTGTTAAGGTTCAAGCCTCTGCAGAGTCCGACGAAGCCGCGTCTGGTCAAACCCAAGTGCGTAACAATGCCCGCACACAGAAAAAGGTTCTGATAGAAAGTAGTACAGAGACTCTAGGCTCTGTGGAATCAAGCGCCAAGGTAGTACTAAACAATGCCAGTCGTATTGCGATTACGGGCTCTGCAGCCGCTAAAAGCTCAATAAATAAGGGTACTGACTCTGGTGAAAGTATGGGGTCTAAAACTAAACGTGAGACTCAAGCAATGTCTGATACTTCGGTGATTAGTGATACCTCTTTAGCCGCAGAAATTATTGGGCAAAGCACACTCTCTAACAGCATGGATGCCGCCATAACCGAGTCGATTAATAGCAGCATTGAAAGTACGGTTGAGTCTTCTGTTGCCGCTTCTGTGACAAGTAGTCTTGATTCAGCACTCAATCTTTAATTCAGGCAATACTTATAAGGGAGCAGGTAGCTCCTTTTGGGTCGTTAACAAGTAAATTTAAGTGACCTCACATTGATGATGCGAGGTAATACACGAGGTTATTATGAAATTATCTGCAACTTCCTTTTTATTAGGACTAACGGTTTTGACGCTACCGCTATTGGCTTTCGCCTCAGAATCATTGACTGCTTCGGGCTCGGTCAGTGCCGAGCGCGAATATGATTCTTCTGTGAGTCTGGATCAAGTGGATGATATTAGTCGTGAGAGTGATTATGCGAGTAAGTTAAAGTGGGCTTTAGGAGGAAAGTGGCAAGTCAATGATAATCTGCAGCTTTCGACAAGCTACAAGGGTCGACAGCGGATTTACGATCAGTTTTCAGAGTACGACCTTGAGCAGCACCAGCTTGCCTTATCTTCGAAGTTTACGTATGCCGGTATCGGTTACAGTTATCGCTATGATGGGGTAACCGTGCAAGTTGATGGTGATGATTTTTTAAATTTTAATCAGTCGACCCTCGCAGTGGATAAATTATTTGATTCTAGTTTTCTACGCGGGTACGTATCAAAGAATAAAAAAGATTTTATGCAATTAGAGGAACGAAATGCATCCGCAACGATCGTAGGTTTAGATTCATTGGTATTCTATAATCAGGGTAAGAGTCATTTAAGTTTTAATATCAGTATGGAAAACGAAACAGCACAAGAAAAATTATTTGATAATAAAACCGGAAATGTGAGTATGGCTTATCAGCATAAATTCACGGAAGCCTTATTGCCAACGACATGGACTAATACCGTTCGTTATGGCTATAAACGCTATGATTCGTTTATTATTAGCACGGTTGTTGCCGAAGAAGAGGAAGAAGTATTTCCGATCGATTTGCAGCCCAAGGATACGACTGATAATGAATCGAAAAACAATGAAAAGCGAGTGGATGGGCGTACGCAATTCACAACCCGTTTAGATATTGAGTTAAATGACTGGCTTGGAGTGAGGGTCGAGGCTTCTTATATCAATAATGACTCCAATTATGCGCCCGTAGATTATAGCGAACGTTTGATGAGTGTCGGTATAAACGCCAGCTTTTAATGGAACGACTCATTTAAGGACTAGATCTAGAGCTAAGGTGCAATCAAACCATTACCATAAATAACATCTCGGCCAACTTCGCCGAGATCTTCACTTAATTTACGCAAATGCGTGAGGCTTTCTTCTAACCCTTGTGTTTGCATTTGCAGTGCCAATATCGCGCTTATGACGGGTGCTGCCATTGATGTACCACTTTCATTCCCCTCACCCCCACCAGCACGCAACGTCGTAACATTGACCCCATGGGCAACGAAGTCAATATGCTTACCTCGGTTAGCCCAGCGGTAAATGTGTTTGTTTTTATCGACCGCGCTCACCGCAATGACTGAATCATAGGCCGCTGGAAAAAGTGGGCGTGAAGCAGGTCCAGCGTTCCCGGCCGCCGCTACCACGGCAATACCTTGGGATCTCACACGTTGCAACGCTTTTTCAAGCAGCGCGTTCGGAGGGCCCGCCAAGCTCATATTAATAACCGTAACGTGCTGAGCTAACATCCACTCCAGTGCTTGTAATAAAGCCAGTGTGGACGCCGATTGAGAGTAAGCATCTTTTTTATAAAAAACCGAAGCCGCATAGACTTTCGCATCTGGCAATAGGGGAACGATGGATCCTCCTTTTCCCACTAACCGCCCTAAAACGGCCGTCGCGTGGGCAATGGGCTGAATCATTCCTGGCTCAACAAAACTTTTTATCTGGAGGTTGCTATGCACAAGTGACGGATGTTGTAGATCAATGGCGGTGTCAATCACTCCCATTGATAATGTCGTGTGCTGATCATTATGAATGGCGGCCTCGCCAGCATTAGTATGCTCAGATTCAGTCCTAGACTGAAGCATCGCATCAGGCGCATATTTAAGGTCAGGCATAGCGGCTTGCACATCATAAACATGATGGCGTTCCAGTATCTCTGCGTCTAGGGGAGCCAATAACTGTTGCAGTGTGTTTATATCGTCATTGCGATCCGATACGCGGATACGCACGGTGAACATCTGCAGTTGCGGCAGGTCAGTCTCAGATATAACGCTGATAGGGAACGATCGTAATTGCAGCATTTGATCGGCCGATAGCAACAATAGCCACTCTTGCTGCAGTGCACGCCAGCCATGTTGTAGATGAACTTCGGTCAATACCGGTGTATTGGTTTTATCGACAACCTCTATTTTGCTAAGGCTTTTCACGAGTTTGTTCGCGTCTGGGATTTCGTCAAGCAGAGCGTCTGCCCCGGTAACGTATTGCGGTACAACTGTTTTTATATCGTGTTGAATTGGCGGTTCAAATTCGAATTCCGGACTTTCTATCGGCAGAGTAAACAGGTCCATATTATCGATCTGCAGTACATCGTGGTCCAATAGCTGAGCCTGGCTAGGCGCTGTGACAGCCAATAAGAAAATGGCTCTGGCCAAGTAGCGGTTTATCATTATACATCTCCAATCACTAGGTTGTGTTATAGAGACGTTTGGCAGGATAATCAATTCCTTATTATATTTATTAAATTTATGGAATAACTTTCACTCTTAGCCGTTAAGTGACATAGAAGACTTAATAAGGACATCCTATTGCATACTGAACTACTCGAGTTATTACCCGGTTTACGACGCTACGCTTACTCGCTTTGCGGCTCGGCTGACGATGCTGATGATCTTTGCCAAAGTACGATAGAGCGTATTCTTGCCAAAGGTGTACCTGAAGATATTGTCTTAGCCAAATGGGCTTTTCGTGTCTGTCGAAATTTGTGGATTGACCAATACCGGGCAACCCGAACGCGCCAACAGGGGGTCGAAAACCCGCTTTTGCAAGAGATGAATATTAGCGACGATAGCCGCCGTACCGAAAATGAAATTCAGCTGGAACAAGTCCATAGCGCGATGCAGGCACTCAGCGAAGAACATCGCTCAGCGTTATCGTTGGTCACCCTGCAATCTATGTCTTACAAAGATGCAGCGGAAGTGCTTGAAGTGCCCGTTGGTACTGTTATGAGTCGCATAGCCAGAGCGCGGGCCAAGCTCATTAAATCTTTACAACCTTCGCCAACGCTAATACCAGGACATTAATATGACAATCTCTGACGAAATACTTAATGCCTTTATAGATGGCGAGCTGTCGACAATAGAAATGAACATTGTACGCGATGCGATTGCCAAAGATGAATCGGTTGCTGAACGCATGGATACTTTAGCCTCACTTAATAGCCAAGTGCATGCCAGTGTGAGTAGCATTGATGCCTTGCCATTATCTAAAGGTTTAGAGGATGTGCGCAAAAAGCTTGAAGCGGCTGCTAGCGCAGAACATTCTTCTGGGCATTCAGGCAAGGTGATTAGTTTTCCATGGTGGCGTAAAGTAAGAGCGGCGGTCACGATGCCCACGGCGATCGCGGCGAGTGTCGCGGCAATTTTTGGTTTTTTTATGAATGTTGATGGTGGCGTTGGTTCATCCGCACTGCCTGATTGGACTGCGATTAATGATGGGCTATCCCAACAGCGCAGCGGGGAAGTGATTACGACAAAAAGTGGCGCTAGCTTTGAAGCTCGGTTAACGTTTTTAAATCATGAGGGCGAGTATTGCCGTCAGTTTTACGTTAAACCGATGAATGCTCCTGCCTTGCAAAGTATTGCTTGTCGAGTCGGCGATGACTGGAGTTTGCGTGCAGCGATCCCCGCGGGTGATCAGGGGAGTTATCAAACGGCCTCTAGTAGCCGCGCACTAGACGATATTCTCGATACTATGATACAGGGCGACTTAGTGAGCCCTGAGCAAGAAAAGACAGTGATAGCACGTCGCTGGAAACTCTAATAAACACTTAAATGAGGTATGCAAGATGAAACGTATAATGATATCGATCGCCTGTGTTTTTTTACTGCAAGCGTGCGCAAGTTATTCCCCTTACCAGCCTGCGGGCAATCAGGGCTACGGTTACAGTCAGACACAGCTGAGCGATACTCAATACCGTATCGATTTTAAAGGTCGAGATATGGAACGAGGTGAAGCCGTTAATTATTCCATGTTACGGGCCGCTGAGTTAACCCTAGAGAAAGGCTATGATTGGTTTGAAGTGGTTGATCGCGACAGTGATACGACCAAACCCAGAGCTGCGACAGGTATAGGTTTTGGCATGTCACGGAATAGCTTTGCGAGTCCATTCAACGGTTTCAATATGGGAGTAGCGGTGGGTGGAAATAATCGCGACCAATCCGACGTATTGTTAGAAATTATTATGGGCAAAGGCGTGCGACCCGAAGTGAAACAAGTGTATTCCGCTAAAGAATTGGCGACTAATCTGCGCCAAGCATTGGCAATGAAACCTGCTGGTTTTTAGTCTTTGTCGCGTGATTTTTGAATTCGGCCATTATTAATTATTAGCCGATCGAAAAGATAAAAAACCCCACAGAGTGCTGTGGGGGAAGTCATTCAAGACTCAGTGGCTGATCATCCATGGCCTCATAGACGGAAACATCTTACTTCCATCAGCGGTGTACATAACGTTTGAACTGCGTTTTTTGTGTGTACAACCACAGCCATGTTTTAACTTTTCTGCATTTTCTGCACGACTGTCAGCATTAGAATGCTGGGGCTCGTGCTGAGCGACTTCGTTACGCTCTATGCCTTGTTTTTTCTCCTTATCCATATTTAGAAAAGCAGGGGACATAATAATCACTCTCCCAGACAGCGCATCGCAGGTTGGACAGTTTGCAGGTTCTGCATGATTATCCATGCTGGCGAGTTCGTAAAATAAGCCATGTTCCGAACACTTATAGTCATATACAGGCATCAGGCATCTCCTTTATTTTTTAATGTCGGGTGCCAGAGGCATATTCACACTGCCATCAAGAAACTTAGTCGGCCCATCGGCATTGGGTTTTATATCAAACTCAAATATGTCGGTGGGTAACCAGAGTGTTGCGCAGGAGTTGGGTATATCGACCACACCACTAATATGGCCTTGTACTGGGGCCGTGCCTAATAAGGAATAGGCTTGGGCGCCTGAGTAACCAAATTTCTTCAGGTATTCAATGGCGTTTAAGCACGCTTGTCGATAAGCAACATTCACATCAAGGTAGTGTTGTTTACCTTTTTCATCGACTGAGATTCCTTCAAAAATCAAATAGTCATCATATTTTGGAGTAATAGGACTTGGCTTGAATATAGGGTTTTTAATCGCATATTTTTCCATGCCATCTTTGATTAAGTTAACGCGCAAGTGAATCCAGCCCGCCATTTCAATCGCGCCACAAAAAGTGATTTCACCATCGCCTTGGCTAAAGTG
Source organism: Oleispira sp. (assembly GCA_051278005.1). Lineage (GTDB taxonomy): Bacteria > Pseudomonadota > Gammaproteobacteria > Pseudomonadales > Oceanobacteraceae > Oleispira. Next base: position 8,336 of record JBNMQK010000043.1, on the reverse strand, counting down.
AAGGTCACCTACTGAAAGGCCAGCACCTTTAACGTAAACAGGGAAGTAGACCTTGGAGCCCCGAGATAAATCCTTGATATCACAGTTGCCACCATGCTCTCTCGGCGGAACGGTACGAGCCCCTTCGGCGGCTGCAATTTTGGCATCTTCAGGTTTCATACGCCCCATATGCGCAGTTTCTGCATACGGCATACACGCTAAGGCAGGTACTCTGTCAGGTTCAGTATCGTACAGTTCTTTTTCGCGGGTATTCCATATATCCAACATTTCTTTCGAAGGCAGAGTACCAATTAACCCAGGGTGAATGAGGCCTGCAAATTCAACGCCGGGTATGTGGCGAGAACTAGTGAACATGCCGTTAAAATCCCAGATGGATTTTTGTGCTTCAGGAAAATGTTCGTCTAAAAAACCACCGCCATTTTGCTTAGAGAAAAAGCCATTGAATCCCCACTGACTTTCTTCAAAGGTGCCGATGTCTAAAATATCGACTACTAGCAGATCACCGGGCTCTGCACCCTCAATCGCGATGGGGCCGGATAAAAAGTGAACCTGAGTTAAATCAACGTCTCTCACATCAGAGGCGTCATCATTATTCTTAATTTGACCCCCGGTCCAATCAAGGCACTCGACTTTAAAATCATCACCGGGTTTAACAGTCGCCACCATTGGTATATCAGGATGCCAGCGATTGTGTATATCATCATGTTCGTATGCTGATTTATTAAGGTCTACTTTAATTATTGTTTCAGTCATTTTATGCTCCTAACGTAACCGAATGGTCTTTTTTAGTTTAATTTTTTAAATAATCTGTCCACTATTTCAATTAAACAGACAGGTATTTTTTAATTTGCTCACTGTTGACGTTGTCTCGCATATCTTCGTGAATGAATTCGCCTTTATCGATGACAATAATTCGATCAGCGACAGCCATGGTAAAGCTCAGTACTTGCTCAGAAACAATAATAGTGATGTCTCTTAGCTTTTTAATTTCATTTAAAATATTGGCAATGTCTTTGATGATTGAAGGCTGAATGCCTTCGGTGGGTTCATCTAACAGTAATACTTTTGGATTGGTTACCAGTGCCCGTGCAATGGCTAATTGTTGTTGCTGGCCTCCGGATAAGTTGCCGCCTTTGCGGTGACGCATGTCTCTTAAAACAGGAAAGAGTGCATAAATGTCATCAGGAATTTCTTTAAGTTTTGATACTTCCATGCCTGTCTCAATATTTTCTTTGACGGTGAGATTTGGGAAAATCATGCGACCTTGAGGAACGTAAGCGATACCATTTTCAACGCGCTGATAGCTTTCACTGTTTGTAATATCGATACCATCTATTTTAATCTCACCCCCCGCTGACGGTAATATACCGATCAAAGATTTAAATAATGTCGTTTTACCCATGCCATTGCGCCCCATAATGGCCAGCGTTTCGTTTTTGGGTACCGTGAAATTTAGATCACTGATCACTTCACTTTGACCGTAACAGACTTTTAAATTAGAAACGCTTAACATATTTTCACCTATTTATAATTTCGCTTTCATGATTCACACTGGGTCGCATTGTTCATCTGTCTAGCTCGGACATTCAATTTAGTGACCCAGGTAGACCTCAATCACTTTCGGATCGTTTTGCACTGTTTCCATATCACCGGTGGCTAAAATCTTCCCCTGGTGAAGTACCGTGACTTTTTGTGCGATGCGGGCAACAAATTCCATATCGTGCTCGATCACTAAGACTGATCGACCTTTGCTAATTTTGTTCAGTAACTCTGCGGTCTGTTCTCTCTCTTTTACACTCATACCAGCGACGGGTTCATCGAGCATGAGTAATTGAGGATCTTGAATAAGTAGCATGCCTATTTCTAACCATTGCTTTTGCCCATGACTTAACAAACCTGCTTCGAGATCAAGGGCATCTTCGAGCATGATCTCTTGAGCTATTTCGTGAATTTTACCCATCACTTTTTTATTGCGTTTAAACATCAGCGAACCAAAAACGCCACGCCCTTCGGGGTAAGAGACTTCAAGATTCTCAAATACCGTTAGGTTTTCGTAGATTGAAGGCGTTTGAAATTTTCGTCCTACACCCGCTCTTACAATCGCGTGTTCTGATAAATTGGTGAGTTCATGATTCAAAAATTTGATGCTGCCTGAAGTGGCTTTTGTTTTGCCACAAATGAGATCGAGTACTGTGGTTTTACCCGCACCATTGGGCCCAATAATTACATGCAGTTCGTTTTTGTCGAGATAGAAGTTCAGGTTATCGACGGCTTTGAAACCATCGAATGAAACGGTTAAATCTTCTATGGATAAGGTAAAGTCAGTATTGGTTGTATTCATTAGTTGGCATCCTCCGCTTTTCGACGTTTTGCGGGTGCGATTAATTTGCTAAATCCTTTTCTGATAAAGCTAAATTTATTAGTTAATTTATGGCCGTGGTCATTCCATAACCCTGCCAATCCATTCGGGAATAGCATGACTACTGCGATAAACAATCCACCAATAAGAAACAGCCATAATTCAGGAAAAGATTCTGAAAAAGCGGTTTTACCAAAGTTAATTAATAGCGTTCCGTAGACCGCACCGATGAGTGACATACGACCCCCTACCGCGGCAAATATGACCATTTCAATGGAGGGTACAATGCCGACAAAAGAAGGAGACATAAATCCAACTTGCAACGTGAACATGGCACCCCCTATGGCTGAAATCATGGCGCCAAAACAAAATATAAAAATTTTGAAATTAGCCACGTCATAACCAGAGAATCTTACTCGATCTTCTTTGTCGCGAACCGCGAGTAAAATACGGCCAAACTTACTGGTTAAAATAAATCGAGAAGCCATGATGACTAATAGCAGTAGTACGCAGGTGATAAAGTAGAAAATATTTTTTGCACTGTCTGATGTAATATCCCAGCCGTTTAAAGTACGCAGATCAGTGATGCCGTTGATGCCACCAGTGAAGCCTTGCTGACCTACAATTAGGACGGTAAGTATGACCGCAATGACTTGTGTAATAATCGCGAAGTAAACACCACCGACTCTGCGCTTAAACATTGCGGTGCCAATAATGTAAGCAAAAAGGGCTGGCAATGTGAGCACGGCAATAATGGTAAAAGTGAAACTGGTGAAGGGTTCCCAAAACCAAGGCAGTTCTGTTATCTGATTCCAGTCCATAAAATCAGGGATACCCGGGGTCGATTGAATAGTGGTATTTTCTGGCGAAGACGCTTCCAGTTTCAAAAACATCGCCATCGCATAACCGCCTAAACCAAAAAATATTCCTTGGCCTAAACTTAATATTCCTCCGTAACCCCATATTAGTACCAGACTTACTGCCGCAAAGGCGTAGGTGAGATATTTACCCGCTAATCCGAGACGGAATGGGTCTAAAAATAATGGGAATATCACCAGTATTAGTAGGGCAAGAATGATAAAGCCGGTGAGACCTTTCTTTCCGCCCATTAGTTTTTCATATACAAAGCTCATAACGCTCTCCAAGATACTTTTAGTCAATGTAAGCGTGGTCTTTACTTACAGCGTTGATGTTTACATTGAGAGTAAAGCTAGCCTTAGCGGCGCACTTTACTGGCAAATAATCCTTCTGGCTTAAACATCAAAATCAATACTAAAGCGAACAGGGTGTATACCTTTGCCATAGATCCACTGATAAAGAATTCAAGGATTGATTGCGCCTGAGCGATAGTGAATGCGGAAGCGATCGTGCCGAATAAACTGGCAGCGCCACCAAATACAACCACCATAAAAGTATCAACAATATATAAGGTGCCGGTCGTGGGACCTGTTGAGGCGATCGTGGTAAATGCAGCGCCGGCAATGCCCGCAATACCACAGCCTAAAGCGAAGGTGTAGCGATCTACTTTTTTGGTGTTAATACCCACTGCGCCGCTCATGACTCGATTTTGTGTGGTTGCTCTCACCCGTAAGCCCCAGCGTGATCTATACATAAGGTAATAAACAGAAAGGGTGACGATAGCCGTTAACCCTAAAACAAACATGCCGTTAATAGGGATGAAAATGGTTTCGGTTGGTTGATATGAGCCTAATAACCACTCAGGGAGTGTTGGGCTGACTTCTCGTGCGCCAAACAGCGAACGAAATGATTGCTGCATGATGAGGCTTAAACCCCATGTTGCTAACAAGGTATCTAAGGGTCGTGAGTATAGATGTCGGATCAACATAAACTCAGCAAAATATCCCAATATCCCGGCGACTAAAAATGCCGCGACAATGGCAAAAATAAAATAGTAAGGCATAAACGCAGGAAAGTAAGTTTCGGTCATTGTCGCCATGAAGTAGGTGGTATAAGCGCCGACAGCCATGAATTCGCCATGAGCCATGTTGATGACACCCATTTGGCCAAAGATGATGGCGAGGCCTAAGGCCATTAGCAAAAGAACACTGAACAAACTAATACCAGCGAAACCTTGCATAGCGAATATGGATACCAACTCACTATTTGTATATGCGTCCATTATTAATCTCCCATTAACCAAAAGAAACGATAACTAAATCAGTCTAATAACGTAAATCTTTGGGTGGATGCGTGAACGTCCTTGTTCACGATGTTAGTGTTAAAAACTGTACGGTAGTGGTTTACTGGTAGCCTGCTGGGAATGGATCTGGCTCAAGTAACTCAGAGGTATATACCACGGTTGCTTGACCATCTTTGTTCCACTTACCCACACGAGCCTTACTCCATAAGTGATGGTTTTTATGCAATTTCACATAACCTTCTGGGGCAGTTGTTAGTTCAATATCACCCTTTTCTGATTCAGCTACTACTTTGTCAACATCAAAAGACCCTGCTCTCTCAACCGCTGCTTTCCATAACCAAGGACCTAAATAAGCCGCTTGTGTTACGTCGCCCATTACACTGTCTTCGCCCCACATTTCTTTAAATGCTGCTACAAATGCTTTGTTATTAGGGTTATCTTGGCTTTGAAAGTACTTCATGATTGAATAAAAACCTTCAAGGTTTTCACCCCCTATTCCTAGTACTTCATCTTCTGTTACTGAGATCGTCAGTAGTGTTTGATTCTTAGAAGTAATACCAGCGGCTTTTAGTTGCTTAAACCAAGCAACGTTACTTCCGCCCACCACGGCTGCATAAATTACATCAGGTTTTTTGAAACGGATTTTATTAATCACAGAGCCGAATTGGGTATTACCAAGAGGCTTATATTCTTCACCGACTACCTTGCCTCCCAGTACATCTTCAATGTGCTTACGGGCTATTTTCATCGACGTTCTAGGCCAAATATAATCGGAGCCGATTAAATAAAATGTTTTAGCTTTCTTTTCTTTAGCAACCCAGTTCAAACCATCCAAAATTTGTTGAGTCGCTTCTTGACCTGTGTAGATCACATTCTTTGATTGCTCTAATCCTTCGTAAAACGTTGGGTAATACAAAAGGCCGTTCTCTTTTTCAAAGACTGGCAGTACCGCTTTACGTGATGCAGAAGTCCATGCACCAAAGACAGCGGCTACTTTATCTTGCACTAAAAGTTTTTTACTTTTCTCCGCGAAGGTCGGCCAATCACTCGCTCCATCTTCTTGAATGATTTTGATTTGACGGCCTAAAATACCGCCTGATTCGTTAATTTGTTTAATGGCTAATTTTTCAGCTTCTTGAGCGCCAGTTTCACTAATGGCCATGGTGCCGGTCAATGAATGTAAAATACCGACTGTGACCGTGTCATCGGTGACCGCTAAACCTGTTGTATTAACCTCTGCGGAAGCGGTTAGAGTGATACTGGATAGTAGGATAGCCGCAGGCAGTGCCAGCATTCCCTTTATAAAGTGTCTGCGCACAAATTTGTGCAGACCAGAATGGCTCGTATTTTTCATGGTGTAGCCTCTTTAGTATTTATAAAAAAGATAAGTTTTTCGTCCCAAAAAGTATGGCTAAATTTCGACTCGACTAACATGCGCGTATTGCTCTAGCTGTCTGCGTCATTTGACGTATAGAGGCTGGCATGGCTTTTGATAAGTTTACTGAATATGCGATAAATACATTTATATTTAATTGTCGCTAAGCCGTTATATTTTGGAAGGCTAAGAATGAGAGAGCAAAATGTATCAGGCACTCGGCGAAATTATAATCGGTGGGTTGCCAACCAAACGTTAGAAGATTATGCATTACGCTTTACCGCGAAAAGTGCTCGGAAATGGTCACTTGCGAGTGTTTCAAATACGGCGCTAGGGGCTATATCATTTCTTGCATTGGAGGCAATTGGTGGTGTAATTACTCTTCATTATGGTTTTGAAAATGCCATAGCGGCCATTTTTGTTGTGTCGTTTATTATTTTTTTAACGGGCTTGCCCATCACTTATTACGCTGCACGATACGGCGTAGACATAGACTTACTAAGCCGTGGTGCAGGGTTTGGTTATATTGGTTCTACCATCACGTCGTTAATCTACGCCTCCTTTACGTTTATATTTTTTGCTCTAGAAGCGGCCATCATGGCTTCAGCATTAGAACTGCTGTTTGGCATTCCTCTTAGCATCGGATACCTCGTGAGTTCTCTTGTCGTTATTCCCTTAGTCACTCACGGTATCACCTTTATTAGCCGCTTCCAGTTATGGAGCCAGCCGCTCTGGCTGATTCTGCAATTACTCCCTTTCGTGTTTATTTTATGGCAAGAAACGGGGGCGGTAGAAGACTGGACAAATTTTAAAGGAATAGCACCATCACAGGGCAATGGATTTAATGTGCTTTTCTTCGGTGCAGCATCGGGTGTGTTATTTTCATTGGTTGCTCAAATTGGAGAGCAGGTTGATATTTTAAGATTTTTACCCGAGCAAGATAAAAAAAATAGCTGGCGTTGGTGGGTCGCACTGATCGCCGCAGGCCCCGGTTGGATTATTGTAGGAGCGATAAAAATATTAGCGGGATCATTTTTGGTGGTATTAGCGATTAACCATGGCGTTGCTATTGACGTCGCGGATGATCCCATTCAAATGTATCTTATTGCGTTTAGTTATTTACATTTATCCCCCATGGCGACACTTGCGATTGCCGGTATCTTTGTCATTATTTGTCAGTTGAAAATTAATGTGACGAATGCGTATGCCGGATCCATTGCATGGTCTAACTTTTTTTCTCGTTTAACCCATAGCCATCCTGGGAGGGTGGTTTGGTTAGTCTTTAACGTGGTGATTGCGTTATTGGTGATGGAGTTAGGCATTTACGATGCGATAGAAAATATTTTAGGCATTTATTCTAGTGTGGCCGTCGCTTGGGTTGGCGCACTCGTTGCTGATCTGGTAATTAATAAACCCTTGGGACTTAGCCCTAAGCATATCGAATTTAAACGAGCACATTTATACGACATTAATCCCGTCGGTGTCGGCGCAATGTTAATTGCGTCAATATTAGGGGTTACTTCTTATGCGGGTGAATTTGGTGAGCTCGCTCAAGCGCTGTCGCCTTATATTGCATTAGTCACTGCATTTATTGTCTCTCCTATTATCGCGATGGTTACTAAAGGACGTTATTACATTGCGCGTCCTAGTTCAGTCATCTCAACGAGTAACGGCTTTGCCTGCTGCAAGGTTTGCCAGAATGAGTTTGAAGTGGAAGATATGGCGGCTTGTCCTGCTTACGGTGGTGCAATTTGTTCTTTGTGTTGTTCTTTAGATGTACGCTGTCATGATCAATGTAAAATAAATTCTCGCTTGGGTGACCAATCAGCACAATTTATCTCGGCTATATTACCGCAACAACTGGTCTCTAAAATGAATGCGAGAATGTTGCAGTTTTTAGGATTATTTACTTTAATTACCGCCATTATCGCTGCACTTTTTATGCTTGTTTATTTACAAGGTCCAAAGCTTGATCCAGATATTAAATTTTATGTCTCTTCTACGCTCATTCAGTTATTTTTTATATTGTTAATCATAGTCGGCGTACTGACTTGGCTGTTTGTACTGGCAAACGAAAGTCGACAGTTTGCGTTAGCAGAATATGAACGACAAACCGAATTACTCTCTAAGGAAGTGGGCGCTCATAAAGAAACCGACCATGAACTTCAGCAAGCAAAGGAAACGGCGGAAGCCGCCAATCAAGCGAAAAGTCGTTACCTTACGGGTATCAGTCATGAATTAAGAAGCCCGCTCAATTCAATGTTGGGATACGCTCAACTGTTGGAAAAGGATAAAGGTTTAACAGAAACGCTTCGTAATAAAGCAAAAATCATTCGCCGCAGTGGCGATCATCTTGCCGACATAATAGAAGGGTTACTTGATATATCACGTATAGAAGCGGGGCGTATTGAATTTCGACGAGATCAAGTACCACTGCAAAG
>JBNMQK010000042.1:0-14563 GCA_051278005.1 Oleispira sp. | reverse complement strand
CACACCCCTATGATGCAACAATATTTTCGCCTTAAGGCAGAAATCCCTGAGATCATGTTGTTTTATCGCATGGGAGATTTTTATGAGCTGTTTTATGACGATGCGCGCAATGCTTCTCGCTTGTTAGACATTACCCTCACGGCTCGTGGCCATAGTGGTGGTGAACCTATTCCTATGGCAGGGATTCCTTATCATGCCGCTGAAGGCTATATCGGTAAACTAGTACGCCAAGGCGTTTCGGTCGGCATTGCAGAACAAACTGGTGATCCTGCGACGTCAAAAGGTCCTGTTGAGCGTAAAGTCGTGCGTGTCATCACCCCAGGCACTCTTACAGATGAAGCTTTCCTAGACGAGCGTCGTGATAATTTATTAGTAGCCGTCAATAAAAGAAAACAGAATAAAGAAGATATTTACGGCATCGCCATGCTGGATATCAGCTCTGGTCGCTTTGTCGTGATGGAAGTCTCCAATGAAGATTCTTTATTGGCCGAGCTGGAGCGCATTAAACCTGCGGAACTTTTATACAACGAAGATCAGGCATTCCCTGAAGCGTTAACAAATCGACCCGGGGCTAAATCTCAAGCACCTTGGCATTTCGAATCTGATACCGCATTTCGTTTATTAACCGCTCAGTTAAAAACAAAAGATTTACGCGGCTTTGGCTGTGAACATTTGATCGTTGCGATTCAAGCCGCTGGCGCCCTTTTACAGTATGCACAAGATACTCAACGTTCAGGTTTACCGCACATTCGCACACTGTTAATTGAACAGCCTGATGACGCGATCATAATCGACCCCGCCAGTCGTAAAAACCTTGAAATCGATGTCAATCAACAAGGGGGCAGTGAGCATACTTTAGCCTGGGTTATGGACAGAACGGCAACTGCAATGGGCAGCCGTTTATTGCGTCGCTGGCTCAACCGACCCATTCGTAATCGTGATACTCTTGATCAACGCCAGCAACTGATTGCTGAAGCGCTTGATGATTATCATTGGGAACCTCTGCATCAGCAGTTAAAAGGCATTGGCGATATTGAACGTATTCTCTCACGCGTCGCCTTGGGCTCTGCCCGACCCCGTGACCTTGCCCGACTTCGCGATGCTTTAGCACGCTTACCTGAATTACAAATACTGTTAACCAGCTTAAACGCGGATCGTGCAAAAGAACTCTCAGCACTCATTAAACAATATCCACAGTGGGTTGAGACCTTACAAAAAGCGATTGTTGATAACCCTCCCGTTATTATACGCGATGGCGGTGTGATTGCCCCTGGTTACGATGAAGAGCTGGATGAGCTGAGAGGCATCAGTAAGAACGCTGGCGATTATTTGCTGGAAATAGAACAGCGCGAAAAAGAAAAAACGGGAATCTCAACGTTAAAAGTAGGCTACAACCGAGTTCACGGCTACTTTATTGAAATCAGCAAGGCTCAATCTGACGCGGCACCGGTTGAATATGTACGCCGTCAAACATTAAAGAATGCCGAACGCTTTATTACTCCTGAGTTAAAAGAGTTCGAAGACAAAGCTTTAAGCGCTAAGAGCCGTTCTTTGGCCCGTGAAAAGCATCTTTATGAACGGTTAGTTGTGACATTAGCGGAAGACCTCTTTAGTTTACAAGATACCGCTGTCGGTTTAGCGGAGTTGGATGTATTAATCAATCTTGCTGAGCGTGCGAGCACTTTACGTTTTACTCCCCCACAACTGGTTAGTGGAAGAGGGATCGAAATTACTGCCGGTCGCCATCCTGTCGTTGAAGAAATTCTTGAAGATCCCTTTGTGGCTAACGGCTTGGAACTCAGTTCAAAACAAGACATGCTTATCATTACTGGCCCAAACATGGGGGGTAAGTCGACCTACATGCGCCAAACTGCATTAATTGTGTTACTGGCTCATATTGGCAGCTACGTTCCTGCGGACACCGCTATTATTGGCCCAGTGGATAGAATTTTCACTCGCATGGGTTCAGCTGATGACCTTGCCGGCGGGCGCTCTACCTTTATGGTTGAGATGACTGAAACAGCCAATATCCTTCACAATGCAACGCCGAACAGCTTGGTATTAATGGATGAGGTAGGCCGAGGCACAAGTACCTTTGATGGTCTATCATTGGCTTGGGCCGCTGCTGTTCACTTGGCGAAAGAAGTTCACGCATTAACGCTGTTCGCAACGCATTATTTTGAAATGACAACCTTGCCTGAGCAAATGGGTAATGTGGTTAACGTTCACCTAACCGCAACCGAACATGATGATCGTATTATCTTTTTGCACAACGTCGAGCCAGGCCCCGCCAGCCAAAGCTACGGTTTACAGGTTGCACAGCTTGCGGGGGTTCCTAAAGTTGTTATTCAGCAAGCGAAAGATAAACTGCATTTGCTAGAAAAAGAAAGTTTTCACAATCCATCAGACGCATCAACAGCACCTTCACTGCTAGCATCACCAATTTCAGAACAACAGCCAGTAGATCAAGTGATTGAGGCGGTTAGTGACAGCCCGCTGCAATCGGATATGTTCGCTCAAGGGCCTTCTGAAATTGAATTGGCGATTGCAGATCTTGCGGTGGATGACTTGACACCCAGGCAGGCACTGGAAGAAATTTATCGACTAAAAGCAATGCTAATGTGAGCAAATAATCAGTAATATGTTACTGAATACCTATGACTGATTAGTAATGATATAAGTTTATTCAATTTATAACCTTGCGGTATTTGAACGTCATCACTAGAATGTCGCCACCGTGATGGGCATAGACCCAATGAGATGAGGAGATCGACTGCAATGACTTTTGTAGTAACTGATAACTGTATTAAATGTAAGTACACCGATTGTGTTGAAGTATGCCCAGTAGATTGCTTCTATGAAGGCCCAAACTTTTTGGTTATTGACCCTGATGAATGTATAGACTGTGCGCTATGTGAGCCTGAGTGCCCAGCACAAGCTATTTTCTCTGAAGATGAAGTGCCTACTGATCAGCAGCAATTTATTGAATTGAACGTTGAGTTATCTGAAAAATGGCGTGATAACAATATTACTGAAATGAAAGATAAAGCAGATGATGCTGAAGATTGGGATGGCGTACCGGATAAGTTGCAATACTTAGAAAAGTAACTTCTCCGTCATCGTTGTTAAGTGTCTCTCTTTAGTATTAAAGTAAGGCACATAAAAAAAGGCTACTTATAAGTAGCCTTTTTTATTTGCCTTTTATAAAGATTAAGCGTCACCAAAAATCGTACTAGCATTTAAGCCTTGGCCTTCCATAATTTCACGAAGACGTTTTAGTGCTTCAACTTGAATTTGGCGAACACGCTCCCGTGTTAAACCTATCTCACGACCAACTTCTTCTAAAGTGCTTGTCTCATACCCTCTAAGACCAAAACGACGGGAAACGACTTCACACTGCTTCTCAGTTAGCTCATCAAGCCAATCGGACAGGCTCCCCGTAATATCGTTATTCTGAAGCGTAGTGCAAGGATCTGCACTGCGATCATCTGCAACCGTATCCAGTAAACATTTATCAGAGTTTGGACCTAGAGGTGTATCAACAGACGTTACACGTTCATTCAAGGCTAACATGCGCTTAACATCAGCAACCGGGCGTTCTAATAAATCTGCAATTTCCTCCGCTGAAGGTTCGTGATCAAGCTTCTGAGCAAGTTCGCGAGCAGCGCGCAGATACACATTCAATTCTTTCACCACATGAATCGGCAAACGAATCGTGCGGGTTTGGTTCATGATGGCACGTTCAATCGTCTGACGAATCCACCAAGTCGCGTAAGTAGAAAAACGGAAGCCGCGCTCGGGGTCAAACTTTTCTACTGCTCGAATCAGACCTAAGTTGCCCTCTTCAATCAAATCTAATAGTGATAAACCACGATTAACATAACGGCGTGAGATCTTGACCACTAAGCGCAAGTTACTTTCAATCATACGCTTGCGACCTTTCTCGTCCCCTTTTCGGGCTAGGCGAGCAAAGTGTACTTCTTCTTCTGGAGACAGGAGTGGCGAAAAGCCAATCTCATTTAAATAAAGTTGTGTTGCATCTAAGGCTTTGGCGGCACTTGGCTCGGCGATAAATCGCTCTTGTGGAGCCTTGCTTGTTCGCTCTACAGGCGCGGCTGCTTTTTTTGCTATCGCTTTCGCCGGTGCTTCAATTACATCATCGAAGGTTTCTGCACTGATTTCCTGTTGAGCTGCCATGTGTCGTCCCGCCTTTTTATTTCGTTCTGGTTGTTTCCGATATCATTCAGATTTCATACCAGAACGATTGATTAAACTTTACCCTCCTCCCGTGTGCCACTTAGGCAAAAACTGAAGAGGGTCTACTGGTCTGCCGTTCCGACGTATCTCGAAGTGAAGTTTCACTCGATTCGTCCCAGTAGATCCTATTTCGGCAATTATCTGCCCCGCTTTAATTTTTTCTTTCTCGCGGACCAAAATGCGACTGGTATGAGCGTATGCACTAAGGAATTTTTCATCGTGTTTTATGATCACTAAATTGCCATAACCACGAAGTCCTTTCCCTGCATAAACAACCGTTCCTGCCGCAGCTGCACTTACAGATTCCCCCAATTTACCGGCGATATCAATACCCTTGCTTTGTGAATCATTGGCTAAAAAGCGCCCAATAACCTTGCCTTTTGCAGGCCATTTCCATTCTTTTTCAGTACCTAACGAAGGCTTGATTGGTGCCTTACGGCGGGGCTTAGCAGTGTTTTTAGCAGGCTTTTCCTTCTTCGGGCTCCATTTCGCCATTTTTCCGCCACTGCTAACAACTGCTGATTTTTTAACCAGGGGTGGATTCACTATGTCAATTTTTTGCCCTACAAAAATAGTGTAAGGCTTAACGATTGAGTTAGTGTCGGCTAACTCGTGGTAATCCCATCCGTAAGTCCATGCAATGGAGAACAAAGTGTCACCTTTTTCCACTATATGAAAACTTGTCGCCTTTTGGCTTTTACTGAACTTCTCTTCAGTTGATATGAATTCGCGACTACTAAGGCAACCTGTCATAACTACACAAATTGCGATCATTGATACATAAGTTGCAGTCTGAAACATTTGATTTCGAAAGTTATTTTTTTGACACATATAAATGACAGCTTTATGCCTTTTGAAAGTGCAGGTAATTGTTTTATTAAATTTCATTAAACTTTATTAAAACGGCTTTATATATTCTTTTTTATTCTAAAAACGACATAATAAATCGTTTAATTTTTGTGATTAAAACTAGCATTCAGACATTTAGCGTCTACCACAGCGGAAAAATATTTCCGCTGTGGTGAAGAAAAACACTACATCATGTTTTTTTCAGCCATTATTTTGATGATTCGAAACTTTCTCTAACAAAAACACACACACAAAGCCGACACAGACCATCACGCAAGACCACAATATCTGATCACTATTCACCCATTCAGGCAAGCGATTGATCTGTTCGAAGGGCACTTCAAACCCTTTGCTATTCAAGCGAAAGCTTATAGTTTCTTTCCAAGGCCATACTTTTAGCAAGGCGCCCAGCATGAATCCGGTTAATAAACTGAACATCAAATTCTGATAATGATGTAACAACCAGCTTAGTAAACGCGAGAAAAGCATTAAACCCAGCACGGCACCCAATGCAAAAATAAACATTATGTCTAGCTGTAAGCCTTTTACTGCTGCCAATACCGGCGCATATAATCCCATCAACAAAAGAATAAAACTGCCTGAGATACCCGGTAGAATCATTGCACAGATGGCAATACTGCCCGCAATGAAAATATTAAGGTAGCTCGCGTCTATGCTAGTAGGACTCGCGACACTAATAAAACCGGCGCTCAACGCTCCTATTAATAGCATCACATAAGTCTTACCTTGCCACTGCGTAATCTGCTTTCCCATATGGAGGCTTGAAGCGAGGATCAACCCGAAGAAAAAAGACCATAATAAAATGGCATGTTCATCTAAAAGGTAATGAATGACTTTTGCTAAAGTCAAAATAGCACTTAAAATACCGACCATCAGTACTAATAAAAATGTGCCATTAATTGCCTTCCAAGCAGCGCTAGGGCCTTGTTTAAATAATGTCGTTAACGCCTTTATATTAACGGACTTAATAGAATCTAATAGTTCTGTATAAATTCCTGTAATAAAGGCAATCGTGCCTCCGGATACCCCTGGAACCACATCAGCACTGCCCATGGCGATGCCTTTTAGATACAACCATAAATATTTCACATGTATTCCTTACTCGCTTAGGCACAGAGTTTTGTGCTAAAAAAAAACCTGCAATTGCAGGTTTTTCATCTTTTAATTCACACTACGTTCGCAACTTTTCATTTGTTATTCAAACAATGTTACTGCAAATACTTTAAGATTTTTTTATTCCGGTCAGAAAAGGCACGAAATTCACTTCTTCTAATACTTGTCGCTGCCACTGATCACCGCGGCGAATCACCAAAACCAGAGATTGTTTTTCTCCACCCACCGGTAATATCATCCGGCCACCTTCTGCCATTTGCTCTAATAAAACTTGTGGGATTTCCTCTGGAGCGGCGGCGGCAATAATGCCGTCATAAGGGCCGGACTGCTCCCATCCCCAATGCCCATCAGAAAGCTTAAAGCTGACATTGTTCAATTTTAGTTGGCGAATGCGTTGCTTGGCTTTATTCAACAAAGGCTCAATACGCTCAACACTATAGAGTCTTTTCACTAAGGGAGCCAAGATAGCCGTTTGATAACCTGAACCGGCACCCACCTCTAGTACATTGTTGAGCGGTCCTTCGGCCAACAACAACTCTGTCATTTTGGCAACGATATAAGGCTGGCTGATGGTTTGCCCATTACCAATGGGCAAAGAAGTATCTTCATAAGCACGATGCGCGAGTGCTTCGTCAATAAATATATGGCGCGGAGTCGACGCCATCACATCTAATACTTGTTGATTTCTAATACCCTTATCACGTAATCGCTGAACTAAGCGATTACGTGTGCGCTGAGATGTCATCCCAATGCCAGCTAATTGCTGATCATTCACATGTTAATCCTTGTAAAATCATCCGCTTCCTAATGCCTTGCTTAATAAAGAATATTAAATACCCGTTAACTGGGTTAGGCATTCTAATGCATTTCCATGAGTCATATCTGCCTGAATTGGCGTAATACTAACTTTGCCTTGCTCAATAGCATGAAAATCTGTGCCTTTACCGGCATCAGCGCCTTCTCCTGCAGCCGATATCCAATAACATTCCTTACCACGAGGATTCGTTGTCAGCACAGGATTATCAGAGCGCGCTCTATGGCCTAAGCGTGTAATTTCAATGCCTTTTAACTGTTCAAAAGGAACATCGGGAACATTGATATTAATAATCGTGCGTTCAGGAAGTGATAAGGCTTCGATTTGCGGTAATAAAATAACCAGTACCCTGGCCGCCGTCGCAAAATGTATTTTGCCAACCAAAGAAATGGCAACCGGCGCTTTATCTAAAAAGCGCCCTTCCATAGCCGCAGCAACGGTGCCTGAGTAAATAACGTCATCACCTAGGTTGGCCCCTGAATTAATGCCCGCAATCACCCGCTCAATGTTAAATTCTTCGCTACGATATAAAGCATTTAAGCCGAGGTGCACACAATCTGTTGGTGTGCCATTGATAGCAATAAAACCGTTGTCGAGATACAAGGGGTGCAAAGGTCGGTCAAGCGTTAAAGAGTTAGAAACGCCACTGCGATCTCGATCAGGGGCGATGACATGGCATTCATAACCTGCGTCTTTTAACGATACCGCTAATTGAGCTAAGCCAGAAGCATGAGCGCCATCATCATTAGATAAAAGGAATGCCATTATTCGTTCTCTGCTTTAGTTTTTTGTTCAGGTTTACTCTCATTTGCAAGCGCACTTATAGACTCACTTGCATCGTAAACAAAGGGTTTATCTTCATAACGATCAGGTTCGGTTACTCGCATAAACTCTTGTAATACCGAGGTTGCATAATGACCTGAAGCCAGTGCAAAACTAATATTCAAATCAGAAGAACCCTCTTCACCTTTAAGCCACTGCCACTGCATATTTTCAATGCTCGAAACGATTTCTCTGCGCTCTTGGTTTAACCCGGCATGCTCCATCCCATTACACAAATCCTGTAAAGGTTCCGAAATAGTCTGCTCAAGTATTAACGTTTCTGACTGGCAGTTTAAACGTCCACGTCCCCACATAGGTGCAGTGGCTTTATTAGCATTTTGAGTTTCGTTAGACGCCGTATCAATGTCACCGGCTAAAGACTTGCCCCACAGTCCTTGCCCAATTCGAGCGGCTAAGACTTGGTTAAAAATATAAGAGCGCGCAGCCGATAAGTAGATGCCTTTCTTTTGGCGATTTTTTTCACGTCGCTGCCCTGTCAACATCGCTAACGCCTGATCCATATTACCGCCGCCGCGGCCAAAGCGTTGCAGACCAAAATAGTTTGGTACGCCGTTTAGTTTTATCTTTTGCAGATTGTCTTCAATAGTTTGCTGTAAATCAGCGACGTCACTCTGTGGCAGAGAGTCAGTGTCTTGCCGCGAAATAGGGGCTTCTGATAATTTAATATCCCGTAATACAATATTAAAGCGGTTACCCACGAGATCGCCCCGGCGTAACTTTTTGCTATGACGGGTTTGTACTAAAATTTCGATATCTTCGTCTGGAAAAGGACGCGAATCTATAGTCATTTCAATTTTAGGCGCATAGATACTGAACCACTGTGAAGTAACCGCGTAGCGATCTTTTTGCCCCGCGTAACTCACATCATTTTCTTTAACACCGAATTTTTCAGACAGTAAACGAGCAACCCAATGGGTATTCACTTCTCGTTTTTTAATATGAAGGTAAATGTGCTCACCTTCACCACACGGTGATACCAAAGGAATTTCATCAACCTGAAAGTCTTCTGGGTTGAGTTTTAAAATGCCATGAGCATTTGTTTCAGGGTAGGCTTTAGGCCAGTCAAAATTCCACATGATGTATCTCTAATTTTTTGTATTATTTAATAGTGACTAGCAAAGCAACAGCGTGCACAGATATTCCTTCTTTTCGGCCTTCGAAACCGAGTTTTTCTGTGGTCGTTGCCTTTGTGTTCACTTGATTAATGGTGCAGCCAAGATCTTCTGCAATACGCTGGCGCATAGTTTCTATGTGCGGTGCCATCTTAGGAGCTTGGGCAATAATGGTAATATCGACATTACCAATTTGGTAACCTTGCTCTAGTACTAGCCCCATAACATGGCGAAGCAATCCACGACTGTCGGCGCCAGAGAATTCTTCATCCGTATCTGGAAAGTGTTTTCCGATATCACCTAACGCACACGCACCTAAAAGTGCATCACATAATGCGTGTAAAGCGACATCACCATCGGAGTGTGCTATCAGGCCTTGGCTATAAGGAATCTGGACTCCACCCAGAGTAATGAAATCACCTTCACCAAATTTATGTACATCAAAACCATGACCAATACGCATCGACATACTCTTCCGTTTAAAAATTATTTAGATAAAATTCCGCTAACTTCAAATCTTCTGGACGAGTAATTTTCAAATTATCACTGCGTCCACTCACCAATTTAGGCTTAGCACCGGCATGTTCCATGGCAGAGGCTTCATCAGTTACTTCAAAACCCTTGGTTAAAGCAGACTGTAAATTATTAAGCAAAGCGTTTAGCGGAAACATCTGCGGCGTTAACGCATGCCACAGTTGATCGCGATCAACCGTATGCTCAATACAACTCGCAAACTCCTGGGCAGCCGTTTCAACGTGAACAATGCCACGTTTCATAGTATCGCGTACTGGGGTCGCTAAAATGCCGCCCTCATTATAATCTTCTAACGCTGAAAACAATTTATCCAAATCATCGTGCGACAAACAAGGGCGTGCAACATCGTGCACAGCCACCCAAGCGTTATCTTGCGGCTCTATTTCATGTATCGCGCTTAAAGCATTTAATACCGAGTAACAACGTTCACTGCCGCCATCGACGACTACAATGCGCTCATCTTTATCGTAGCCACGGGCCATACTAATTTCTTGCCAATAAGGATCACCCTTAGTCACAACCACGACTGCTTTGTAAAAACCAAAACCCGTGGTATTAGAACTTGAAGAGGGGGTATAAGCTAAAACATGATCCAGCGTATGTTCAATAACCGTTTTAGCAATTCCTTTAACCGTCATGGCTAAATATTGTTTAGGACGATCGGCTTGCATGCGCGAGCCGATGCCCGCCGCGGGTAATACTAACCATGTATTAATTGAACTAAAAGGCATTCTATTACCGCATTCTTTGGTGTATTTACGCTATTTTTATCAAAGGTTTCTATTCATCAGAAACCTATTTATCAGCAGTCTACTTATCGAGGATGAGATAAAAGCTTTCATCTTTACCAATAAAACCTAAATCTTCACGAGCTTTCTCTTCGATCAATTCATCACTGCGATGAAGATCATCCACCTCGCCCCGTAACCAATCATTGCGTACTTGCTGAGCAGCAATATCTTGCTCAAGCTCGGTCATTTGCTGCTGTAACTGCCAGCTTGCAACGACCCCGGTATCGTCCCACCAAAAACGGTATTGTAAAACGAGAATAAAAAGCACAGGTACAGATAAGGATAAAATCCATTTTAATGTCATGTTACTTCCCCCCTATCTATTATTATTTAGTTTACGACATAAGCAAAAAGGGAAGTGAACCTTTATCGAAATAAAAATCCAACTTCCCTTTTTCATAATTTGCAATCAATCAAGATGCTTAAGCGACGGATTAAACAGCCGCTTGCTAATCAGTTGATTACTGACCCTTAATTTCTTTCAAACCATTGTAAGGTGCTTTACCGGCCAACTGCTCTTCGATGCGCAATAGACGATTGTACTTGGATACACGGTCAGAACGACATAAAGAACCGGTCTTAATCTGGCCTGCACAGGTACCCACAGCCAAATCAGCAATGGTGGTATCTTCAGTTTCACCAGAGCGGTGAGAGATAACAACCGTATAACCAGCGTCTTTCGCCATCTGAATCGCCGCAAGCGTTTCAGTTAAAGAACCGATCTGGTTAAACTTAATCAAGATAGAGTTAGCGACACCTTTCTCGATGCCTTCTTTCAAGATTGCCGTATTGGTAACGAACAAATCATCGCCCACCAACTGTACTTTCTTACCTAGGATATCAGTCTGGTATTTCCAACCATCCCAATCAGACTCGTCCAAACCGTCTTCAATAGAAGCGATTGGGTACAGCTCACATAAACCCGCTAGATAATCAGAGAATTCGTTAGAGGTGAAAACCTTGCCTTCACCCTTCATGTCATATTTGCCATCAACATAGAATTCAGTCGCCGCGCAATCAAGCGCCAGCGTAATATCTTTACCCAGCTCATAACCGGCATTGGCAACAGCCACTTTAATGGCTGCTAGTGCATCGGCGTTAGACGCTAAGTTAGGTGCGAAACCCCCTTCGTCGCCTACTGAAGTGCTCATGCCTTGGTCGCTTAAAACCTTCTTCAAGCTGTGAAAGATTTCAGCGCCAGCGCGTAGTGCTTCAGCAAAGCTAGGAGCCGCTACTGGCTGAACCATAAATTCTTGGATATCAACGTTATTATCCGCGTGCTCGCCACCGTTGATGATGTTCATCATAGGCAGTGGCATAGAGTACTGACCCGGCGTACCGTTTAGATCAGCGATATGCTCATAAAGCTCAACGCCTTTCGCAACAGCAGCGGCTTTAGCAGCAGCAAGTGATACAGCTAAAATAGCGTTAGCGCCTAAAGTCGCCTTGTTATCAGTACCGTCTAGTTCAAGCATCTTGTTATCAAGCGCGCTTTGATCTAAAGCATTCATACCAATTAAAACTGGTTTAATGACGTCGTTGACATTCGCAACAGCTTTCAATACGCCCTTACCTAAGTAACGGCTTTTATCGCCATCACGTAATTCTAATGCTTCGCGAGAACCGGTTGATGCGCCAGAAGGTGCACAAGCCGTTCCAAAGAAACCGCCTTCTAATGTAACGTCCGCTTCGATGGTAGGGTTGCCACGTGAATCTAAAACTTCGCGTGCTCTGATATCAATAATGTTAGCCATGTAACTATCTTCTCCGTATTTTAATCTGACTTCGCCGCGGATACGAATAGCGATCAACGCGGCGTGCTCTCAATTTTAAACAGTTCTAACGTAATTCAGTGCTCTTCTGTTAAAGGAAGAATCGCTATGCTTTGTGTTCAATCGCAGCATTGATAAAAGCACTGAATAATCCATGTCCATGACGGGGAGTAGACGTAAATTCTGGGTGGAACTGACAACCCACGAACCATGGGTGATCAATAACCTCAACGACTTCAACCAAATCACCATCGATAGAACGACCTGCAATACGTAAACCGGCTTTTTCCAGTTCCGCAATAATAGTCGCGTTTACTTCGTAACGGTGACGATGACGCTCAACGATGATCTCTTTACCATAAGCAACGGCTGTATTTGAACCTTCTGTTAAGCGACATTCTTGTCCGCCTAAACGCATCGTACCACCTAGATCAGAATTGGTATCACGCACTTCAGTATTGCCGGTAGCGTCAGTCCACTCAGTGATCAAACCCACCACTGGGTGTGTGGTATCCGCGTCAAACTCAGTAGAGTGAGCGTCTTCCCAACCCATAACGTTTCGTGCAAATTCGATAACTGCTGATTGCATACCTAAACAAATACCTAAAAAAGGTACCTTGTTTTCACGAGCAAACTGAACCGTTCTAATCTTACCTTCAACACCGCGGTGGCCAAAACCACCAGGGACAAGAATAGCGTCTTTACCTTTTAATATATCGGTACCTTGGCGCTCAATAACTTCAGCATCAATAAATTGAATATTTACTTTCGCTTTATGATGAATACCGGCGTGATCAACCGCTTCAATTAACGATTTATAAGCATCCAACAACTCCATGTATTTACCTACCATGGCGATATTAACTTGTTGCACGGGATTTAACTTAGCATCAATGACTTCATCCCAATCGCTTAAATCAGGCTCGTGACAGCTTAAATCAAACTTTTCAACGATCAGATCATCAAGACCGGCTTCGTGTAAAACACCCGGAATTTTGTAGATAGTATCCGCATCTTCCAACGGAATAACTGCGCGCTCTTCCACGTTGGTGAACAACGAGATTTTACGCAAAGAAGAGGCATCAATTTTGTGATCGCTACGACAGATCAGTACATCTGGTTGAAGACCAATGGTACGCATCTCTTTAACAGAATGCTGAGTCGGCTTAGTTTTGGTCTCGCCTGCCGTGGCGATATAAGGCACTAAAGTAAGATGGACGGATAAAGCACGCTTAGAACCTAGCTCAACTTTCATCTGGCGCACAGCTTCAAGGAAAGGCTGTGATTCGATATCCCCTACCGTGCCACCGATTTCTACCAAGGCAACATCAGAACCTTCAGCTCCGTCAATGACACGACGCTTAATTTCATCGGTAATATGAGGAATTACCTGAACCGTACCGCCTAAATAATCACCACGACGCTCTTTTGCAAGAACATCGGTATAGATACGGCCAGTAGTGAAGTTATTACGACGTGACATTTTGGTATTGATGAAACGTTCGTAGTGACCTAAATCTAAGTCAGTTTCAGCGCCATCTTCGGTAACGAATACTTCACCGTGCTGAAACGGACTCATTGTGCCTGGATCTACGTTAATATAAGGGTCCAGCTTCAGCATAGTAACCTTAAGGCCACGAGCTTCTAAAATTGCGGCTAATGAAGCCGATGCAATGCCTTTTCCTAACGAGGAAACAACACCGCCCGTGACAAAGATATAACGTGTCATACAGGATCCGAAAACTGGAGAAAATGTTAAATTACAGAACGCAAGTTTCTGCAGAAGATGGCGTTACACTATACGGATTTTGGCCCTTACGAACAAATGAAACTTGTATCAAATGGTTAAAAAGTGTCGATACTTGTATTATCTGCTCCAACAAGGATTAATCAGCCTGTATTGCCTTGTTTGCGTTCACCTAGTTTATTAACGGTTTATTAAAAGAATAATATGACTCATTCAAGTATCGATAGTGCCAATAAGCAAGGATTTGCTTTCGCCATCGGGGCCGCTTTACTCTTTTCTTGCAAGCCTATTATCATTAAGTGGGCGTATGGTTACGGCATAGATGCTTTAAGCTTGATGCTATTGCGCATGACCTTGGCTCTTCCGGTATATTTGCTAATAGGTGCAATACTGATTCAGAAAAAAAAGCTTCTGCAACAAGAGCCTAGACTGCCTTTTAAACATTGGTTTGGCGCTGCGTTTGTCGGCTTATTTGGGTATTACCTCGCAAGCTTTTTAGATTTAAAAGGCTTGGAGCTGGCAAATGCTCAATTGGAACGCATCATTTTATACGCTTACCCAACCTTAGTTGTCATATTGGGGGCGATCATTTTTAAGCATAAAGTCACTAAGCAGCAAATGGGTGCTTTGGCATTATGCTATGCCGGTATTATCTGCATTTTCTTACAAGACTTAAGCTTACAGGGAAAGCAGGTCATTCATGGCAGCGT
>JBNMQK010000041.1:0-15080 GCA_051278005.1 Oleispira sp. | reverse complement strand
GGCCCTGCCGTTGCCGCAACGCCTAAGCCGGCGAATAAGGGTAATAACCACCAACTAATCATGTTTGTGCTCCTGCTCTTTGCATTCGGTAGAGCCTTCAATATGGCCATCGACACAATGTTTGTGGTCGTGGTGGTGGGTATAGTGAGCCAGCTCTGGGGCGAGTTCACTTACCGGTGCAAGAGGCGCAAGTGGGTGGTTATGCTGATGACCACTCTGATTACCGAAGAGTGAATTGTACTCGTCACTGATGCTGACTTGGTCGGGGTGGCCGGAACAGCAGACGTGGCCATTTAAACAAATCACGCGATCCGTTTGTGCCATCACTAGGTGTAGATCGTGTGATACCAATACGATGCCGCAACCCAGTTCGTTGCGCAGTTCGGGCAATAGTTGATACAGCTCACGCTGACCTTGAATGTCGACGCCTTGCACGGGTTCATCCAGCACTAATAGATGCGGTTCTATTAATAATGCACGGGCCAATAAGACGCGCTGCCATTCGCCACCGGAAAGTCGCTGCACGGGTTGCTTTGCTAGCTCAGTAATCGATAAACGCTCCAGCCATTCTTGAACTCTGGCTTTACGCGCGCCCGGCGCTAACATTAAAAATCCGGTTACCGATAACGGTAGGCGATCGTCTATGCGTAATTTTTGCGGCATGTAGCCGACGCGTAAACCTTTGCGGCGGGTTATTTTACCTGAGTCTGCTGTATGCAATCCTAGCAGGATGCGCAGTAAGCTCGATTTACCACAGCCGTTAGGGCCGATGATGGTGACGATTTCGTTTTCACTAATCGCGAGATCGATATTCTGTAATACGTGGCGATCGCCCCATGTTTGGTTGATGCCTTGGGCGCGGATTAGGGTTTCCGCTTCCGTTTTGACAACGACTAACTCAGGATTCATCGGGGCTGCCTTTTTCTTTAGAACCACTTTCTTTAGTACATTGCGGGCAAATACCGACGACTTCGGTGAGCTGTTTTTCTACTTCGAAGCCTTGGGCTTTGGCGGCATCGGTCAGCGCGTTGAACCAAGACGCGGCATCCATTTCGTGGGCTTTGTCGCACATTTTACAGATTAGAAAGCAGCTTTGATGTTCGTGCCCTGGGTGTGTGCAACCAATAAAGGCGTTAAGCGAGGCGAGGCGATGGACTAGGCCTAGATCAAGTAAGAAATCGAGTGCGCGATAAACCGTCGGTGGAGCAGAGTTGAAGCCGTCAGCGGCCAATGCCGGTAGCAAATCGTATGCGCCCATGGGTTTGTGACTCTGCCATACCAGCTCCAATACGCGCTTGCGGATTGGTGTTAATCGTACCCCTTGTTCTGCACATAATTTGGCGGCTTGCTGAAGCGCCTTGCTAATACAGCCTTGGTGATCATGGGGATGGTAAGCAGAGGCTGACATGGGAGTTCACTCTTAGGGACATAAAAGGTTATAATATTACACTTTACTACCTGTGCATAGATTTCTACCGCACGACCCTTTATGAAAGCGCCCGCTATGAAAACACTGATTACCTTACTTCTGACTCTTCCTAGCCTATTGGCGGCCAGCCTTTATTCAACAGCGGCCGATGCTCGTATTTTGGTATCGAATAAGCCTCTTGCCTTAATCGCGGCGGCGACGTATCCCGCTGAACAAATCGATATTCTGGTGCCCGATGGTATGTCGCCACATGATTACAGCTTGCGTCCATCTGATATTGGCAAGATTCATCAGGCCGATAAGATTTTGTGGGCTGGGGATCACATGGAGCCTTTCTTGGCCAAATTTGCTAAGCAAGCTGATAATTCAAGCCAGTGGTTAGACGCAACGCACCTAATGGAAGATATGGGCTTGTACGGCAGCGATCCTCACGTTTGGTTGTCGCCAGAGCTGGCCATTGAAATCAGTAAGCGTATTGCTGAGTGGAACCCTTCGGTTAAACAGACGGATAAAGCACAAGCGCAAAAAGATCATCAAGACTTTGCGAATGCGTTAACGACGCTAGTGGCTACGAGCAAGGCTCAATTGGCACCGTTAAAGCACAATGGCTTCTTTGTTTTTCATCAGGCTTATGATTATTGGTTCCAGGCCATAGACATTAAACAGTTAGGCGCATTCACCCTATCCCCTGAACGTAAGCCTGGTGCTCGCCATGTACAAACGATGCGTAACCAATTACAAAACGAAGAAGTCAGCTGCGTATTATCTGAACCTCAATTTAGCCCGGCATTAATTGATACGGTGGTCAATGGTTTGGCGATACAACGAGGAGAACTCGATCCTCTTGCCGGCAAAAGTGCTCTTACCAAAACGGCTTATATCGAGTGGTTAAGCGATATGACAGATACTTTGGTTAAATGTCTTAAATAGTAGCAACACTCTGAATTAGATACTGAATTGGATACTTACTGATAGGCTAGATTAAGATCCAATTAAGTATGGAGTAACAATGAACAAAGGATTATTAATAAGCTACTTGATGATTTAAATTTTCACCTGCATAGTAGATAAAAGCTCAAAAAAGGATTACCTTTTGATCTCTACAGCAGAAGATTTATTACAGACTTTGCGGCAGCAGACAGGCTCTGGTCAGTGCTTAAATAATGAACCTGATTCACTACTGAATAAATATCAACGTGTACGTCAGCAGTCGTTAACGCTTTGTGATGAGCTCGAGATAGAAGACTTCGAACTGCAGGCCGATGACTTTGTTAGCCCCATAAAGTGGCACCTTGCTCATACCAGTTGGTTTTTCGAAACCTTCGTTCTTAAAAACACTCCGAATTATCAAGTATTCCATCCACAATTCGAATATCTGTTTAACTCTTATTACAATTCAGTAGGTAAGCAATACCCTCGGGGGAAACGCGGCATAATGTCACGACCCACCGTGCAAGAAGTTAAAGCTTATCGTCAATACATTGATCACCGATTAAATAACCTTTTAACGAATGCCGATGCGTTAACACAAGAACACTACGACCTGATTACTCTTGGTTTAAATCACGAACAGCAACACCAAGAATTAATGATCACCGATTTAAAATACAACCTTTCTTTTAATCCGCTTTATCCTATTTACGCCAAAGCTAAATTCCCCCGAGAGCAAGCGCCAGACAGTCATCAAAATAGTATTATTGAACCCCTTCAATTCATAGAGTTGGGTGGCGGTATTTACAACATGGGTCATAAAGGCGTTGGCTTTTGTTTTGATAACGAAACCCCCCGTCATCAACATCTAATACAAGATTTTCGCATTGCCCAACGTTTAATTACTAACGAAGAGTATTGTCTTTTTATTGATTCTGGTGGTTACCAAGACCCACAATATTGGCTAGCCGATGGCTGGGCTTGGGTACAGCAGAACAATATTACTGGCCCACTTTATTGGCAACTTGAGAGTGAGGGTCAAAACGAACACACGCCTCAACGTTTTGAATTTCGATTAACCGGTTATGGTCAGCTACATCCAAAACAACCCGTTACCCATGTTAGCTTTTATGAAGCGGATGCTTATGCTCGCTGGGCAGGAAAACGCTTACCGTCAGAATTCGAATGGGAAGTTGCAAGTAAAAAACAAAATATTCAGGGTACCTTTGTTGAGTCAAAAAGTTTTCATCCTTTGCAGTTAGCATCTTATAAAAAATCAAATATTCAATACACAAAGACTGACATACAGCAGCTGTTCGGTGATTGTTGGCAGTGGACGCAGAGCTCGTATACGCCCTATCCCGGTTTTAAAATTCCCTTGGGGGCCGTGGGTGAATATAACGGTAAGTTTATGTGCAATCAGATGGTTTTACGTGGCGGTTCTTGTGCGACGCCTAAAGATCATTTCCGCACAACGTATCGAAACTTTTTTTACCCACAAGATCGCTGGCAATTTACCGGTATTCGTTTAGCAGAAGATGGTTAACTTTTAAATTTAAATTATTGTAGGTGATCACTCGTCATGAATTTAAATAAACAAAAAAAAACAGAAAATAACCCTGCACGAAGCGGCTTGCGCTTTTTTGATAACCAGCCCGTCGCTGACGATATTTTAACCGAAGTTATCGCGGGCCTAAGTCAGCCACAAAAAGTATTACCGGCTAAATACTTTTATAATGAACAAGGTTCTCGATTATTTGAAGCAATAACTCAGCTGCCAGAATATTACCCTACTCGCGTTGAGATAAATTTATTACGCGAACATCGTGAAACAATTGCTAAGTTATTAAAAGAGGATGTCTGGCTTTTAGAATATGGCAGTGGCGCAAGTTTAAAGATTCGTTTATTACTCCAAGCCATTAAACCCAATTGCTACGTGCCCATGGACATTTCTAAGGATTTTTTATTGGCATCCGCCGAAAGCTTAATGGAAGATTACCCTTGGTTAAATGTTTATGCGGCCTGCGTTGATTATTCTCAGCCTATTCGATTACCCGCAGATATGATTAACAGTGCGCAAAAACTAGGGTTTTTTCCCGGATCCAGCATTGGAAATTTCTCACCCCATGAAGCACAAATATTTTTACAGGGCGTGCGTAAGACTCTAGGCAATGATGGTGCAATGCTGATTGGTGTTGATTTGGAAAAAGATACACGGGTACTGGAAGCGGCTTATAATGATTGCCAAGGTATCACCGCAGCATTTAACTTTAATATTTTGCATCACATCAATCAGATATTAGGAACTCAATTTAATGTAGATTACTTCGAGCATAAAGCGATTTATAGCGAAGAAAAAAATCGTATGGAAATGCACTTGATCAGTACAATGGATCAAATTGTTAAAATCTCAGATACTAATATTTTAAATGGGAAATCAAAAAACATTACCTTCCAAACCGGAGAAAGCATTCATACTGAAAACTCTTATAAGTATTCTAAGCAAAGCTTTACAGACTTAGTGGAAGGCGCTGGTTTTGAAGTACACGAGTGCTGGATTGATGATAAAAACTACTTTGCGATGTTTTATTTAAACTGCTGCTAATTTGCTGATGATGTCATGATAAATGGCTTTACTATGACATCATCATAATTATTTAATACTGCGTCTCGCGATGGCACATCAGTTTCAGAAAATATTCCATGGGATCTTTCTCGGTTGTTACCAATGCCGCCATAGGGTCTTGAGCAATCATTTCAGCTTGATGCTGCTGAGTTACTAAACGGCTCAACCAAAAACGCAACGCTGCTGCACGTAAACACATGCCCCAAGAATTTTGTTCTAACTCGGTTAATTCGCGCACTGACTGATAGCCGGCAAACAATGCGGGCAATAAGTCAGCCTGCCAATCTCCAGCACTGTTTGCACACCAATCGTTGGCTACAATCGCCAGATCAAATAACCAAGCATCTTGGCAAGAATTATAAATATCTAGAATCGCAGCGAGTTGATCGCTGCCATCTTCCATGCGTTCGAACAAAGCATTATCGTGAAATAAATCACCATGGATTAAACCTCGTGGAAGCTCATACCAACGTTCAGTATTTGACTCTTGATATTCGACTTCGTCGATCAGAACCTGCTGCTGCTCATCTGTCAGTAGCTCAGTCTTCATGTTTGCCTGAATCAGCTCACGACCGACTTCTGGCCACCATTGTAAACCACGATCATTTTCCTCTAAATCTTCAAGCCCCTTGCCTGCCAAATGAAAGCGCGCCAAGGCCACGCCAATTTGAATGCAGTGTTGAACATTTAATTTTTCTGGATGGCTACCTGGTAAACACGGGCAGAGAATCGCAGGTTTATTTTTTAATTCGTGTAAATAGATACCCGCATTATCCGCAATGGGCCCTGGAACAGGTACGTCTTGCTCGGCCAAGTGACGGCCAATATGAATAAAGTCTTCGACCTGCTTAGCATCATGATGCTCAAAAATAGTTAACACATACTTATTATCGCTAGCAGTAACAAAGAAGTTAGTATTCTCAACACCTGCACTGATGCCTTGATGACTTTGATAGTCACCCAAAGAAAACTGACTAAGGTAAGCAGCGACTTCGCTCGCTGAAAGATCGGTATAAACAGACATGAATTTTGAACTTACGTGTTATCGAGAATGATCAATAGAAAAGTGAATAGCATAAAGCCACTCACCTCTTAATGTTATCAACAGGGTGAACACCATGATTACCAGCGAAAAACAATCCAACTAGGCACAGAAATATCTGGGGCGTCCGATTGAATATATTGGCCGTTTTCAGCATTTTGAACGTCAGAAGGCTTCAAATAATACGGTTTACCATATTTAGGCACCACTTTAATCTCAACCACTTGACCAGCACGGCGGTACTCATAAAAAGTTTTATCGCCGTCGTTACGAATCACAACTTCTTCTCCTGCGGGCGAGGCGGCGTAAATAGGAGAACAGAACAGTGCAAAAGCACATGTGAAAGCCACAAGTAAAGAACGCATCATGGTAAGCTATATCCTATTCAAATATTAAAAATAATCTCTAATTATATTGTACTCCTTTTACGCCTCAGCGCACTGAGAAACGTATTCAGAGCGCACTGAGAACAGAGAACTGCTACGGAACCTTTTATGTCAGAACCAACAGTAAAGTCGATATTAGAGCCTGCATCAGCACCGGCGATTTTAGTCGATGGTTCATCTTACTTATTTCGTGCATACCACGCCATGCCACCCCTGACCAACTCAGACGGTCACCCAACGGGTGCCATCCGTGGTGTGATAAACATGATGCGCAAACTGCAAAAAGACTATCCAGAATCACAGATCATCGTGATTTTTGATGCCAAAGGTAAAACCTTTCGTAACGACATGTACCCAGAATATAAGGCCAACCGTCCTTCAATGCCGGATGAGTTGCGTGTTCAGATTCAGCCGATTCATGACATTATTAAAGCTATGGGTTTGCCGCTATTAGTGATTCCAGATGTGGAAGCGGATGACGTGATTGGTACTCTGGCTGACCAGGCCACTGCAGCTAAGCGTGACGTGATTATCTCAACTGGCGATAAAGACATGGCCCAGCTGGTTAACGAACACGTAAGCCTGATTAATACCATGACCGATATCTTTATGGATGTTGAAGGTGTGATCGAAAAATTCGGCGTACGTCCCGATCAGATTATCGATTACTTATCGTTGATGGGCGACAAGGTCGATAACATTCCAGGAGTAGAGAAGTGCGGCCCTAAGACGGCGGTTAAGTGGCTTGCCGCTTATGAAACCATGCAAGGCGTTATGGATAACGCGGATGCGGTGAAAGGCAAAATCGGCGAAAACCTACGCGCTGCATTAGACTTCTTGCCTTTGTCTTATGACTTGGCGACGATTAAATTAGATGTCGAGCTGGAGCATTCGCTAACAGAAATCGAAACTCAGCCTGTGGACAAAGAAGCGCTTTTGGCTTCGTTCAATGAGTTCGAATTTAAAACCTGGGTGACGGAACTGGGCGGCAAAGTAACAGCGAATACTGCGGCTAAAAAAACGGGAAGTGAAGACGACTCTTCAGGCGAGACGTCAGACAACATTGTCCCACCCGTCGAAGATATAGACACTGAATATAAAACAATTTTCGACCAAGCAGAATTAGACCAGTGGTTTGAAAAGCTAAGTAAGGCTGAGCTCTTCGCCTTCGATACCGAAACAACCTCTCTCAACTATATGGAAGCGGAAATCGTTGGTATCTCGTTCTCTGTCGAAGTCGGGAAAGCGGCTTATGTTCCTTTAGCGCACATTGGTCCCGATACACTATTGGAAGATGCGCCAGTTCAACTTGATCGTGCGACCGTTTTGGCTCAATTCAAACCGCTATTAGAAAGTGCTGAAAACAAGAAAGTAGGGCAACACCTTAAATACGATGCCCATGTTTTGGCTAACTATGACATTGAGTTAAAAGGTATTCAGTTCGATACCATGCTCGAATCTTACGTACTTAATTCTGTCGCTACTCGTCATGATATGGATAGCTTAGCGTCGTATTATTTAAATACAAAAACAATTAAGTATGAAGAAGTCGCCGGCAAGGGCGCAAAGCAGATCACCTTTGATAACGTTGAGATCGACATCGCAGGCCCTTATGCCGCGGAAGATGCTGACATCACCTTGCGCTTACACCAAACGCTGTGGGCTCAGCTGAATGCCAGTGATAAAGAAAAATTAAAATCGGTATTCGAAACCATCGAGCTGCCTTTAATCGATGTGCTGACGAAGATTGAAGCCAACGGTGCGTTGATTGATGCTGATATATTGCACGAGCAAAGTGCTCAGCTATCCAGCCGTTTGGTCGAGCTAGAACAGCAAGCCCACGATGTGGCAGGGCAGGTATTCAACCTAGGTTCTCCGAAACAATTAGCCGAAATTTTATTCGAGAAGCTCGAATTGCCGGTGGTGAAGAAAACGCCAAAAGGCGCACCTTCAACCGCAGAAGAAGTATTAGTTCAGCTCGCCGAAGAATATGAACTGCCAAAACTGATCTTAGAAAACCGCAGCTTAAGTAAGTTGAAATCGACCTATACCGATAAGCTGCCACTCATGATCTGCCAACGTACTGGCCGAGTGCATACCTCGTATCACCAAGCGACAGCGGTAACCGGGCGTTTATCTTCGACTGAGCCGAATTTACAGAACATTCCGATTAAGAGTGAAGAAGGCCGTCGTATTCGTGATGCGTTTATCGCACCGGAAGGCTATACCATGGTCGCGGCGGATTACAGCCAGATCGAATTACGCATCATGGCCCATCTATCGAATGACGAAGGTCTATTAACCGCCTTTGCCAACGGTGTTGATGTGCATACCGCAACCGCTGCCGAAGTCTTTGGCGTCACGATCGAAAATGTTGAACCGAATATGCGCCGCAGCGCGAAAGCGATTAACTTCGGCTTAATCTATGGCATGTCCGCCTTTGGTTTAGCCAAGCAGCTAGGCATTGGTCGCGGCCAAGCTCAAGAATACGTCGATTTATACTTTGAACGTTACCCTGGAGTGAAATCCTACATGGACAATACTCGCGCGGATGCAGCGGATATTGGTTACGTAGAAACTATCTTTGGCCGTCGCTTATATCTTCCTGACATCAAGGCGAAAAATGCTCAACGTCGTCAACATGCAGAACGCACCGCAATCAATGCCCCCATGCAAGGCACCGCCGCCGATATCATCAAGAAAGCGATGATTAAGGTGGATGCTTGGTTAGCAACGAAAGAGTTTGATGCGCAAATGATCATGCAAGTACACGATGAATTGGTATTAGAAGTTAAAACCGAGCAGGTAGACGCTTTCTCAGCCAAGCTAAAAGAAATTATGGAAGACGCCGCTGAGTTAGCCGTGCCATTGATTGTGGAAGTAGGGTCCGGTAAAAATTGGGGCGAAGCGCATTAATGTAAAGTGATGTGCACTAAGGTGGAAAAAGAGAAAAAGAGGTCTATAGTTAAATACAGGTAAGCAAATAGGTGCTTCCAAAATTTACATTAGTTCTAACGTTAGCAATAACATTGCTTTTTCTTCGGTGATTCCCCAAAGATCCGAAGCCTAGCCCGATTGATTCCCCCAATTATCAATCGGGCTCTTTTTTACCTGCAACAACTGCCATAGCCCTATCCATCGCTAAATTTAATGCAAAAAAAAGCCTTTACCGCGTTAGCAATAAGGGCTTATTTATAAACAATATGCTTAAGAATTAAGCTTTTGGCTCATTTCCTTCAATAAATAGGGCGCTTTCGCCTTCAATACCGTCATGCTCGCATTCTTCACCTTCCACCACAGTATTATCCATAAACCACTTTGTGAGATGCTTGCGTAATTCTTTAACGCCATCGCCTTTGGTTGATGAAAACATCTGTACTGTCGCCATATCGCCCATGTTAGCAACCGCTTTTCTTACTTGCAGCATGGTTGCAGACGCAGGGCCACGCTTCAGCTTGTCGGCTTTAGTGAGAAGAATGTGCAATGGCATATTCGATTCATGTGCCCAATCGACCATGGTTTTGTCAAATTCGGTCATTGGATGACGAATATCCATCACCAAAACAAGCCCACGAAGGCATTCGCGCTTATCTAAATAAGTGCTTAACTGTTTTTGCCACTCGATTTTTATCGCTTTGGGTACTTTAGCGAAGCCATAACCTGGCAAATCCACCAAGCGATAAGGTGTTTCATCAACTTGGAAAAAATTAATTAGCTGCGTACGACCCGGTGTTTTACTGGTTCGAGCTAATTTAGTTTGGTCGGTTAAAGCATTAAGAGCACTCGACTTACCCGCATTAGAGCGGCCTGCAAAGGCTATCTCTACGCCGTCCCACTGGGGGCACTGAGTGAACTTTGCGGCGCTTTGCATGAACCGAGTATTGGTATAAATTAGTGTTTGTGGATTTAA
Organism: Oleispira sp.; assembly: GCA_051278005.1. Classification (GTDB taxonomy): domain Bacteria; phylum Pseudomonadota; class Gammaproteobacteria; order Pseudomonadales; family Oceanobacteraceae; genus Oleispira. The sequence goes on along the minus strand of JBNMQK010000041.1, from coordinate 4,757 downwards.
CATAAGGTAAACGTAATGACCGTTAGGAAATTAATGGTATATAATGATCGGCTTTTGTAATCCGACAATGAATTGTATCATAGTCGGGTGGCTCAAAGCCGTGCATTTTTAATTAGCTCCCAAAGAGGTATTTCTACATGAAAAAAATCGCGTTTCTTGCAGCTCTAGTTGCAGCGACTAGTTTTAACGCCAACGCTTTTGATGTTGACACTAAATATCAGCAATCTTGTGGCATATGCCACTCTATGGGTGTTGCTGGCGCGCCTAAAGCTTTTGACGAAGCCGCTTGGGCACCTCGCCTTGCATTAGGTATGGACGCATTATTGTCCAGCGTTAAAAATGGTAAAAATGCAATGCCACCAAAAGGCTTGTGTAATGATTGCACTGATGACCAGTACAAAGCATTAATTACCCACATGGCTACAAGTAAATAATTAAATTTTTATAAAAACTGGACCTGACGATGAAAAAACTACTGATTAGCTTAATTGTTTCTGTTGGCCTTATCTCTACTGCGCATGCAGGCGGCGATGCGGTTGCAGGAAAAGCTAAAGCAGCCACTTGTGGTGCCTGTCACGGTGCTGACGGTAATAGCTTAGTACCTAGCTTCCCTAAAATTGCCGGTCAAGGCGAACGTTATTTAGTGAAGCAAATCACTGAGATTAAAAATGGTGATCGTCAGGTTCCACAAATGATGGGATTTGTGATGGGGTTAAGCGACACAGATATTGCTGATATCTCAGCCTACTTTGCTAGCCAAACTGCCTCCGGCGGTGCTGCAGACCCTGAGCTTGTTGAAGCCGGTAAAAAGATCTTTTTAGGCGGCAATGAAGCAACAGGCGTTCCTGCTTGTATCGCATGTCACGGTCCAAATGGTAAAGGCGTTGACGCTGCAGGATTTCCTAGCCTAGCAGGTCAATATGACACTTACACTGAGTCTCAGCTGAAAGCCTTTTACAGCGGTGAGCGTAATAACGATGCGAACAATGTTATGCGTGATATTGCATCCCGTATGCACATGAAAGAAATCAAGGCGGTTTCTAGCTACATTCAAGGTTTGAAATAACCTACTTTAGCTTTTAGACCTATTTTTTTGAATCTCTTTTAGAAAACTAAAGTGTCATAGAATGTAAAAAGCGGCTTCGGCCGCTTTTTTTGTGACTTGAATACCTACCTATAAGGGAACCTTTATGCCACAATATTTGTCAACAACACCTACAATTACTAAATTGATCCACTCAATTAGAACCAATCGTTTCGGAGTTTCAAATGTTAGGACGTATCCTTACTAGTGCCGCCATTCTTTTTGTCAGTTTTAGCAGTATTGCCGCAAAGGGTTATGATCACAAAGAAGCCCCCATTGCCGATATGAGCAAGGCTTATACATTAATCGAACAACCACAAACGGTACCTGCTAACGGCAAGGTGCATATTGAAGAATTATTTTGGTATGGTTGTGGTCACTGTTTTACGCTGGAAGATCACGTAAAATCATGGGCCGCTAAACTACCCAGCGATGTAGAATTTAGCCGTATTCCTGCCATGTTCGGCAAGTCTTGGGTTATTCACGCGCAATTGTATTACATGGGTGAAGTATTAGGCATTACTGAAAAATCACATGGTGATATTTTTAACGCTATTCACATTAATGATCAGCGTCTACAGCGTAAGTCTGAACAAAAAGAATTTTTTGCCGCCTACGGTGTGAGCGAAGAAGATTTCGATAAAGCGTATAGCTCATTCACTGTTAAAAGCCGTCTGCAACAAGGCGACAAACGCATTCGAGCGTATCGCGTAAGCGGTGTGCCAGCAATTGTAGTTAACGGTAAGTATCTAGTGGATGCCAGCTCTGCAGGCGGTCAACACAATATATTTAAAGTAGTTGATTACTTAATCGCACAAGAACGTAAAAAATAAATCTCTTCTTAGGGTTTCTGAATGGTGCATCATCGACTCAGCTTATCCGAATTTTTAAAGGCCTTACCTGATCCAGATAAGGCCTTTAATCAGCTCAATCTCATTAGTTTTAATATTCAAGTAGGCATTCAAACGGCCGCGTATCATCACTACCTCACACGAAGCTGGCAACACCTGCTACCCCATAAACGACGCACAGCAACCCTTGATCGTATTGCTGATATATTGAGGCACTTTGACATTGCTGCTCTTCAAGAAGCTGATGGTGGCAGCTGGCGCAGTAATTTCATCAACCAAGTAGAACACATCGCCAAGAAAGCCGAATTTCCTCACTGGTTTCAACAAACAAACCGAAATATTAAGCCGATCGCTAAACACAGCAATGGGTTACTCTCTCGATTAGAACCTTATCAAGTTGAATACCATAAATTACCTGGGTTATTACCTGGCAGAGGGGCAATGGTCATGAAAATAGGGCGGCAAGAACCTCTATTTATCATCGTCTTACACCTTGCGTTAGGGTCCAAGACTCAAGCAGCTCAATTGGGGTATATTCAAAACCTGATCGCAGAAGCTAAGCATGTCGTGATTATGGGCGATTTGAATAATCATGCCGATCACCTTCTCACCAATACGCCCTTAGCCAAATTAAATTTTCATTCAGTTGATCCACTATTGCATACCTTTCCAAGCTGGCAACCACAACGCGGGCTTGATCATATTCTGGTCAGCGAGGGTTTAAATATCAATCAAGTGGCGGTTTTAGATACTCCAATTTCAGACCACCTACCTATCGCAATGCAGATTCAGCTACCCGACAAAATTATTCTTTAACTATTTAGTCACCTAAGACAGCACTTTGCTTATATGTTCCTATACTAACTATTGTTAATACTTACATTGGTATAAGGACTATGTCGCAAGAAAGCGATAATTCAGGCAAAGACACCCACAAATGGCGTGACAAATACCTAGATCTCATAGAGCAGTATGAGCATTATGAGAAAAGCAGCGAACGTAAGCAAGACCAAATGCGACGAGCGTTGGTGGTTGTCTCTCTGCTAGCAGAAGGTCAAGTGGATAGTATCGACAAACCTCTCGCAACGTTGCGCGATGCTATTAAACCTCAAAACGAAGGTCGCGGACTTGAATCCAGCGTGCACGTTTTACAGACTGAGGTGAACCAGTTTGAACAGCAATGGCAGTCTCAAGCCGATGAAGTTCTACTAAGCTTACAAAATGCCTCAAAAAACTTATTACGCCTTCCTTGCTCCAGTGATGAAAAACGGCGCATTAGAAAAATTGTAAGCAAATCAAAGGAGCATTTAAAACAGTGGTCTGGTTATGGCAAGCAATTAAAAGCGTGGTCTGAATTACTATCTGACCTAACGATCGACAAAGATTCCGACGTCACCCCAAAAGATCATTCAGGTGGGTTTCTCAGCCGATTATTCCACAGTACACCCGCGATAACCTCAGGATCAGACTCACCCTTACAAGAAGATGAGTCTGTTTTAAACAGCATAATTGAAACAGTTGCTCCAGCAACTCACGAAGCACCGATTGAAGTATTAGCACCCGAGGTCAGCTTAGCCTTGGATAGCGAAGAGAAACCAGGCTATGACCACATAGAGCAAGAAATTAGTACCATGTTAACCAACTTATTAGCTCAATTGGTTATCCCTGCACGCTACAATGATCAATTAGACGATCTAAAAAATAAATTAATAAGCAAACTTCACAGGTATGAATTAGTCCCGCTGTTAGAGCAAGTCATTCACCTAGTCATTGATGCTTTAGGTGATGGCCAAGAAGAATTTGAATATTTCTTACAAGGATTAGATCAACGCCTAGAAACCATTCAGCAACTTGTTAATAATGCTTCTAAAGGACAAATAAACCGTAGCGATACTCGTCTTGTATTTGAAGGCTTGCTGGAAGGGCAGGTTGATAGCATTCGCTCGGTCGTCAATAGTGAAAATGACCTGAGTCAATTAGGCCACAGCATTAGCGAACACCTTGGTTTAATTATTCAGGCCATGCAGACTTTTAGTTCAGAAGAATATCATCGTGAAACCGAGCTTACTGAACAGTTGCGTCATATGCAATTGAAACTAGATGATATGGAGAAGTTGGCAGAATCTGCTCAGTACGCCATTGAAGAACAACGTAAAAAAGCAATGCATGATTCTCTCACTGGGATGCCGAACCGTGAAGCTTACCAACAACGTTTAGAACAAGAGGTTAAGCGCATCGAACGCTATGGAGGCAAGCTGTCCCTCATGGTATGTGATGTTGATTTATTCAAACGTATCAACGATGCCTACGGCCATTTAGCCGGTGACAAGGTGCTCAAAATCATCGCTAACTCACTGCAGAGAAACCTAAGAAGCACTGATTTCATTGCTCGTTTTGGTGGCGAAGAATTTGTTGCACTCATGCCTGAAACCTCTACCAGTGAAGCAAAAATAGTGGCAGAGAAAATGAGAATAAAGATTGAAGAAAGTCCGTTCAATTTTAAAAAAGAACCGGTACAAATTACCCTCTCTTTTGGCATTAGCGAATTTGCTGAAGGTGAGACTGCTGCTGAAGTTTTTTCTCGTGCTGATAAAGCGCTGTATGCAGCAAAAAACAATGGCCGCAACCAAGTCCAGCTAGGCTAAATTGCATTAACTTTTTGACCAAGGACAATCAGAGCTTATGAATGTAATAAGCCAACAGATCATCCCCTTTGTTTAAGCACGCTAGCTTTTTTACAAACGCCTACTCTTAGCCTTGCTGCTTAGCCTTGCTGCTTAGCCTTGCTGCTTAGCCTTGCTGCTTAGCCTTGCTGCTTAGCC
>JBNMQK010000040.1:0-15535 GCA_051278005.1 Oleispira sp. | reverse complement strand
CCGCGAATAAAATAACCCATTAATACCGGCACCAGTGTAATGGCTAAAATTGCAGCAGCGGCCATGGCATAGGTTTTGGTAAACGCTAACGGGGCAAAGAGCTTTCCTTCTTGCGCTTCTAAAGTAAACACCGGTAAGAAACTGACGGTAATAATTAGTAAACTAAAGAATAATGACGGCCCCACTTCACTGGCTGCTTTCGTAACGATTTGCCAACGATGGTCATTAGTGAGCGCCTCTTTTTTATCAAGCAGATTACGCTCTAAGTGTTTGTGCATGTTCTCTATCATCACAATGGCACCATCAACCATGGCACCAATCGCAATGGCAATCCCCGCAAGAGACATAATATTGGCATTCAGACCTTGCAAATACATGATGATAAACGCGATTAAAATACCAATCGGTAAACTGATAATGGCAACTAATGCAGATCGCACGTGGAATAAAAAAAGGATGCAGGCCAGAGCGACCATGATGAGTTCCGCAGTCAATTTTTCCCAGAGGTTATCGATCGCCGCATTGATTAAATCAGAGCGATCATAAACCGTTACGATTTCAACGCCTTCTGGCAATCCTGCTTTTAATTGCTGTAATTTTTCTTTCACCGCGGCAATGGTTTTTTGTGCATTCTCACCCGAGCGCATCACGACAATACCGCCAACAACTTCGCCTTTACCGTCAAGTTCACTCACGCCTCGGCGCATTTGTGGACCTTCTATAATATTGGCGACGTCACTGAGGAATAAAGGCTGCCCGTTATCTACAATGCCCAGAGGGATATTTTCTAAATCTTCGCGACTGCTGATATAACCCGTTGCCCGAATCATATATTCCGCTTCTGCCATCTCGATAACCGAAGCACCCACTTCTTGATTACCTTGCTGTATCGCGGTTTCTAATAATGATAATGGAATACCATAAGATCGTAATTTATGCGGATCTACTCGAACTTGATATTGTTTTATCATGCCGCCCACCGCGGCAACTTCGGAAACCCCTGACACGGTTTGTAATTCGTATTTTAAAAACCAATCTTGCAAAGAGCGCAGTTCGGATAAATCTAAATGACCGCTGGTATCCGTTAATGCATAAATAAAGACCCAACCAACACCGGTGGCATCAGGGCCTAATTGCGGCTTAGCACTGTCAGGCAAACTATCGGTGACTTGACTTAAGTATTCTAAAACCCGGCTGCGTGCCCAATATAAATCAGTATCATCATCAAAAATAACATAGACATACGAATCCCCAAAAAATGAATAACCGCGTACTGTTTTAGCCCCTGGCACCGATAACATCGCCGTGGTGAGTGGATAAGTCACTTGGTCTTGCACCACTTGTGGCGCTTGCCCTGGGTAAGACGTTTTAATAATGACTTGCACATCTGACAAATCAGGAATGGCATCGACGGCGGTATTCTTGATAGCAAAAGCGCCCGCTAAAATAATCAATCCCGTGACGAATAAAACCCAGACTCGATTAAAAATGGACCAATGAATGATCTTAGTTATCATCATTGCTCTCCATCGCTGAAGAGTTCATCCGCTGAAGATCAGAATCAATATTCGATTCAGAATCAATTAGGAACTGAGCGCTGGTAACAATACGATCACCCCTTTGCAAGCCTTCAAGAACTTCTACTTTTTGGTTAAAAAATCGACCCGTTTTAACCGCAACTGATTTGAAACGTCCTTCCCCTAGAGCCATCACGACACGCATCTTGTTCTCGGTACGAATGAGAGCCTGACTGGGAATTAACAATGTTTTTTCGGTCGCCGTAATACGGCCTTTTAAATTGAGCCACATATTCGGTTTTAATAATTGATCGTTATTAGCAACCACTAATCGCACTTGTATTGTGCGCAATTTTTCATTCAACATAGGATAAATGTAATCAAGCTTGCCTTGCCAGCTGTGGGTCGGCATGAGCGCTGAGGTTAACGTCCATTCTATCTGTCCGGGGAACTGACTCAACCAAGCCGCATGCTGATGATCCAATTCCACATCCACCGTTAACTGATTTAAATCGGCAATGGTTAATAATTTATTCTCAGGGTTTACGTACATACCTTCATTGATATTAAGTTGTTCAATGTAACCATTTTGAGGGGCATAGAAGATGGTAACTGGGCTGACTTTTTTAGTTCGCTTAAGTTCTGCAATAACCTTATTATCAATTCTTAACGCTTTTAAACGATTTTTAGCCGCGCGCATTAAACTTTCATCTTGCGCATTCAAAGCACGTAGATAATCTTTTTTTGCATTAATAAATTCTAACGAATAGATACCGTATAAGGCTTGGCCCTTTTTCACCCGCTGGCCCATATCGCTGACGTAGAGTTTCTCGACCCAACCACTGGTGCGCGCATGCAGATGAACGAGGCTTTCTTTTGCGTAATTCACTTGGCCGCTGCTGATAAAATTCAACCTAGGCAGCGACCATTCAACGGCCATCGCTTTAACACCGAAATTATTACCAACCGCGGCTGAAATTTCAACAACACCTTTTTCAGTATCCCCACTTGCCTTGGCATAAACGGGCACTAAATCCATCCCCATCGGCGATTGACCGGGCTTATCACGGCGAAAATTGGCATCCATGGGGGCAACCCAATACAGAACGCTTGGCTCTTGAGAACCAGTTTCTTGAGCAATAGGACGTCCAGAATTCGATGTTTTCTCGAATAATACCCCCTGGCCAAATATAAAAGCCAACACCGCAATCGCGCCACCGAGGCACATAAATACAAAATTTTTCATCAGGTTTTCTCAATACACATTATAAAAGCCAAGCAAACTCACTGCCAAGCGGGTTCAATTTTAAGGTGTATTAGGCAATCGGAGGACGAAAGAGCGCAGAATCGATTTGGTTGGGGAAACCCATCGTGGAATAATGGTATGACAATTCACTGATGCTAAGTGAGCTGCAAGAGAAGCTAGCAAGGAATGTTAATGAGGATCCACAACCGCCATCAAGGCAAGTACAGTTAGGCGAGCTGATCGTTGAACTCTCGTCACCTTTAAAACTTATATCATCACAACAGTCCATAGCACTGCTTTTAACCACCAGCTGATTACTAACAGTAGATTCAGACATCATGTGATGACAAGGTGATGCACCGTTTGCTTGAGAAGACGGTGTAAGTTCAACCCTCTCACTAGCGGGCATCATACACATCATCGGCGTCGCAAAAGCCTGACCCATATAGGTCAAACAAAAAGACAGAAGCAGTAAAAGCGCTAAACGCTTATTCCTTAAAACAGGATTGCTTATTAATGAATTGCAAATAAAGGATGTCATAGCCTTTAGGATACTCTAGTAATCCGAAAGTTCAATCCATCAAGTCAGGATTCTACTCGCGGACTCCCTGAGTTTTAAACAAAGACAATAGCCATTTACAAACAACATCAGTAATTACTGATCCAGAGTGTTTGATACGGCACGAGCTGCACCAGCATATCTTGGTGGGTCATTTCTTTGCCAGAAATAAGATCATGCCAATTTTCCGTGCTGACGAGATTGATATCTGACAACATAAATTCTTGAGCCAAATCACTGATATTACTGATACAAAAAATACTCTGCTCTCTATCGTGAGACTGACGCCAATAAGCAAAAATAGCATCACCTAAGTGAAGCGTAAATTGTGCCGCATTCGGGTGAAATGCCTTTTGCTGCTGCCTAATCGCTAATAGACGTTTTATGTGCGAAAAGACTATCTTGTGATGACTTTCTTCTTCCGTCAGCGCCTCACGGGACTGTTCATCATTAATTAATAGCCCTTCCAATTCACCGTATTGCCATTGATGTCGGTTTATTGAACGATTATGGCCGGTATTTTCCATGCGTTGATAATCATTACGTGTAGCCAACAAACTATGCACATAGATGCCAGGAATACCTTCTAAACCCAACATAACGGCATGGGCACATACAAAACGAGCAATACCGAACTCGTCTTTGCCTTTTAACGTGCCTTGCAACGCATCAAATAACGAGATGTTCACTTCATAAGGTTTTTGGATCGCTTCTCCGTCTTCATTTTCTAAGGCACGCCAAGAAATACGACCCCCAAAGTTTTGTAACGTATCGACTAATACCCGGGTTTCATCATCGCCTAATATCCCTTCAACGGGTCTTAATCCCATACCATCATGGGAAGCAATAAAATTAAAATAGGTCGTGCCAAGCTGAGTGGGCGACATGCTCATTAGCCAGAGCTTTAAATGATGGCTATTACCCGTGAGCAAGGTATTCACCAATAACGGCGGCAACGCAAAATTATAGACGCAATGAGCCTCGTTCGCGTTACCAAAGTAGGATAGGTTCTCAAGGTTAGGGATATTCGTTTCAGTGATAATCACCGCGTCACTTTGTGCATGCTCGATCAATAATCTGAGTAAACGCACTACGTTATGAGTTTCTTCAAGATTAATACTCGGCGAGGCCACTTTTTTCCATAAAAAAGCAATCGCGTCGAGGCGAAAAATACGTACGCCCATATCTAGGTACTGACGCATTATTTTTATAAATTGTAATAAAACTTCAGGATTTCTAAAGTCTAAATCAACTTGGTCATGACTAAACGTACACCAAACGTGTTCTAACCCTTTATGGGTTTGAGTCTCTCTTAATAACGAACTGGTTCTTGGCCTAACCACTTGCGATAAATCAGCTTCTAACGATTCGGTATAAAAGTAATCATGACCTGGCCCTTCACCTTTAATAAAATTTTGAAACCATAAACTACGGCTTGAGCAGTGATTAATAACTAAGTCTGCCATTAAGCGATAATCTTTACTAATACTCTCAATGTCTGCCCAATCTCCTAATGATTCGTTCACACTGGAAAAATCTATCACCGAAAAACCATCGTCTGAACTAAAAGGGAAAAAAGGCAAAATATGAACGCTGTTAATTAACCCCTCGCAATGCTCGTCTAAAAAATGTTTCAAGGTAATCAGTGGCTTTTCATCGGGAGATAAAAAACTGTCACCATAGGTGATCATGACCGTTGTTGTTTGATCCCACAGATCACAATACGAAGGCGAAGACGAAGCCGCGTCAAAACAGGATTGATCCAGCCTCATGGTTTGTAAACATTTATGCGCCAGCTCAACCGAACTTATATCCAGTTCAGTTTGATGATAAATCTGTTCTAATAAATGCTGGCTGCGTTGTAATAATGCAGAATCAAATAAACTCATCGTGACATAAACTCCTTATGGTCTTCTTCTACGGCCTCGTATAAACGTTCTAGAATATCGGGTTTAGCACTGATTACGCGGTTCCAGCTTGGAATAAAGGGTGTTTCCATCGGCTTATCTAAAAAAGCTTCTCCTGCTTTCATTATGTTTTTCGCAAATAATTCGACCGCTTTTTCTTCGGCATGAATATCCAGCGTGAGTCCGTTCATAACCGCATCATTATGATAGGTTTCAATAAAATCTAAGGCGATGCGATAGTAAGTGGCCTTGATCGAACGGAACGTTTCAGTATTAAAGGTTTTGCCATGGGTCGCTAGCTTACGAAATAACGCCTTAGAGATATCGATCGACATTTTCGATAGTCCACCTGCGTCATTATCAGGCGATAAATCTTGATGTTTATGATCATAGACATCCGCAATATCTACCTGACATAAACGGTTATTGGCATAATTTCTATGCATCTCAGATAATACGCCAATCTCTAACCCCCAATCACTGGGAATGCGAATATCATTTAATACATCTTTACGGAACGAAAATTCGCCCGCTAATGGATAACGGAAACTGTCCATAAATTGTAGATATTCCATTTCACCAAATACTTTTTTTAATGCGCGCAATAACGGTGTCACCAATAATCGGCTGACACGTCCATTTATCTTGCCATCGGCCACTCGGGCGTAAAATCCTTTACAAAACTCATAGTTAAATCGAGGATTAGCGACGGGATAAATTAATCGGGCCAACAATTCTCTATCATAAGTAACAATATCGCAGTCGTGTAAAGCAACCGATTCAGAACGGTTAGAGGCAAGGGTATAACCCATGCAATACCAAACATTACGTCCTTTACCTAATTCTTTGGGTGCAAGATTAAGTTCTTGTAGCTCCGCATCTAACGCTTGTAATCTTGGGCCTTCATTCCACAAAACTCGATGATGCTGCGGCAACTTGCCAAAGAACGTTAATGCATGACGATACTGTTCTTCATTTGCACGATCTAAACCAATAACGATTTCACTAAGATAGTCTGCATCTTTTAAGTGTTTTACAATATTAGGCAGAGCGTCGCCTTCTAACTCGGAAAATAACGAAGGAAGGATCAACGACATTGGGCGTTTTTTACTGAACTCCCGCAATTCACTTTCAATATCTTCAACCGGTCGATGCGCTAAATTATGTAAGGTGGTCACTATGCCATTTTGATAAAAGTCAGCCATGATATTTCCTTATTTCCTTATTTTGTTATTAATTATTGATATTAAAAAATTTAAATATATTTATTACTAAGTTATAAAATACTTCGTAAACCTGAGTTCCAACCTCTAGGCCCAAATTCTTTTGAGATAAAAAACCCATTCGCTCGGGTTAGCGTTGGCGGTTCATGAACAGGAGATCGAATAATGAGTGCTAAATCAGCTTGCTCTAACATTGCAATGTCATTATCACTATCACCAATGGCAATGGTCTTAGTCGCTGACAGGTCTCTTTGTTTTTTATACTCGGTTGTTAACCAATCAAGTGCCTGACCTTTATTACAAGCGCCGCTTAAATGAAGAAAACGTCCACCTTGTAATACATGCCCTCCTTCAGATTCTAACCAAAGAATAAATTGCTGTTTGGCCTTATCCACACCCAACCATGAGATAGGTTCACCAAACTCTCTTTGATTAGCTTGCTGAGCTTGTTCAATGGACAAGCCCGTGACTTGAGCAATGACCTCTTCTTTCATTGCTGAAAAATGACTAAAACTGTGAGGGAAAAGTTTTTTTGCTTTTTCGAGTATTGATAGCCAATGATTTCTTGGTTGGCAGAAACTGAATACCCAAAATCCATCAATATCCATACAAGCCTCAGGCTTCTTAGGAAAATATCCTTGAGGAATAAAAATAGCCGCACCATTTTCAATAATAAAGGGGTGTTGGTTATTTAAATCTGCCCGTATGGAGAGCACTTCAGCACGGGTTTTACTGGTCGTTAAAACCACGGGTATGTGATGCTCTTCTAACTCCAGTAAGAGTGCATCAGCCGCTTTATGACTGTAACTATCATGGTCTAATAATGAACCGTCCAAATCAGTAAAAATAATCCATTCTTGTATTTCTTTATTGAACTCTTTATTGAACTCTTTATTTAGCTCTTTTTTTATAGTTTGAGTCATGGTTACAGTCCTTTAAATGTCACATCATGCTGACCAAAGCGAGGATCATCAGGTAAAGGATTCGGAGCTTGGTAACCTACCACCTGACGCTTGTTGGTTAGTTGAAATAAATGCTGACACGTTTGTGGTAAGTATTTTAAGCCATGGCGAGTGAGGCGCTCGTAATGTTGAATAAACTGGCGAATATCTTCTGCTTGCATGATCCGATTACTGTGAGACGCGCCTTCTTTTAATGCATCGTCTTTTAATGCTTCTTTTTGCCAAGCCTCATCTTGTGCTAATACCCGGCCTTCTTCCCGTGCTTGATCTTGTGCCAACTTCTGCTCTTGCTCTAAGCGCCATTGATAAACGCAACTAAAACTCGGGGCTTGCAACATAATTAGGCGATCGATGAGTTGCCACAGCTCTGGATAATTGGTCACTAATTGCTGGTTAATGTAGCTACGCCACTTCCCCTCTGGATCTTTCAACGATTCCAATTCGTTAATCGGTTCCAATAAAGCCTCCTCTGCTTCCGCCGTAATTCCCACACACCAACCTTCAAGAATAATGATATCAAGGGGAGTGTCAACGTGCGGCCACTGCTCTTCGGGTAAACGTTCGTCCTGAGCTTTATTAAAGCGCGGCACCTTAACCTGACCACTGTCTTGGGATAGCTGCTGTAACGTTTCGAGTGCGAGTTCTAAATCGTGCGTTCCTGGCACGCCACGGGTAGACAATAAAGGATGCACATCCGTCGCAAGCTGCTGTCGCTGTTGTCGAGTCAAATAGAAGTCGTCAATAGAAATAGCGATTGACCTTAGACCCTTAGCTTGAAGACAGGTGCATAAATAATCAGCGAGTGTAGTCTTGCCTGAACCTTGGCAGCCATTAATGCCGACCACTAACGTTCCCCCTGCACCATAATGGTGCTGAATTAGGGTTTCGATAATCGGGTCAAACCAAATTGATGCTTGCTGTAAATAGTATTCGGGTAAGCTGTTCCTTGTGATAAAGCCACGTATTTCGCCCATAAGTACCTCGAAACCCTAATTTGTTATTGTGTTAGTAGGGTGATGTAGCAGGATCCATACCTTTTTTATGATTTTAGCTGAATAACATTTAGACTTAAATAGAACCAGCGTCATAAAAATGCAATGCTTTCGCAACATTCCTACTAGTTGTCATATTTCTGTAACATTGCAACGTCATAATCCTGATCACTTAATAAGCATTCGAAAAAATACTTTTTACTTAGTGCTTCAAATATGAAAATCTGAGTATAAATGACCCTTAAATAGGAACTGATTATGAAAAAATTATTAGCGTTAAGTGCTGCACTAGCCGCCTCTGCAATCAGCATGTCAGCAAGCGCTGAACGTGATTATATCAGCATTGTCGGATCTTCTACGGTTTATCCATTTTCAACCGTTGTAGCCGAACGTTTCGGTAAATCAACAAAGTTTGCGACCCCAAAAGTTGAATCAACCGGTTCTGGCGGTGGTTTAAAGTTGTTTTGCTCCGGTGTGGGTAGTGCGACTCCAGACATCACCAATGCTTCTCGTGCGATTAAAAAATCAGAAGTAGCACTTTGTGCTGAAAATGGCATTAAGGACATTATTGAAGTGACCGTGGGCTATGACGGTATCGTATTGGCAAATACTAAAGCCACTAAGCAAATGTCTTTAAGCCTGCGCGAATTATTTTTAGCACTGGGTAAAAACATTCCTAACCCAGATGGTACTGATACTCTGGTTGATAACCCATACAAAACTTGGAATGAAATCAATCCGACTTTTCCAGCGACTAAAATTGAAGTATTGGGTCCACCTCCAACATCAGGTACTCGAGATGCTTTTGCCGAATTGGCGTTAGAAGGCGGCTGTAAGACTTTCCCATTTATCAAGGCCATGAAGAAGCAAGATAAAAACAAATACAAAGCAGTCTGCCACGCGGTACGTGAAGACGGTGGTTACGTAGAAGCAGGTGAAAACGACAACCTGATTGTACAAAAATTAGTTGCTAACCCTGATGCATTGGGCGTATTTGGCTACAGCTTCTTAGAGCAGAACTCTGAAAAGGTTCAAGGTTCACTTATTAATGGTAAACTGCCCACATTCGATGCTATTGCTAATGGTGACTACCCAGTAAGCCGTTCTTTATTCTTTTACGTAAAGAAAGCTCACATTGGCGTTATCCCAGGTATCGAACAGTACCTAGCAGAGTTTACTTCTGAGAAAGCAATGGGTGAGTACGGCTACTTAGCGGAAAAAGGTATGATCCCCATGTCAGATGAAGAACGCTCTAAAGTACTGAGCACGGTTAAGAATTTAACGACCTTGGTTACGAAGTAAGCCAAGTCTGACATAATACCGATCGCCGAGGCCTATTCTCAGTAATAAGAATAGCCCTCGGCTTTTTCGTGTTAAAAAACTTAAATCGACTGAAACGAAAACAACGGGTAAACAATCAAGATATGAACTTTAGTAGCCTGCTCATCATCGTCATTATTGTTCTCGGAGGCGCCTATTTTTTAGGCCGAAACCGTGCTCGAACAATATCAAATCAAGGAACGCGAATGCACTCCTTGCCCGATCACTACGGCACCTTAATGGCCTTGTGGACCGGTGTACCTGCTCTAATTTTATTATTGTCTTGGCATTTATTAGAAGGCCCAATCATTGATCATCTATTAATTGTTCAATTACCCATAGAAATTCAAACGGCAGACCCCGCTCAGATACAGCTTGCGATCAGTAAGGTTCACAACCTTGCATCTGGAGCAGGCCTTGCACCAGACCCCAGTTTAATGCCCGCTGTTAATCACCTAGCCGCCTTAAACGAACGCACTTCAATATTAAATTCGGGTATTGCATTAAGCCTGTGTTTAATTTGTTTTGTGGTTACTTATCGCCGTATAAAGCCTGCGTTACGTGCCCGTACTGAAATGGAAAAAATTGTTAACCTGCTGTTATTGTCCAGCTCGGGCATCGCAGTACTGACGACCGTCGGCATTTTAGCGAGTGTCGTCTTTGAAGCATGGATGTTTTTTCAGCAAGTGAATGCATTAGAGTTTTTATTCGGTACGACTTGGTCTCCTCAAGTTGCGTTACGTGCGGATCAATCAGGTTCTTCAGGTAGCTTTGGCGCAGTGCCGCTATTTGCGGGTACATTATTGATTTCATTCATCGCCATGATCATCGCCATACCCGTAGGGTTAATGGCGGCTATTTATTTGTCCGAATACGCGTCTGAAAATGTACGCCAATATGCTAAACCTGCGTTAGAAGTTTTAGCGGGTATTCCAACGGTTGTGTACGGTTTTTTTGCGGCGCTCACCGTGGCACCCATTATTCGTACTTTGGGTACTGACCTAGGCTTAGAAGTGTCTTCCGAAAGTGCCTTAGCCGCAGGCCTGGTAATGGGCGTGATGATCATTCCTTTTGTATCGTCTTTATCGGATGACGTTATCAACGCAGTACCCCAATCTCTTCGTGATGGCAGTTATGGTTTGGGCGCAACCAAGAATGAAACGGTGCGTCAGGTTGTTATACCCGCTGCGCTACCGGGCATTGTCGGTGCCGTAATGCTGGCCGTTTCTCGGGCGATTGGTGAAACGATGATTGTTGCCATGGCAGCAGGCCTAGCCGCTAACTTAACCGCTAATCCTCTTGATAGTGTAACAACCGTGACCGTTCAAATCGTAACCTTGCTGGTAGGCGACCAAGAATTTGACTCTCCTAAGACCTTAGCCGCATTTGCATTAGGCCTTGTGTTATTTATCACTACGCTAGTATTGAACTTCGTCGCATTGAAGATCGTACAAAAATATCGAGAGCAGTATGATTGATTCTTCGGAGACAACTATGATTACAAAAGCATTAACAACCCGTGAAAAGGTTGAAAAAGGGTTAGCCCGCCGTCGAGCGGCAGAAACACGTTTTCGCTTATACGGTATGGCGTCTGTTTTCTTTGGTATGTTATGCCTGGTGGTTTTATTTACTGATATCGCCAGTAAAGGGACATCGGCCTTTAGACAAACCAGCTTAACCACAGAGATTGTGTTGGACAGTAACTACCTAAATCTCAATAAAGACAGCACAATAGAAGAGATTCGTTTCGCAAACTTTGAAGGTTTAATTAAACGTCACTTTGCAAAAAGCTTAAAGCCCAAAAGCCGCAATGACAAACGCGAGCTATTTAAATTAATCAGTCCAGGTGCGGCTTGGCAATTACAAGAATTGTTATTAGCTAATCCGGCGGCGATCGATACCACGATTAACATTGAACTATTGATGGACGATGATGTGGACCAATGGTTCAAACACGACCGTAATTTAGCAGAAGATGAGATTAACAACCGCCTTTCAGAGCAACAGTTAGTATGGTTGAACAGCTGGATTGAAGCCGATCGCTTAGACACCCATTTCAATACCTTATTCTTCACCAATGGTGATTCTCGCGAACCAGAACTGGCCGGTATTCATGGTGCTGTTAAAGGGACCTTATTAACCTTGATGGTAACGCTACTGTTGTCTTTCCCGATTGGAGTGGGTGCTGCGATCTATTTAGAAGAGTTTGCACCGCGTAACCGCATGACAGAAGTTGTCGAGATTAATATTAATAACTTAGCCGCCGTACCGTCCATCATCTTTGGTTTATTAGGTATGGCGATCTTCATTAATATTTTCGGTGTATCACGTTCTACCCCTTTATTAGGCGGTTTAGTATTAACCCTAATGACCTTACCCACGATCATCATCTCAGCTCGCGCAGCGATTAAGGCGGTGCCACCGTCAATTCGTGAAGCGGCTTATGGTTTAGGTGCATCGAAAAACCAAGTGGTTTTCCATCACGTATTGCCTTTAGCCATGCCAGGAATGCTAACCGGTACTATTTTGGGTATGGCACAAGCATTAGGTGAAACTGCACCGTTATTAATGATTGGTATGGTGGCTTTTGTGGTCGACGTTCCTGGGTTCATTAATGACCCTTCTACGGTATTACCGGTGCAGATTTTCTTATGGTCTGATAGCCCAGAACGCGCTTTCTTGGAGCGGACATCGGGTGCCATATTAGTTTTATTGTCATTTCTAGTACTGATGAATACTACCGCCGTCATTTTGCGTCGTCGCTTAGAACGCCGCTGGTAGCCTGATCGCTATCTTATTGTCATAGGTAGCGGACAAATTGATGTGCTGATACAAAGTACTAATAGAACGTACTAATAGAAAGAATTGAAAGTGAGAATTGTAAATGAGTACGAATATGCAACTTATTGAAAACCACACAACGACCGGCGTCCCGTTTAGCTCGAAAGCAAAGCTTTCAGCCCGTAACGTGGACGTTTTTTATGGCGACAAACAAGCAATTTATGACGTCAGTTTAGACATTGGTGCTAACGAAGTGATCGCCTTAATTGGCCCTTCTGGTTGTGGTAAATCGACCTTTTTGCGCACACTGAACCGCATGAACGATACGATTGATATTTGTAGCATTACGGGTGAGATTTTACTCGATAATGAAAATATCTACGGTGCTGATGTTGATACTGTGCCGTTACGGGCTCGTGTGGGTATGGTATTTCAGAAACCAAACCCATTCCCCAAGTCAATTTACGATAACGTCGCTTATGGCCCTCGTATTCATGGCTTAGCACAAAGCCGTGTTGAGCTTGATGAGATAGTAGAAAAAAGCTTGAAGCGTGCAGGATTGTGGAACGAAGTTAAAGATCGTCTGCACTCTCCAGGCACTGGGCTTTCAGGCGGTCAGCAACAACGTCTGTGTATCGCTCGTACTATTGCGGTTGATCCTGAAGTCATTTTAATGGATGAACCGTGTTCAGCATTGGATCCTATTGCGACCGCTAAAATCGAAGAGCTTATCGATGAGTTACGCGAAAAGTACACCATTGCCATCGTGACCCACTCAATGCAACAAGCCGCTCGTGTTTCACAACGCACCGCTTACTTTCACCTTGGCCAATTGGTCGAAGTGAACCCAACTAATCAAGTTTTCACGACGCCTCAGCACGAATTAACAGAAGCGTATATTACTGGCCGTTTCGGATAGCCCATCTTAATTAAGGAGAATAACAATGGATATGAATTTTAATCAACACATCTCACAGCAATTTAATGCTGACCTAGAAGCTATTCGTAATCAAATGCTAGCGATGGGCGGCTTAGTACAGAGACAAGTCTCTGATGCTATTGATGCTATTTGCAGCGGCGATACCAGCTCTGCAGATAAAATCATTCAACGTGAAGAAGACGTGAATGAAATGGAAGTGAGCATCGACCAAGAGTGTACCCATATTCTTGTTCGTCGCCAGCCTGCAGCTTCTGACTTACGCATGGTATTAGCCGTGTCTCGTGTCGTTCGTGATTTAGAACGCATGGGTGACGAGGCCGCCAAGATCGCTATTCATGCCCTTGAAGTAGCAAGTGGCAACCAAGCGGGTTCAAAGATGTGCAATCAGTCAATTCGTCACATGGGATCGGCGGTTGTAAAGATGACGTCTGATGCCTTGGACGCTTTTGCTCGTCACGACATAGAAGGTGCCATTGACGTTGTTCGTAGCGACAAGATGGTCGATGAGCAATATGCCTCTGCTATTCGTGAACTCAGCACCTATATGATGGAAGACCCTCGCTCTATTGGCCAGGCGATTAACATTTTATGGATCTTGCGGGCGATTGAACGTATCGGAGATCATGCCCGTAATATCAGTGAACAAGTAATCTATTTAGTGAGTGGTGCCGATGTTCGCCACAGCTCATTATCAGAGATGGAAGAACAGGCACAAGCCGATACTTAGACCCCAAGCTTATCGAGTGTTTGAACATCCCCTCATAAAAAAACCCACGATTCGTGGGTTTTTTTATTTTCGTCTATATTCTCATAGCCACAATGACTTAATTGAAATAGTTTATAGTTAACATGGGTTAGAATTCAATCTACAACACTCTGTTTGCGACATAATGATTGCCCAATAACTTTAATAAAAGTTTCATAAAATTGAAATATTACCGACATCCTGTCATATTTCTGTAACAAACTTGTAACATAATCATCATGAATTTAAAAACAACATAAGTAAGCCGTTTCATTATTAAGCCGCTTAACTATTTAAAACGTAGAATGGAAATAATTATGAAAAAGACGATTTTATCATTGGCTATTGCAACGGCATTACCTGCTTTCGCTTACGCTGAAAAAGTAGAAGTTGAATTACCTGAATTCTACGGAAAAATTAATGTTTCTGTACAGAATACTCAAGAAAAGGGCTTCAGCATTTCTGAATTAGTGTCTAATGCTTCTCGCTTGGGTGTTAAAGGTAAGATTGAACTGAAGCACGGTTTACAAGGTGTTTATAAAGCTGAATATCAAACAGCGGTAGATGACGGTGATAACAGCAAGAAAGATGATGAAGGCCAAACATTCGCACAGCGTAATGTTTATGCCGGCGTAAAAGGCGAATTTGGTCAAGTAATCGTAGGCATGTTCGATACGCCCTTGAAAAAAGCTCAAAAGAAAATCGACCTATTCAACGATCTTGAAGGCGACATAAAAAGCGTTATCACCAACAGTGATAATCGCGAAGCTAACTCTGTGCAATACAATACGCCTTCCATATCGGGCTTAGTGGCAACGGTTGCTCACATCGCGTCTGAAGACGAAACGGTTAACGATGGTACTTCTAGTTCATTAACCTATTCTCGCAATGCATTTTACGCAGCGGTTGCCTATGATACTAATGTAGAAGCTAACGGCATTGATGTAACCCGCTTAGTGGGTCAGTATTCTATTGCTGATATTACTGTGGGTGGCCTTTGGGAAACTCAACAGCAAAATGGCGATAACAAAGACGGCTGGGTTTACTCTGCGGCTTATAAGCTGACGTCAGATGTTAAATTAAAAGCTCAATATGGCGAGTCTGATATTGCTAAAGATAAAGATAATGCTAAAACCTATAGCCTGGGTGTTGATTATAAGTTAGCCAAAGGCGCTAAAGTTTATGCTTTCGCCACGGACGAAGAGTACGGTAAAAATAGCAGCAATGAATATTACGGTATTGGTTTGGAATATAAATTCTAATTCGAGGGGCTTATAAATAGCACTAAAAAAAGGGGCTTCTATGGTAAATAGAAGCCCCTTTTTTATTGATCAATATTTAAC
>JBNMQK010000039.1:0-15543 GCA_051278005.1 Oleispira sp. | reverse complement strand
ATGGGTGTGTAAGTGCCCGCTATCATAGCGAAGATCGCCATATGGTCGATGCGTTTAAGTTTTAGTATCTTTTCATCACTGCCTTGAACAAGGTGATAAACCGCACTGGTGCCAAACATCATAATCATGCATACGCCGAAAACAGCAACCGAGGCGACCTGTAAAATATCACCATTGATGCTTGCTTTAAAAACGAAAAAACACAGTACTGCAAGGCCTACAAATGCCCCAAATAAGTGACTGAAGCCGCTAAAAGGATCGCGAAAACGCGCTGTGACAGGAGTTGTTGTCGGGTTTGCCATGTTAAAGCATCCATAAATAGAGTGTTTTCAGTAAGTCTACACCGATTCAATACAAAACCAGTGATTTATCTAAAAGAGTATGGTGCTATACACCCATGCCTAATAACTCAAAGCCCAAGCCTTTCAATACCTGGTTTATCTACCTTGTTCGTAATAATCGTAATGCTTTATATACGGGCATAACCACCGATGTAGAGCGTCGTTTTTGTGAACATCAAAGTGGAGGACCTAAAGCGGCGAAGGCACTTAAAGGTAAGGGGCCGCTGACCTTAGAGTTTTCATACTCAGTGGCAAATAGGGTCGTTGCTTCTCAACTTGAATATCGAATCAAAAAACTGCCAAAAGTAAAAAAAGAACAACTGATTCTCTGTCCTGAATTAATGCAGCAATGGGTGATAGGAACAATGCGGGGAGCGAATGACTGAGGTGCTGATTTTACGGGTCTAGTAGTTGGTAATAGCCATCTGGTGACAAGCAGTTGTCGCCAGATGGCCTATCTTAAAACGTTATAGCGCCTCGCTTGGCGTTTCAAAATCAGACAATTGTTCTGCATCAGTCGGCTTTGCAACATGGTACTTGATCTGAATACCTTGTAAGAAATTACGCAAAATCTGATCTTTGCAAATTCTATAATGCTTATGACCCGGACGACGGAAGAAAGCGGTTAGCTCTGGCTTACTGATGCGAAAGTCAGCGAGTGCCATTGCGTCAAGCATGTCAGCATCGACATAATTTAAGGCGATTCTTAATTTACGTAAAATGATGTTATTGGTCAGCTCTTTCTCAATGGGAGCAGGCTCGCCTTCTTTTACGCCACGCTTATCATTGATCAAACCATTAAGGAAAGTCGCTAAAAGATAGTCCTTTAGGCCTTTATAGTCATCATGATCGTCTCTCTTTAACCAGCAGCTAACTTGCTCACGAGTAACTGTCTCACCTGCCAAAGCGAATAGGCTGATCATTTTTGAATCGCTAAAATTAAAGGTATAGCGAATGCGGCGTAATACATCGTTATTAGTCACGGTGTTATTCTCAAGAATTCAAAGATTGTTAATAATCGATTCTAGCAGATTTCGGTGATTATTATTGAGCAAAATTTTGATGGGTACTGGGGGTAGTATCAAAATAGTGTATGGCGTGGGATAAAACGGCGTTGAGTATTTCCTTTTATATCACGCCGAAGCTATCAAATATCTGTTCTAAACGCAGATATTAAACCGAGTTATCGCCTACGCTATAAGCAATGGTTAGGCTAATTTCTTGCAGTGATAAGCCACTCTCTTTTTGCATTGCATTAAAAAACTCCTGTGCGGCTTTTAACGATTTCTTAGATTGCAGGCCACCGTCAATAATTTCGTTTGCGCGCAAGTAAGCTTCAACATCACGAGATAGTAAAAATGTATCTTTCCCCAATTGGCGTAGCGTATAGGGCCCCGTATTGCCGCCCAAGCGAGCGCCGTGCTTTTTAAGCCAAGCCCACAAGCCAATAATGTCATCTGCTGGCCATTCAGCTACCAGCTGATTAAAAGGTTTACCTTCATCTTTGGCTGCAAAGTGAATCATTGAGGCATTCGCAGGCACGGTTTTCACTTTATTGTAATTTCTGACAATTCGCTCATCAGACGATTTCTCTTCTAGCATCTCTGGTGGCATCATTAATAATTTCTTAATGTTGAAGTCCCAAAATACTTCACGGAACCCCGGCCACTTCTTATTGATAACCGACCAATAAAAACCGCTCTGAAAAATCTTGCGAGTAAATTCTTCTAGCCACTCATCATCAGAAACTTTCAATAACTGCTTAGGGGTTAACGGCTTATAGACAATGGAAGCCAACGCAGCTTTACCACCTTTGCGCTTAGTAGCACGTTGTTGAATATCAAAAAATGTTTCCATGAGGTCTCCATGAGCCATGTTTAATAAGCAAAAAGACGATTTATTAAACATCTTAAAGTAATGCGTTTTAAGGGAGTAGAGCAGGCTGATCATTTTAATAAAATAATCTGTTGCAAAAAAAAAGCCCTGTTAAATTGTCATCTTTGACATTCTTACAGGGCTTAGATTGCATCAAAAAGTAACCGTTACTTAAGAAGCTTCTTCAATTTTTTTAGCAGGCTTCTTTTCAACTTTAGTTTTCTGTTCTGAAACATCGTGCTTAATAGAAACAGGACCTAAACTTTCAAGAGGGAAATGATCAACGTTAACCATTTCTAAAACATCTTTTTCAAAAGTAATCATGAAGTCGGCTTCGTCTTGGGTCAGAACGCCCATTGTTACGCCATCGGTGATGCGGTTTTCAATGGTTAGATTCGATTCATCGTATTTACCCGCTTTCAAAGCAATACCAATCTTTTTATAGATTGGATCCGCTTGGTCAACACGAGTTAACAATGAATCGTACTTGAACATTGGGTTACGTCCGTTATCACCACGGTAAGTACCCGTAATTAAACGTTCACGCGTTGCGGTTGCAGACGTTGTTAAATCAACAATTTTAGCCACAACTTTATCAGTTGGCTTGGCAGCACTCCGACCTAAAGGCATTGTCAACGCACGCACTAACCAACCTACAGGACGTGCGGGTAAGTTCTTAGTGAAGCCGTCTAGTGCCTCTTCGAATTCAGAGAACAACATTGCCATTGCATACTCGACCAAGGGTAAATCGTCTTTCTGGCGGCCTTGATCTTCCCAATGCTTCAACGTCATAGACGCTAAATACAATTTAGAAAGCATGTCAGCCAAACGGGCAGAGATCAGTTCACGGAACTTCAACTCGCCACCTAGAGAGAACATCGCCATATCAACACATAAAGCGAAGCTCGCAGAGTAACGGTTGATTTGCTTGTAATACTTCTTCGTTGGGCCAGAAGCTGGAACAGAAGTGAACGCCGCATTGGTTGTACTCAATATAAAAGAGCGGGCAATGTTCGAAAAGATGAAACCAAAGTGGCTGAATAATGCTTTATCAAACGCTTTAATATCATTTGTTTTCGCCGCATTCATTTCAGGTAAAACGAATGGGTGACAACGAATAGCACCTTGACCGAAAGTGATCATGGTACGAGTTAGAATGTTGGCACCTTCAACGGTGATCGCAACCGGGACGGAAGAGTAGCCTGATTCAACATAATTATTTGGACCACGACAGATCGCACTACCGCCGTGAATGTCCATGCTATCAATTGCAATCTGGCGAGCCGATTCCGTTAAATTGTACTTTAAAATTGCTGAAGGTACTGAAGGCTTTTCACCGTTATCAATCGAAATTGCAGTAACTCGTGCGGCTGCTGAATTGATGTAAGAGTGGCCTGCGATACGCGCTAATGGCTCTTGCACACCTTCAAGTTTAGATATTGGAATACCAAATTGACGACGAATTCGAGCATAGGCACCGGCTGTAGCAATACCGTATTTTCCACCGCCAGCGCCAGAAGAAGGTAGCGTAATACAGCGACCTACCGATAAACATTCAACCAACATTCTCCAACCTTGACCTGCGTTTTCAACACCACCAATGATAAAATCTAGAGGAATAAAAACATTTTTACCAAAAATAGGGCCGTTCATAAACGGCGAACCGATTGGGTTATGACGGTTACCAATCTCCATACCTTTAAGGATACGTGGTAAAAGCGCAACAGTAATACCTATGTCGCTTTTGTCGCCTAATAATTTATCAGGGTCAAACATTCGGAAGGCTAAACCTACAACAGTGGCAACAGGAGCAAGTGTAATATAGCGCTTACTGAAGTTCATATTAAGACCAAGAACTTCTTTACCTTCCCACATGCCTTTACAGACAACGCCTGTGTCAGGCAGAGACGTTGCGTCTGAACCCGCGCGTGGGCCAGTTAAACCAAAACAAGGAATTTCACGACCATCAACTAGACGTGGAAGATAATGATTTTTTTGTGCATCAGTACCGTACTTTAATAACAACTCAGCAGGACCTAAAGAGTTTGGAACGCCAATAGTTGACATTACTGCGCTAGAAATACCAGAAAGTTTTTGCAAAACAGCAGACTGTGCTTGAGCAGAGAACTCTAAACCGCCGTATTCTTTTGGAATAATCATCGAGAAAAAGCGATTGCCTTTGATGTAATCCCAAAGCTCGATCGGCATATCGCCATTTTCTTTGATTTCGTATTCGTTGATCATCGAGCATAAAACTTCAACTTCGTTATTTAAAAACGCCTGCTCGTCTGGACGCAGCTGAGGGTTTGGATGATCTAACAATTTGTGCCAGTTAGGCTTACCCGCAAAAAGTTCGCCATCCCACCAAACCGTACCGGCTTCTAACGCAGTCGATTCAGTTGCTGACATTTCAGGCAAAATCTTCTTATAAATAGCAAAAATAGGACGAGTGATTGTATTGGCGCGGAAAGCCGAAAGGCTTAACACACCAAATACGGCGGCAAAGATAGCAGACGTGACAATAAAGCCCGTTGCTGCATCGCTGAAGTAAGCCGCAATAGCAATAGCAGCGATTACGACGGTAGAAACTTTTAAGTTAGCTTTTTTATAAGCTAAGCCGATTAACGCTACAACTAATAGCACGGCCCAAGTTGTGGTAGTCATAAAGACCCCTTATTTTCGGTTTAATGGTTTTAAAGTGGCATGCTTTTAATTGCATGTTCATATTAAGAGGTGTTCTACATTTTGGGGCACCTTCTTATACAAGCTATCCATAAAAACTATGCTTTGCATAAGTAATACGTAAAGGCAAAACACCCAGAACGAACCTCATGAGGCATTTAACCAATAATTGTCAAATGCTTCAATATCATACGAGCGTTTTAATTATTTGGATTAGTGATCTGTAGTCACTAATCGGGTGGATTAGTCTGTACTTAATCCTATTGGCAGACGATAGACTTATTAGTTGTCTTTTAAAGTCTATTTAACTTGAATTTGACGTAATAAGACCGATAAAGAGTTACGTGATTTTTATAAGATTTTATAGGGTTAAAGATTATTTTTATTTCAACAAGGAAGAATGGCGTAGATTAAACTAGGCTGGTAAGAGATTATAAATTTTTTGTAGGAATAACTTTCATGTTGGAGCAGTTCTCACCATGGACCTTGGTACTCATCACAATTATTACTGTGCTAACGGTGTATTTCCACTTTTTCCATTATTCAACTAAAACGGTAGAGCTAGCGCCCAATATCCTGACAAGTATCGGTATTTTTGGTACTTTTTTAGGAGTAGCACTGGGACTGTGGAGTTTCGATACCACTGACATTCACGGCAGTGTGCCTAAGTTAATGGATGGCTTAAAAACTGCTTTCTGGTCATCTATTGCCGGCTTACTGGGTGCGTTGACGATCAAGCTGCGCAGCACTTTTTCTCAATCAGGGCGAAGAACTAAGTATCAAACACGCGCTGCTAGCATTGATGATCTTGATGCTTCCTTAAAGTTACTGGCTGATCAATTCAATTCACAAAATGTTGAATCAGTACAATCCCTGTTGAAGAGCCAGCACGAAGATAACCAAAATGGCGTTGGCAAAATCGTTTATGTATTAGAGCACTATGAAGAACGCATGGCCGACGCTAACGCTAAAGCATTAGTTGAGGCTATTGAAGCGGTTATGCAAGACTTCAACGCCCGTATTAACGAGCAATATGGCGATAACTTTAAGCGTCTTAACGAAAGCGTTGGCAAAATGCTGGACTGGCAAAATAATTATCGGGTTCAGCTTCAACAACTCATTGATGAACAAGAACGTACGGCGAGCTCAATGAAAGAAGCGAGTAACGCCTTTGAATACATGGTGAAGCATGCGAATGCTTTTAATGGCATCTCAGAGTCTCTACAAGAAATGCTCAGCGGCTTAGACGCTCAGCGCTCTAACTTACAAGATCAGCTTGGCGGTCTCGCGGCAGTAGTGAACAATGCGGCAGAAGGTTTACCCCAGCTTGAAGAACGAATAGGTGCACTTACCACGGGTATTGCAAAGCAAGTACACGAACAGCAGCGTTGGACAGTAGAGCATATTACTCATGCCCAAGAAGGCATTCAGCAGCAGTTATCTGCGGTACTGGAAAATTCCAGTTCTCAATTACATCAGCAACAACAACTTACGCATCAACAACTTACGCGCATTGCGGAAAAGGTCGAGCGTCAGGTTGCAGTATTAGACGATTCTATGGAAGAAGAGCTGAATAAAGCATTAAAATCTTTTGGTATGCAGCTGACTGCTTTATCAGAAAAGTTTGTAAGTGATTACTCACCTCTCACACAAAAGCTGCAAGATGTAGTGAAGTTAGCGGAAGACTTTAAATCTTCCCAATCTTCTAGTTAAAAGAATACAGTGAAGCCTTAAGGCAGGGTGATGTAACGAGCTTGAGTCGAGTGTAAGAGAAAGTCGCATGTATGAAAACGAACTAGAGCAACTTAAAGAACAGGAAGGACATTGGGTTGCCGTGAGTGATTTGATGGCGGGCTTAATGATGATCTTTATGCTCATTTCCGTTGTCTTTATGGTTGACGTCGAAACTGAACGCAATCGCATACAAGATGTTGCAATTTTATACGATCACTTGCGCCAAGAATTGTATAAAGATTTACAAGAAGAATTCGCTGAAGACTTACCAACGTGGGGTGCAGAAATTGATAAAGACTTATCTTTTCGGTTTAACAATAGCGAAATTTTATTTGATAATGGCAAGTCAGAATTAAAACAGCAATTCAAAACCATACTGGCTGACTTTTTCCCACGCTATATTCGCATTATTACCCAAGACGCCTACCACGATGACATATTAGAGATTCGTATCGAAGGGCATACTTCAAGCGGTTGGCTCGGTGCTTATGACGATGATGATGCCTATATTCGTAATATGGATTTATCCCAAGCGCGTACCCGTTCTACCTTGGGCTTTGTAATCGGTTTGGATGAGGTAAAAGATAATAAAGATTGGCTAAAGCAATATCTAACGGCCAACGGATTATCGTCAGCGAAAGTAATACGAAATGAACAGGGTATTGAAGAACCTGAGCGTTCTCGACGAGTTGAGTTCAAAGTACGCACCGATGCTGATAGCCGCATTGCGACTATCTTAGATCAAGTACTTTAACCTCAGCTACTTTAAGTAAGGAATATAGGTCATGCAGATAAACGATTTTGATGACTTTGAACCGTTTAATACATTACGAAAAAAGATGGGCGCAGAGGTTCTGGGTAGCTTCGAACTTTTTGATCCTGAAAAAAAAATAACCTTTAGCGAGCGCGAGTTATTAGAAATAGGTGGGTTTGATGTGCCCAGTAATCGATTGCGAATATTAAAAGATAAGACATTTGCGTTTAAAAATACCCGCTTATGGCTAAGCTGGCCTGAACACGGAAGCTATCATTTGGCAGGCTGTGATTCGGTACAAAAGCGTCGTCATAAAAAGGCTAACTTTATTGCGGGTTTGCATCAGCCAACAGATAAAATTGTCTGTCTAGATTGTTTAAAATCATTAAAGTTCAATGGTTTAGATGCGCGCCGTAGCCGACGCCTAGACTTAGCAGAAACAATACAGAAAGAATTTCAACTCACAGAATTTCAAAAAGACTACCCGTTTTATCCTTTGGTTTAAATATTTAGATGTCTGTTTTCTAATGATACTAAATTAACGCAGCTTCACTTATCATGCCATCATCGCAAGACGGCAAGGTACGTTGTTGTGTGTGCTGTTTGAGTAAACGGTTTTCGATACTGTCCATCAATAACTCGACGTTACCTAAGGCTTATGGCTTTGCATTAATGCTATAATTTATCTGTTTTTTATACTGAATTATTAAATGAACGCTACTTTCTTTTTTACAGTTAACTCAAAACAGGCTGATACGAAGCTGCTATCTTGCTTATTACCAGCTATTCCTTACTTGCAGCCTGAACAGTGGCAGGCTTTGTTATTAGGGGAACAGAATACTCTTGGCGCTATTGAAGTTGATGGTGTCATCGTGAATAAGGATGTTCTGCTATTAGCAGGCCAAGTCGTGCGCTATACCATTAACGATTATCAAGAAGCGGAAGTGGATGATGCTTGGTCACAAGTTTGGTCGAATGATGAAATTGCTGCAATCCATAAACCCGCCAATCTTCCCGTTAATCGAACCACTCGTAACGTCTATAATACGCTTATTCAACTGTTGCGCCGTGAAAGTCCCTGGCCTGATGCGCATCTACTGCATCGTTTAGATTTAGAAACCTCAGGGCTTATTTTAATTGCGCACAATAATGCAATAGCCCGCCAGTACCAATCTAAGCTCGAGCATGTCATTAAACGCAAATTATACCGTGCGGTTGTGACGGGGAAACCCGATTGGAAAATAAAGGATTGTATATGCGATCTTGGAACACTTGATGAGAGTCAGGGTGGAAGTGCCATTCGTAGTCAGGTGCATGTACTGCCAAAAGGTGAAGGAAAAGAAAGCCGCACACTCTTCAGCGTTTTAGCGACCAAAATAAAAGAAGGTGTGAGTTATTCGTTGCTTGAATGCGAGCTTTTTACCGGACGTAAGCATCAAATTCGGGCTCAGCTAGCCCATTTAGGTCATGCCATTGTCGGGGATAAAATCTATAGCAATGGGGGGGCATTTTATTTAAAGCGACTTGAAGAAGTGTTAACAGATGCTGATTATGAAACGTTATTAACGCCACATCATTTACTTCACGCTTATGAAATTCATCTGTTTAATCTTTGGCATTCGGAAAATGGGCTTAATGATAAAGACGTTCTTATCTTACAAGATGATGATTTCCCTGAGTCTTGGCAAGCCTTTGGTTTTTAGGGTGTATGCAAGTAAGGTTTCTAATGAACTATCCATCAAAAAAGAATAAAAGATACAAATGTTGTGACTTTAAACTCTTCATGACATTTCAATAATAAAATATCCTTCTGTATTCTTTGGCAAAGTGTTATTTTTTTGTCAACTGATTCAAATTGACTCGTTGAAATGATTTAACGGGTCTTCACTTTTATTATAAGGAAATATCAAACATGGATATTTTTGTTAGCATTATAACGAATCCACTAACATGGATCACGATAGTCGTTCTTTACGCTTTAAAGAAAGGTGTGTTATTTGTACCTCAAAACCGCGGTTACGTTATTTACACTATGGGTAAATACAGTGGCACTTTGGGTGCAGGTCTAAACTTCGTCATTCCTTTTATACAGAGTGTGGCAGCAGATCGTAACCTGAAAGAGCAGTCTTTAGAGATTAGTTCTCAGTCGGCGATTACTAAAGACAACATTACTCTACAAATTGATGGCATCTTGTTTATGAAAGTAACTGATGCGGCTGCAGCAACGAACAATGTTACCGATTACAAAATGTCGGTGACTCAGCTAGCCATGACGACCATGCGTAATGCGATTGGTTCTATGGAGCTGGATGAGTGTTTCCAAAACCGAGATTCTATTAACGCTAAGATTTTATCCGCTATGACGGAGGCAACAGGTCCTTGGGGTGTTCAGGTCACGCGTTATGAGATCAAAGACATCACACCGCCTCAATCGATTAAAGAAGATATGGAAAAGCAGATGACGGCAGAACGTGAAAAACGTTCGGTTATTCTGACGGCTGAAGGGGTTAAAATGGCGGCTATTACTCGAGCTGAAGGCGAAAGAGCGTCAATGATTCTAGGTGCTGAAGGTCAGAAGGCAGAACAAGTCCTGATGGCTGAAGCAGAGAAAGAGCAGCAAATTCTTGAAGCGACGGGTAAGGCCGAAGCGATTCGCTTGGTTGCCGATGCTGACGCGATGGCTTTAAAAACAATTGGTGAGCAAGCAGGCACCTCTGGTGGTATCAAGGCAGTAGAATTGACCTTGGCTCAACAAGCGATCGAAGCGCATAAAGCGATTGCAGCACTAGGAACGGTTGTGCTAACGGATGGTAATACAGGGGATAATATTTCCAATACCGTCGCGCAGGCAATTTCTGTATCCAGTGCTTTAAAATTAAACGATTAAGCTAAAGTTAACGCGTTAACTAAAGAGAGAAATAT
The DNA here is from genome assembly GCA_051278005.1 of Oleispira sp. GTDB lineage: Bacteria > Pseudomonadota > Gammaproteobacteria > Pseudomonadales > Oceanobacteraceae > Oleispira. The sequence goes on along the minus strand of JBNMQK010000039.1, from coordinate 5,235 downwards.
GGAACAACTTGTCGATTATTTTGCACAAAATCACGATAAATTACTGTACACCTTAGCGGGTATTATTCTTGTTATAGAATTAACGGTACTTGGATTAGGCGGCCCATTACTCTTTATTGGCATTGCTTGCGCGATTACCGGTGTGTTTGTCACAATCGGTTTTCTGAGCAGTTGGCAAACAGAAATATTGTCGGTTGGTATATTGTCTTTAGTCATTGCTATGATTTTATGGAAACCCCTTAAACAGTTACAAGGGCCCAGAAAAGTCAGTGACAGTAGCAGCGATATGATTGGTCAAGTCGTCCCTGTCAGTGAGCAAGTAACAAGCAAGGGTGGTAGCGTTCGTCATTCGGGAATTAACTGGCAAGCTAGATTGGATGCAAGTTCACTTGTTGATGTTTTGGATAGTGGTGAGCGAGTTGAAATTAGTGGTGTTGAAGGCAATGTTATGATTGTTAAAACGCAAAGCTCACGCTTATGAAACCCATAAAATATTGTTGTTAACCCATTATTAAAAGCACGTTAATGCAGGCCTATGTTGAAATCAGCATAGGCCTTTTTTTTGCATTAATATCTATGAGGTATATTTTTACTTGTTGTAATCGACTAACGATTTAATAAATAGTCGTGATATTCTTTTCGCAAATTTATTTTTAATAATTTTCCAGTCGCCGTATGGGGCAGGCTATCAACAAAAATAACTTCGTCTGGCATCCAAAACTTTGCAATTTTATCTTTTAAAAATGCTTTTATATCATCGCCTGATGTTGCTGATCCTAGTTTCATGATGGCCAGTAATAGAGGGCGCTCATCCCATTTTTCATGGGCGGCGGCAATGACGCAGGCCTCTACAATATCTGGATGGTCCATGGCGGCATTTTCTAGGTCAATAGAGCTAATCCACTCGCCCCCTGACTTAATAACGTCTTTCGAACGATCAACAATGCCTAAGTAATTATTTTCATCAATGTTGGCGACATCGCCTGTATCGAGCCAGCCATCTTCAAAGCTGCTCATATCGTCGCTTTTAAAATATCGATTAATGACCCAAGGGCCTCTTACCAATAGGCGGCCAAAGGTAATACCATCGTGTGGCAGTACTTTACCGTTATCATCCACAATTTTCATTTCGACGCCAAATACAGGGCGGCCTTGTTTTTGTTGGAGTCGGTAGCGCTCTTCAATGGGCATATTTTTCATCAAGGCGTTTTCTGTGTTCGACGTACCCAGCGGCGACATCTCTGTCATGCCCCACGCGTGAACGAGAAAAGCATCGTGGACTTGGTCAAATTTCTTAATCATTGAAAGAGGTGCTGCGGAACCGCCTACGATAACATTTGTCACTGAACTTAAGGTTTTACCTATCTCATCCATGTGGTTAAGTAGCATTAACCAAACCGTTGGCACACCTAATAGTAGGTCAGGCTCCTCGGTCTCGATTAATTCCCATAGGGATGCACCGTCCATTCCTGGTCCAGGAAATACCAGCTTTGCTCCGGTCATCGCCCCTGCATACGGTACGCCCCAAGCGTTTACGTGGAACATGGGTACAACGGGTAATACGCAAGATGAACTGCTAATACCTACTGCTTCGCGGCTAGTCTCTGATATAGCATGGAGTAGAGTTGAGCGATGGCTGTAAAGGACGCCTTTTGGGTTGCCAGTGGTGCCAGAGGTATAGCAAAGGGAAGCAGCCGTATTTTCATCAAATTGTGGCCAATCCAGTTCATCACTCGCGTTGCTAATTAACGTCTCGTAGCACATTACATTTTTCAGGCTGGTCTCAGGCATGTTGACCGCATCGGCCATGATAATGAAGCCCTCCACTGAGCTTATTTGATCCTGAATGGCTTCTAATAAGGGTACAAAAGTAAGGTCGACAAAGATCCAGCGATCTGCAGCGTGGTTGATGATGTAAACCAGCTGCTCCGGGAATAAACGGGGATTAATAGTATGTAATACTGAGCCAATGCCCGATACACCGAAGTAGAGTTCAAAATGGCGGTAGTTGTTCCACGCGAGAGTAGCGATACGATCTGATGGATTAGCCCCCATGTTAATAAGTGCATTGGCTATTTTTTTAGAGCGTTTGGCGGCGTCTTTCATGGTGTAGCGATGTATTTGATTACCTATGCCGTCATTTTCACAACGACGGCTGACGATTTCGCTATTGGGATGAGAAGAAACCGCGTGTGCTATTAACCCAGAAATGAGTAGAGGGCTGTCCATCATATTGCCTAGCATGATTTGTTACCTTATTTTTGGTTTCGTATTTGTATTTTGAGAATGGTATTAATTATTTTTTAATTTAACTATTACTCAACATTACGCACTAAATAGTCATAGCTCTATCATTCTTTAGTGTTATTTTAGTCTCCTGGTCAGAGACTGTTATTCAGTGGCCAACTATTAAAAACACGTGTGAATAAATCGATGAAAAATACTTATGAATAAACCTATTTCAGAAGCCTGTGTACGCAATCAAGGGCCAATAGCCGAAGCGTTAAAAGAACGGTTGCCGAGTATGGCGCGATTATTAGAAATTGGCAGTGGTACGGGTCAGCATGCCGTATTTTGTGCGCAGGCTCTGCCTCATATTAAGTGGCAGACCAGTGATTTGTTAGGGAATCATGAGGGCATGCTGCAATGGATCGAGGATGCGGGTTTAGACAATGTATTGCCGCCATTAGAATTGGATGTTGATAAAACTTTGCCAGACTTTAACGGTATGTCGATTGATCATGTGTTTACTGCGAATACTCTGCATTACATCGCATGGGGCAGTGTGGTGAACATGTTCGCCAAGGTCAGTGCATTGCTGCCGAAGAAGGGCTTGTTCGTTATTTATGGGCCCGTGAATGTTGAAGGGCAATTCACCAGCGAGGGTAATGCAGGTTTGGATGAATGGTTAACAACCTGTGTAAATCCTTTAGCAGGCATCAAAGACATTGCTGATATTGAGCAGTTGGCTAAGGATCAAGGGTTAACCTTGATCGATAACTTAGCCATGCCAGCGAATAATCGCCTTTTAGTCTTGCAAAAGCATTAGTGCTAGAAGAATTGTATTACAAAACCGTTTAATCATGCGAGTTTTTAAGCGAACTTGGCCTGAATCCATTGGGCAATGTCTTGTACTTGTTCATAGCAAACCTGATGCTCCATAGGATAGTCGTGGTATTGGGTTTGATATCCTAGATTACGGAGGTCACTTTGTGCTTTTAATCCTAGACTTTGGTTGACGACAGGGTCGAGGCTGCCGTGGTAAATTTGGATATCAATACTTTGATTATGCTTGTTGGCGACAAAGTTATTGGGTGAAGTGAGTACAGGAAAATAGGTGGATAAGCCCGCCAAGCCCGCTAAAGTTTGAGGGTAAGTCAGTGCGGCATGATAGGCCACAGCCCCGCCTTGAGAGAATCCAAGCACTAAAATACGCTCACTTTTAACTCCGCGCGCTATTTCACGATCAATTAAATGGTGAATGTCTTTAGCCGAGGCCAGTAGTTGGCTTTGGTTGATCTCACGTTCGGCCGATTTCCCCGCCTGCACATGGGTCGGCATATCGAGAATGTCGTACCATGCTGGCATCGCAATACCCCCGTTAATAGTAACGGGTATGTCAGCGGCATGAGGGAATATAAAGCGAATATCATTAAAGCTGGCGCCCATCATGGTTTTTAATTCAGGTACCAGAGAGGCAAAATCATCCCCCGATGCGCCTAATCCATGGAGCCAAATTACGCTGGCGTTGGCAGTTTGGCCTGCGGGTGATTCAATTTCAATGGCGGGTAGGTATTTCATGCGGGGAATCTTTATTGTCTAATTGACGTCTATGGTATGTTAGAAACGTTAATTATTAAATACTGCTTGTCATATAGAGAGACGAATGCAAAGTCTAATCCCCTCATTTTTAACCCCTGCCTTTTTAAGATCTAAATTTAAACCGAAGCCTCTGCTGGACGAAAATAACGCCGATTTTATATTTTCAACCGTCGCCTGGGTATTGCAGAATTTTGATCATGAAGAGTTTTTTAAGCGAACGCGTTTAGTGACTCCCAGCAATGAGTATTTTCCTGGCTTAGTGAGCAGTGTCGATGAGAAGGCGCAGAATATTTTTAAGCATACGCTGCGTCATGCTGGTTTACGTCATTGGCCGTTTGAGCTTAAGTCGATGGCTGACTACCAAGTGAATAGCGAATGTCACGTTCAGCCTACACCACAGGATGAGTTAGCGCTTATTCACCGTAACTCATTCCCAAATGCTACGACGGTTGACGAAGGTGCCGATGCTTATGGCATGCAAGTCCCTGTGATTATCACTCAACAGTCTTTGTTTGTATTTTATAATCCTCAGCAAACTCTGAAGCCGGAAGATCTGAGTGCCAGTTATGCTCATGTTATCGCTCAGCACTTGATTATTCAGTCGGGTCAACAACCTCCCGGCGGCAATCAATTTTTCGCCGAAGCGAGTGAGATTTTGGCAAGTATGATGGGTTTTGGGGTATTGCTCAGTAATTCTGCGTATACCTTTCGAGGAGGCTGTGGCTCTTGCTATAACGCCATGGCAAACCGTCAGCCTGCACTGACTGAACTGGATAGCGTCTTTGCTCTAGCGCTATTTTGTCGTTTAAAAGGTATTACCTACAAAAATGCGACGTCGCATTTAAAGAAGTATTTGCGGTCAAGCTATAAACAGGCAGTACAGCAGATAGACCAGAGACTTGAGCAGGTAAATACGCTTAAACGCATTGCTTAATTAATGTAAAGTAACAACGCGTTTATTAAATTATAGCTGTATTAATCGCGTGTAAACCTAAAGTGAGATTTGACATGCAGTACATCCCTAACGTCCTTTATTAGTAACGTTTAAACGGCCGCGTTCTGATATTCCAAATAGCGGTTAATACTGGCTAAAACACTATTGATGGTGGCCGTCATAATATCTTGGTGTTGACTGATACCCATAAACTTGCGGTCATTAATCTTTATTTGAACAAACGCCATCGCTTGAGCATGTGTGCCCTTACTCAATGCAATTTGATCAAAGTGTTGTACTTGAAAATCAATCCCCAATGTTTTGTGTAAACCATCGCTCAACGCAGAAATAATACCCTTGCCTTGGCCATGTATTGTTATGGTTTCACCATGAGTGGTGCCATCACAAATGCTGGCTTGAATAGACTCTTGCTCACCTTGCTTGTGCATTTCATAGCCTAAAACTTGATACTGTTGTTC
>JBNMQK010000038.1:0-16022 GCA_051278005.1 Oleispira sp. | reverse complement strand
ATCAAAAGATTGTGTGTCGATAAGCCGGCCATTTAGCTGGTAGCGAGGGGGTTAGCCCAGTGCCGCTTTAACCAGTCGGCTGACTTGCGCCATATCGGCGCGGCCTTGTACTTGTGGTTTGAGGACGCCCATTAATTTACCCATATCCTGCATGCTTGCAGCACCGGTTTGGGTAACAGCGTCAGCCACCAATTTGGCCAGTTCATCTTCACTCAGTGCTTCTGGTAGAAACTCAGAGATGACAGAAATTTCAAACTTTTCTGTATCGGCAAGGTCGTGACGATCAGCTTGTTCGTATTGTTCAATTGAATTTTGACGTTGCTTAACCATTTTATCTAAAATGACTAAAGCACGATCATCATCAATGTCGATACGTTCATCTACTTCAACACGTTTAAATTCTGAAGATGCTAAACGTAACGTGGATAAACGAGGTTTATCCTTCGCACGCATAGCGTCTTTAATAGAACTTTTTATACTTGCAACGATAGCACTCATAAAATATTTCTTTTGATCGACTGTATAACTATAAACAGTGTTTGATTAGTACAAACGAACCATTTTTTTGTTTTCACGCTGAACTTTCTTCGCGTGACGCTTAACAGCAGCAGCAGCTTTACGCTTACGTACTGACGTTGGCTTTTCGTAATGTTCACGACGACGAACTTCTGATAGTACGCCTGCTTTTTCGCAAGAACGCTTGAAGCGACGTAGAGCTACATCAAATGGCTCGTTTTCTTTTAATTTTACAGCTGGCATCCAATATCACCTAATAAATATTCAGTGTTAATCTTTCAAGGGCAACCACAAGAAGCCCGAATTTTGTCTTTCTACAAGGTATACATGACGCACACCCTATATAAGGGCGGGCATTCTAATCGGTATACGCTAGAATTGCAAAGAGTATAGGCGAGGTAAGTTATATTATTTGTAAATACGACATTCAGTGTGCTTTAAATAACAAAATAGATCTATTTAGCGCCTAATACGGCGTGGGCTATCCTCAAATCCTTAGCTTAAGAGTATCATGCGCTCAACTGATTTATTACGATTTTATTGAGAAATTAGAGGCTTTATGCTGATTCTTGGTTTGGAAACTTCTTGTGACGAAACGGGCGTAGCGGTATTTGATAGCAAACGCGGTTTGTTAGCACACCGGTTATATTCCCAAATAGCGGTGCATGCTGAATACGGTGGTGTTGTGCCTGAATTGGCTTCCCGTGATCATGTGCGCAAAGCTTTGCCTTTAATTAATGAGGCTTTAGCGGAAGCCGGACATACGGTGCAAGATCTTGAGGGTATTGCTTATACCCAAGGCCCTGGTCTTGTGGGTGCTTTGCTCGTGGGTGCTAGTTTAGGGCGTTCTTTAGCATGGGGCTTAAGCATTCCTGCTGTGGGTGTTCATCACATGGAAGGGCATCTGTTAGCGCCGATGCTAGAAGAGAATAGGCCAGAATTTCCCTTTGTAGCCTTATTAGTATCGGGTGGTCATACCCAGCTTGTGCATGTAGCCGATATTGGTGAATACACGTTATTAGGCGAGTCTCTGGATGATGCGGCAGGCGAAGCTTTTGATAAGGCCGCTAAAATGATGGGTCTACCTTACCCTGGTGGTCCAGAATTGAGTAAGTTAGCCGAGCAAGGTGATGCCAAGCGCTTTGAGTTTCCTCGTCCGATGACAAATCGCCCCGGTTTAGATTTTTCGTTTAGTGGCCTGAAGACGGCTGCTCGTACGGCGATTATCAAGAATGCGGTTGAGGGAGTATTAACACATCAGACTAAGGCTGATATCAGTGCTTGTTTTCAAGCAGCGGTGGTCGATACGTTGGCTATTAAGTGCAAGCGTGCTTTAAAACAAACAGGTTTGAAAAATTTAGTCATTGCCGGAGGTGTTGGGGCCAATACATTATTACGCCAGCAGTTGACGGAAATGACCCAAAAAATAGGCGGGCAGGTATTTTATCCACGAGCAGAATTTTGCACGGATAACGGTGCGATGATTGCTTATGCCGGTTGTCAGCGGTTATTGGCAGGCCAGAGCGCAGACTTAAGTTTATCGGTAGTTCCCCGTTGGCCTATGACTCAGCTATCGTCTATCAAACAGGCGTCATCGACTCAATCGCAGGATGATACATAGATGGATCAAGTATTTATTCGTGGCTTAAAAGTAGAGACGGTTATTGGCGTTTTTGCTTGGGAAAAACAGGTGCTGCAGCCGCTCGTTTTTGATTTGACGATGGATTGGGATATTACCCAGGCTGCAGAAACTGACGATTTAGCGTATGCACTCAATTACGCCGCGGTGAGCGATCGTGTGATTGAATTTGTACAAGGCCATCAATACGATTTGTTAGAGCGTTTATTAGTGCAGTTAGCGGAAACATTACGGAAAGAATTTTCTATTCCTAAAATAAAAATACGTGTCGAAAAACCGGCAGTGGCTCCTGATGCGATTGCTGTTGGGTTGGAAATTGAGCGTGGTTAAAATTTATTTAGGCATAGGTTCAAATATTGATCCAGAAAAAAATATTGCCGAAGGTTTGAAAAGCTTAGATATTTTTTTTTCTCTTCTTGAAATTTCCCCAACGTATCTTGCACCGCCCTTTGGTTTTGATGGTGACGATTTTTATAATTTGGTTGTGTGTGCAAAAACTGATTTATCTATCACTGAAACTGTGAAAGCACTGCGCCAGATCGAGTTTGATCACGGTCGACCTGCGCATGCGGTGAAGTTTTCCTCGCGTACTTTAGATATTGATTTATTGTTGTTCGGTGATTACGTCGGAAAAATTGCGGGGTATCAAATTCCACGTTCCGATATTGATAAATTCGATTTTGTATTACGCCCACTTCAAGATATTGCTGGGGGTGGTATACACCCTGTTAGTGGAAAAAGTTTTGCTGAGCTTTGGCAGATAATGAGGAAAAGGTCTGCCAGTAAGCTTAAAGTGATCTCACATGTAAAAGCTCTTTGTGTTTAACGTTTCTTAAACCGTGCGATTACGTTAATACGCTCTTGAGCCATTGCTTCGCGAATGGCTTTACCCTGTATGCCAATTTCCACAAATCTCTTTGCGCTAATACCTAAACACGCTTTGGCAACTTCAGTCATGTATTCTACTTGAGGATATTCAATGTGTTCAAATCCGGTACGGCCTCGACTATCGGCTTTACAGGCTATTAGGATTTGTTGCAGGCGCTCAGGTTTGCGCCATAAATCAATGTTATTAAAAAAATTGAGAAGAGTTTGTGGTTTTAATTCAAACGCTCTATGAACATGAGTATGGTAAACACAGACGAGTCGAGACAAATCTTTAAATTCATTGGGTGTTTTTAAGCGTTCGTTTACTTTGATTACGAGTTTTTCACCTAACTGTTCATGGCCAGGGTGACTCGGTAAAAGATTTTCTCGAGTTAAGCCTTTTCCAAGATCATGCAGTAAACTTGCCCAGCGTATATTAATGTCTGTTGAGAGTTTGCTGGCTTGCTCTAAAACCATCAGTGTATGAACGCCACAATCAATTTCTGGGTGGTGTTTTTCTGGTTGGGGAATACCAAATAAATTATCCAGCTCTGGAAAAATAATTGCTAGAGCATTGCAGTCACGTAAGGCTTGAAAATAAATCCAAGGCTGTGACTCTCCCAAGGCACGTTCTGTTTCTTGCCAGACTCTTTCCGGTGTTAGCAGAGCAAGTTCGCCACTCTTAGCGATGTCGCGCATGAGTGCAAGTGTTTCGTCGGCAATGGTAAAGCCTAGGTGAGCAAAGCGTGCTGCAAAGCGTGCGACGCGTAATACTCTTAGCGGATCTTCAGAAAACGCCTCTGAAACATGGCGCAGTTTTTTTCCTTTAATATCTTGTTGGCCATTATAGGGGTCTACGATGCTGCCATCGTCTGTTTGAGCCATTGCATTGACCGTTAGATCACGGCGCATTAAATCTTCTTCTAGGGTGATGTTAGGATTAAAATCGCAGTTAAAGCCTTGGTAACCCCTGCCTGATTTTCTTTCCGTGCGGGCAAGGGCATATTCTTCTTTTGACTTTGGGTGAAGAAATACAGGAAAATCAGCGCCTACTTGGCTGTAGCCTAAGCTGACTAATTCGGCTGGGGTACTGCCGACGACAACCCAATCTCTATCTTTGATCGCTATATTGAGTAGAGCATCGCGAACGGCGCCGCCCACTAGGTAAGTTTGCATAGTTATCCAGTGTGAAGAAAAATGGCAGGCAAAAAAAAGCCCCAATCCGAAGATCAAGACTTAGTTTAAACGGCTTTTCTAATTCAATAAAGAGAGGCCTTTCAGTTAAGGTTGTATAATAGTTTCTATTCGTTGATTTAGAGCTTATTCATAGTTTATTCATAGCTCAACCAATGACGATGTTATTTAAAAATAGAAGCCTAATTCTAATGCTACCCCTGCTTCTTTTTCACGATCATTAGGGTTTGCCATTGCTGCAATGTCTAGATGGATACCAGAGGATGAAAAGCCTAAACCAACGGATGCAACTGCAGAATTAGACACGCTTAAATTTTTACGGTAACCAATACGGAGTTGTAACTTATCATACAAATCCAGTTCAGCACCAATGGCGGCGTACTTAGTTGGTTCTTCAAATGCCAGAGGAGCGTTTTCCATTAAATCAAGATCAAAGGCAACGACGCTCCAATCTGTTGTGTGAGAAATACCGCCGCGGAGCTGTGTATCCAAGCTGATCGTTGTTTTAGATGTTTCCTCATTACCGGTGGTTCCGTAGGCATTACTTTCAGTGTTATATTCTTTGCTGAGTAAGTTCTTCACTACAATACCGGCTTGCCATTGCTTACTTGACCCAAATTGATACGCAGCGCCTATGTCTAGGTTGAAATCAGCGAAGTTTTGTTCAGTTTCTTTTATTTCTTTGTTTTCAATTTCATCACCCTCAATGTTAGCAACATAGTTAAAAGTCTTAATTGCCTGCAATTTGGGCGTAATACCAATCGCAATTTTTTTACCGTCAATTACAAACTCTCTCGACAGAGTAATCCCGATCTCAGAAATCGCGACGCCAATAACTTGCACATTAGAGGTCAGGTCGGGGTCCTCTGTAATAACAATGTTACCTTGGTCATCGGTCTGAATAATAACGGTACTTCCACTGGTACGATTAAAATTATCTATTTCCGCTTTTTCATTATCAGTAACTTCGGATTGAGCCTTAACCCGCTTTTTGGAATCTTGACATGCCTTACTTGATGAATCTGAATCACAGTCTTGTTCGGCTTGTTCAAGGTAATCGGCCAATAACGCGGTCGCTGCGGAGAAATCTTTAACTTCTCCTGCATAGTCATCAATGGCTACGGCATAATCATTTAATAAGTTCTGATCGTCTTCGGTAAAAAACAGACGCCCTGAAAAATAGGTTGAACCCGAAACGGAGACCGCCGCTGCAAAGGTTTTACTGGGAATCGCGATAGCGCCATTAATCCCTAAAGAGCTACTAAGATGGCTGCCTGATACACTTTCTAATTCTGACGTGAGATCAAATGTCGTTTGAGTTAAATCGCCTGTCTGAATTTGAACGCTGCCTACTGAAGTATCCAAGCTAAGCGAAGCATTGCGAAGGTCGGCGGTAGTCGAATTAGAATCGTTTAATACTTCTTTTAGGGTCTTAATCTTTTTTTCAACAGAATCAGGTCCCTTGTTTAATAGATCGTCGAGATTTGTTAAGACGGTATCAAAGTGATCAATAATAGATTCTTGGTTGCCTGTACCATCATCAGCATAATCTTCGTTGGCAATGTCATCAAAAGATTCAATGACCTTATCTTCATCAGAAGCGATAGCACCCAACTGAGGAAAAATAATTGCAAAATCATTCGTATCATTCGCCGTGGATAAAAGTGCAGGATTATATTGCGGTGCATGGGCCCGTTGGGCACTGGCTATCCCTGTACTGCCCATAGCAAGCCCACGTGCATTGATCGGCAGTAGCGGCGCGGCAGCGGCTTGTTGTACAAGCGCGACGGCGATACTGGCTGCAAGCAAAGAGCGTTTGATCATAATCTCAATTCCTTAGGAAGATGCTAAATCTATAAGTTGCGGTCTATTATTGTTTTCTAATAGGTTATTTATGCTTTTAGCATAGTGAATACTTCGCTGCTTGTATGACTGTTTGGCGAATACCTTGATGATTTTTGCTAATTTATGTAAGTGAACTTTACAATTACGTTCTTTTGTAAAGACGCGCATTCTTTTTAATTTTCTTATTTCAGGTAGAGGCTAGTATCGGCTTTAAAATAGGTACTGTGTTGGGTACCCATGTTAGATGTTGTTACATATCAAGTATAAAAAAAGTTAAATATATTTAAGTTAAGGCCGATAAAGTTTATAAGTCATAAAAGTCAGTCATAGCAGTATTAGCAAAGTAGAGTTATTGGAGCGAATATGAAAAAACTAACCGTGCGCACCCTTGCCATTGTGTTCAGCAGTTTACTTTTGACGGCATGTTCAAGCATGTTTGTGCATGAGGACTCGATTTCTTCAGATCCTGAAAGTTTTTTTCAGCCTGTCGAGCAAGAGGTTGATCCTATTGCGGCTATGGTACTTAGGGTTGTTGGTTATGGCGCGATGGTTCCGCATAAATCATTAACCGAGTCCCAGAGTCGGCTTATGGCCATTCGGGCTTCGAAGCTTGATGCCTACCGATCAATGGTCGAGCGTGTTTATGGAACTTCTTTGCAAGGCAGTACAACGGTACGAGATTTAGCAGTGCAGAGTGATCGTTTCCGTACTTATGTGGATACGTATATTCATGGTGCACGTGTTATTTCTAGCGATGTTATGTCTGATGGCACTGTTGAAACTATCTTGGAAATGGTGATCGATCAAGGCTTCCGCAATTGTTTGCAGACGATGGATAGTCAGCGCTATAACGTTGATTGCCGTGCCCCTTTAGGGAATGACGCGGACCACTTTACTCAGAGCCAACGCAAGCGTATTCAAAAAGAGTCAGCGGTTCCAGAAACTGGCTTTTACTTTATTGATTAGTGGTTATCGTGTATCCGTAAAATAGATGATTAATTTAAACGATACCCATAAAATAAATAGCCGAGGAGTTAATGATGAAAATTATATTAATGATATTCATTAGTTTGATTTCATTAGTCAGTTTTTCTGTCTATGCCTACGTGGTAGAAGTTGAAGGGCAAGCGCCTATTGTGGGTAATGTTAATCAAGCTCGCCAGCAAGCGTTGGAAGATGCGATGAGACAAGCAAGTCTGCGTGCAGAAGCTCACGTTGTAAGCACCCAATTGATGAGCAAAGGGGTAATACAACAAGACGACATTAAATTAAAGAGTCAGGCTAAGGTCAAAGATGTTGAGGTGCTGTGGGAAAATGCTCAAGACGGTATTTATAGTGTGGCGATTCGTGCGGATGTGAAACCCGTTCAAATGTGTCAAAGCGCAGGTCATAACTTGAGAAAAGCGGTTGCGATTACAGGTTTTGGGCTAGTATCGGCTAAACAAACCTCGCTTGGACAATTACAAAACATTGAGCAAGATCTTGCGCGTGTGTTTATTAATACTCTTAATGACCGTGGGCAAATGCATGCTTTGGATGCCAGTAATATTAGCTTGTATGAGAAGCCTGTGCACGCACCTTCGTTACAAAATCAGCAGCGCCATCTAACAACGTCTATGGCACTTGCACAGAATTTAGGCGCTCAATATATTGTGTCGGGCATCGTACGCGGACTGGATACCTTATCGACAGTGTCTGATAAAGTTCAGAGTAATATGACTTGGTTATCGCTGGTGGGGTTAGGGGATGAGCCTGCTGAACGCCAATTTGTGATTGATGTTTTTGTTCATGATGGTTTTAGTGGTGCGTTAATATTCAGTAATAGTTATGCGACTCAAGGTTTATGGAACTTAGACCGTATGGCGAATGTTCGTTTTGCCAGCCCCGTATTTTGGAAAAGCGAGTACGGGCATGCGGTAAAGGATTTATTGGCCAGTGCGATTGATGATGTTTCTATGTCATTGCGCTGTCAGCCGTTTATGGCGAAAATTATTAAAGCTGAAGGTAAGCGTTTACATATAGAAGCGTTAGCAGGGGCGGGCATTCGCCCTGGGGATAAGTTTAGTATTTATCGCAGTGGTACCTTTTATAACTTAGATCTAGAGCCGCGTATTGAGCTAACCAATACCGATATAAAAGCGACGGTGAAACAAATACAGCCACAGTTTATTGTGGCTGATCTGACAATGTCTGCGCAGCAATTATCTATACAGCGCGATGATATTGTGATTGCTTGGTAAGTCTTTAGGCCGTTCATTAAGCCCGAGGCTGTGAGTTAGGATTCGCAGTCTTGAGGGTGTACTACCTTCCACTCTTCATACCCACCATCTAAGCTATAAACTTCTTTAAAGCCTTGCTCGCTAAAATAATGCGCGGCATTTTGGCTGGAATTGCCATGATAGCAGCAGACGATTAAAGGCGCTTGCTGATCGGCTTGAGCCATGAAGTGCGGAACACCTTCATTATCAATTCGTATCGCCGCTTTCATGTGGCCTGCCTGAAAGCTCATGGCATCTCGAATATCGATTATTTGGCTATTACCTTGATCTATTAAGGTTTTGGCATCATTAGCGCTGATGCGAGTGAAGCTTGTGGTCATGTTTGTTCCTAGTCTTAGCGAGTGATTTAAAACTTGTGAAGCGGCTAATTACTCTTGTGCGCCGACTCGAAACCAAGCTTCATCTTCTATGCGTACGGCACTGAGTTTACCATCCCAGACACACCCTGTATCAAGTGCAAAAACATTGTCGACGTTGGTCTTGCCTTCAAGTGCCGCCCAGTGACCAAAAAAAATGCGTTTCTTAGCCGCTTTTCGTTCAAGCTCAAACCAAGGTGAGAAGCCCTCCGGTATACTATCGAGACCTTCTTTTGTTAATAGGTCTAGTGTGCCATCTTGACGACAGAAGCGCATGCGAGTGAAATAGTTGACGATGACACGTAAACGATCCATGCCGACTAATGACTTACCCCATTGATTTGGGCTATTGCCGTACATAACATTGAAGAAGTCACGAAAATCCGGTGATTGAATAAAGGTTTCAACTTCTGTTGAGCGTTTAATTGCTTTTTTAGCGCTCCATTTTGGCGGAATACCTGCGTGTACCATCAGCGCGTTAAGGCTTTTGTCATGATGCACCAGTGGCCGATGCCTTAACCAGTGCATAAGCTCTTCGCTATCGCTTGCATTAAGAGTGGCTTCTAAGGTGTCCGATTTTTTAGGGTTGTTCTCGTTATAATAGAGGGCCAATAGATGTAAGTCGTGATTGCCCAAAACAGAAATGGCTTTATCTCCAAGGCCTTTAATAAAGCGTAAGGTTTCTAATGACTTAGGGCCACGGTTAACCAAGTCGCCCGCAAACCAAAGCGTATCGTGATTATCGTCGTAATCGATCTTTTCTAATAGGGCCATTAATGAATCGTAACAGCCTTGAATATCACCAATTGCGTAAGTAGCCACTCTGTAAAACCTCAATACCTTTTATGGATTAAATTATTTTAATTGAGTGCGGACGGGACAGCTAAAGTAAAAACAGGAATAATAGCATCAAATAATAACGCATCAGTGATTGTTTCTTCTTCAGCTTCTAGGCATAAGCGCATGCCATAATGACCACTCATACTGCCTACTTGTGTGCTCAGGGCAGCCCCGCTGGAATATTGGTAGCTGTCACCGGGTGCAATGATCGGGTTCTCTCCGACAACACCGTCGCCCCGCACTTCTTCTTTCTTGCCATCGCCATCGGTGATTGACCAGTGTCGAGTCAGCAGCTGAATTGGATGGATGCTGGGGTTGTAGATATCGACATGATAAGCAAATATGTAGCGTTGATCCGCAGGGGTCGATTGAGCTTCAATGTATTGAGTCTCAACCGTAATGACGACGTCGGGCATCTGGTGTGCGGGAAGAATACTGTTTGCATCTAAGTCAGTCATCTTTATTGGCCTTCAGTCACTAAAGGATTTTCGAAAACAAAATCAGCAATCTTTACGTATTCTTCCAAACTTAAACGCTCGGGACGCAATCCTGCATCAATATCTAAGCTTTCGATGTTGTCAGCTGTAATCATGCTTTTAAGCGTATTACGTAAGGTTTTTCGACGCATGTTGAACGCTTGGCGAACGACATTCTGAAAAGTAGGAACGCTTTTGGTCGGAAAAGGTAGGTCATCGTGAGGAACTAAACGCACGATGGCTGAATCTACTTTAGGCGGCGGATTAAACGCACCAGGGCCTACGATAAACAAAGGTTCTACACGACACCAGTACTGCGCCATGATGCTTAAGCGGCCGTAGTCAGATGTGCCTGGAGCGGCCGCTAAACGCTGAACCACTTCTTTTTGCAGCATGAAATGCATGTCATGCACTAAGTGTTCTTTGGTATAGCTCAACAGATGAAAAATCAGCGGCGTCGAAATGTTATAAGGCAAGTTACCAATGATTCGCAGCGGTGCTGGGTTTTCAGCTTCTTTATCAATTAACTGAGTAAAATCATATTGAAGAGCATCGCCTTCGTAGACTTTAAAGTTTGGATAATTAAAGAACTGTGTACGTAGGCGTGGAATCAAGTCACGGTCAATTTCTACCACGTTTAAAGCGCCAGTGACTTCTAATACCGGCCCAGTAATAGCGCCCATGCCGGGACCAATTTCAACCAGGTTTTGACCTTCTTTTGGATTGATGGCAAGTACAATCTTGTTAATGATATTAGCGTCATGCAGAAAGTTTTGACCAAAACGCTTACGAGCTTTATGCCCTTGATTGGCGGTTAATACTTTTTGTGCTGCTGACTTTTCTCGGCCTGCTTTTTTACGATTGCCCGTTGAACGCGGGGCATTAAAATCACTCATGATGTTCTCTTGGTTTGATAGGCCGCCGCCATTTGTGCGGCAACTCTTAAAGCGGTTTCTAAACTGCCAGAATCTGCTGTCCCTAAGCCGGCTAAATCAAGTGCAGTGCCATGGTCAACAGAGGTGCGAATAATGGGAAGGCCTAAAGTAATATTAGCAGCTTTGCCAAATCCGTGAAATTTTAACACCGGCAAACCTTGATCATGATACATAGCTAATGTCGCATCAGCATGCTCAAGGTGTTTAGGTGTATACAGGGTATCAGCTGGCATTGGGCCAATAAGGTTAAGACCTTCATCATTCAGTGCCTTCAAAGTAGGCTCAATGATGTCAATCTCTTCCATGCCTAAGTGACCCCCTTCACCCGCATGGGGGTTTAAACCCGCGACGAGAATTCTGGGTTGCTCGATGGCAAAGAACTTTTGTAAATCATGGTGCAAAATACGCGCGACACGGCTGATTAGTTGCGGTGTTATTGCGTCTGCTACGTTTCTCAGAGGTAAGTGGGTTGTCACTAGCGCCACTCTTAAATCTTCTGTAGCCAGCATCATGACGACTTCTTCTTTATCGCAATAATCCCGCAAATACTCTGTATGACCGGTAAAAGACCCCGTTTCTATTTCGATAGAATCGTTGATTACACCCTTATGCAGAGGGGCTGTTACCATTGCGTGCCAATGGCCATCAAGACAACCTTGAGTTGCAATGTCTAGCGTCTTCAGAACGTAGGGACTATTTGCGGTATTGAGTACCCCCGCAATACTGGTTTCGGCCAAAGGAACATGCTTAACCCAAAGATGGCCGATTGTATGAATGTGCGCAGGTTCATTTTCGTTAAACTCTGCAACAACCAGAGGTAAGTCCAGTTGCTTGGCACGATCGAGTAATAATTGCTTATCGCAAATTATTATAATTTGATAATCCCAAGCGTGCTGTGCAATCTGCACACACAAATCTGGACCGATACCTGCAGGCTCACCGGCGGTGATGGCTAAAACAGGAAGCGTAAGAGCAGGTATTGCTAACACAGAATCTTTATTAGAAATCGTCATCAATTATGACTCTTTAATATCGACATAAGCTTCATAGCGAATCTTACGCAGCCAAATAGGCAGCTCTTCTTCAAACTGTCGAGATTGCAGCATTTGATAAATCTGGTTGCGTTGAACCTGTTCACCTAGGTCGGTTTCTTTGCGTTCTACAACTTGTAAAATGTGCCAGCCAAATTTACTTTTAAATGGTTTACTTAATACGCCAGGATTAATGTCGTTCATTACACGATCAAACGCCGGAACCATATCGCCTGGGTTAACCCAGCCTAAGTCACCACCGTTGGCTGCGCTGCCTGGGTCATCACTGTATTCTTTAGCCAGATCAGCAAAGTTGTCGCCATTATCTAACTTGTTATGAACTTGTTTAATGCGTGCTTGTGCGTCTTTATCAGAGCGAATTTCATTCGGCATCACTAAAATATGGCTTACTTTAGTTTGCAGAACCATCATGGTTGAACCACCACGTTTGTCGGCAATCTGGATAATATGAAAACCGCTGGCGCTTTTAATAGGTTCTGATACTTCTCCAGGTTCTAAATTTATTACCGCATCGGCAAACAACGAAGGAAGTTGTGCTTGCTTACGCCAGCCTAAGTCGCCGCCTTTTAATGCATTACGGCCATTGGATTTTGCAATAGCTTGCTGTTGAAAATCTGCACCTGAATTAATTTCGGCAATAATCGTATTGGTTTTAATACGTGCTTTTTTTATTTCATCAGGGCTGGCTTGGCTAGGAATAGAAATCAAAATATGACTTAAACGGTATTCCGCTTCCGTTGCCATTTGACCTGCTTTAGAGGCTAAAAAATAGTCGATGTCTTGCTGTGAAATTTGCACACGAGTATTCACTTGGAATTTCTGTACGCGGCTTATCAACATTTCAGTACGAATTTGCTCAACGGCTTCACGATAAGATACACCATCTTTTTTTAAGGCCGCACTAAATTGCTCAATGCTCATATCATTTTGATTAGCAATACGTTTTATCGTATCGGTGAGCTGTTGATCCGATACTTGCACGCCACCACGCTCAGCCATTTGCAGTTGAATACTTTCTAAAATTAAACGTTCAAGTACTTGAGGACGCAAGACGCTATCGGGTGGCATCTGCCCGCCCATTTGACGTTTAACAGAATCCATTCGTGCATCGAGTTCACTTTGCATAACGGCGCTTTCATCAACGATGGCGGCAATATGATCTATGTCTACCGGGGCCGCGTTTGAATTAGCGGCAATGGTGAAGGCAGTACAAAAGGCAACGACACCTAAAAGGGCTTTTTTATTCATAGAGTTTGCTTATTCCTATATTTTATTCGCTTTCAAAATCAAAATAGCGGCGGGTTGAATATCCGCGAATTGATTGATTCATAATATCATCTGGATTTGCCCCAAAACTGGCGAGGCCTTTTAATTCGATGCGTAATAACAACCCGTATTGCTTATCGGTATTACTGTCTTCATCGGTAATGCGTTTACTTTGTTCTTGGTAAAGAACTTGAGCGCGCCAGCAGCAGCTTTGATATTCAAAGCCAGCGAGTGCTTCAATAACGGGGTCGACGGGCTTAATTTGATCGCTTTCATAATTCCATAAATCTTTTTTACGACTGCCGATTAAGGCCCAGGAATCATTGATTGCCCAAAAAATACCTAGGTCTAACTGGCGAATACTCTCACTTTGATTTTCGCGCAAACTAATGTTCGCCATGTGATTGAATTTGTCGTTATATTCAATGCTGAATTGTTTTTGTAATAGATCGTGCTGACTCTTTTCTCCGGTCACTTTAGGTGATTCGCCATATTCTATCATGCTGTACAAGCGCCATTCATCGTATGGGTTCCAAGTACTTTCAATAATATCGGACGATTTTTTGCGACTATCGGCTTCACTTATCGTGCTACCCGATAGCTGAACACGTCTGTCTTCATGATAGTAAATGCGGCCAACACTGGCATTGAATGTCTCTGTGCCATCACTGTCTTGTAAAAAGCGAGTCGTTAAACCGAGTGTCGTTTGGTTAGCATCGCCAATGCGGTCATTACCGTTAAAGCGATAATCACGGAATAGTTGGCTGGCATTAAAGGTTAGGATGCTGCTATCAAAATTTGGAATGTCGCTTTGATCATAATAAGGCACTTGCAGGTGCATAATTCTGGGTTCAAGGGTTTGGATAAAACCAACGTCAAAAGCCTCTAGCTCACGCTCAAAAAATAAGCCCGCATCAATACTGTATTTAGGTATAGCAATGACAGGGTTTTCTTCATAGCCATCTTCAATTAAATCCTGTTCTACATCGCTAAGTTGATATTGTCGAATTTTGTAATCAGCTTTGGGGATAATGTAGGCAAAAGGCCATTGAAATGTATAACTAACAGAAGAATCAAATACTAAGCGGTTACCGTTAATGGCACTGGTACCCGTGAGCTTGTCATTATCGCGTTTAAACTGTGTTGCTTGGCTTTTTATGGAACCGTTTAAACCAGAAAAAGAATCAGGGATAAAGTTTAAGCTTAGTTGTGGCAGGCGCTTATACGGGCGGTTAGATAGCGCAATGGTATCGTCGACTGTTTGGTAACTTTCCGCCAGAATATCAAAGTGCCAGTCGCTTTTGTCATAATAAATCTCGCCACGGGTTGGCATATGAGTTTCACGATTAATACCCAAGCTAGAATTGGTATCGTTTATAAACTCGTTATCGCTGATTTCGTTATAAACCAAGCGGTGATGCCAATAATCATTAATGTCCCCTCGTTGCTGGTAGTTAATTAACCATCGGTCTTGTCTTGGTGTATTAATAGCGACTGTGTCACCGGTTGTGCTATCAATTTCAGTTTGATCTTGTAGATAGCTGCGATCATTTTTTAACTCAGCATAATTTAATTCACCATAACCCAAGATGCTAGTAAGGTGACGAACTTGGCCTTGCCATAATAGTCCGTGATCCAGTAGTTCCTTTGGCGTAATCGTGGCATCAACTTGAGGGTGTAAATTAATATAAAAAGGCACGGACATTTCAGACGCTTGAACTTCGCCGTTAAGACTAAAAGTAGGATCTAAAAAACCGGTCATGCGTCTATCGTCGATAGGAAAACGATAGTAAGGCAGGTACATGATGGGAACTTCTTTAATTCTCAGCTGGGTATGCCACGCACTGCCGATACCGTTTTCACGATCGAGATTAATCTCGCTGGCTTTAATATCCCAGTCATTTTCACCGGGTTCACAAAAGGTATAGGTTGAATCTGTTAATTGAATTAAAAACTCACCTTTACTGATGATACTTGCGGCAGTACCTCGCATATGAGTGCTTGGAATAGAATATTCACTCTGTTCAAGGGTTGCAGTTTTTTGATCCGGTTGCGCACTGTCATTGATCACTGCGCGCTCGCCAGACATCACCAAGTCTGACGTTACCATATTAACATTGCCATTGAAGGTTGCACTGCGATTAGCTTGCGACCAAGTAGCTTGGTCGCTGAAAATCTTTTTACCTTGCTGGCTAAACTCAACACGGCCGTTAAAAATGGCATTGCCTTCTTTATTAATGCTGGATTCGTTTGCTTCGATCAGTATGCTTTTTTCATTGCGGGCTGTGATGCCAACAGGGCGGTATTTTCCAGAACAAAATTCAGGCAATGCCGCGATCTCGTCAGTACTGAGCACTTCGAGTGGGTACCAAGATAAAGGACGAAAAGCGTAATCAGTGGCGAGTTTATCGTCTACGACAGCACTCTTTTCACGACCGTCGTTTGCACTGGCAAATTGGGTAGGAAATGTACTAAAAATCGTAATTAACAGGGAAAATACTTTGTTCATGTTAAATCGGAGAATCCGATCGATCCTTATGCTATGGTGCGTAAATAATGAAAAATGTCTGTGCTAAAGCACAGATTTTAGAGCGACTTAACTCAAGAGGCCAGTATGGGTAAGCGTCAGGAAGTTTTAGCCCAATGGGCTGCCGATCAGATCAAACTACTTTATCAGCACAGTATACCTGCTCAAATGGTAACCGTATCGGGTGATGCTAGTTTTAGGCGATATTTTCGCATCATTTATAATGAAAA
>JBNMQK010000037.1:0-16334 GCA_051278005.1 Oleispira sp. | reverse complement strand
GAACGTAACGCTTGGGATAATAATAAAGGCGATAGCATTCAACCTGCTGAAATTGTCAGCTTCAAACAAGCACAGGGACAATAACCATGAGCGAGCATTCTTCAGCACCTGCAACCGGCATTAAACGTTGGTTATATACCACCAACCATAAAGATATTGGCAGCATGTATCTTATTTTTAGTTTGGTGATGTTATTGGTTGGCGGCTCTATGGCGCTGCTAATACGCAGTGAATTATTTCAACCAGGCTTGCAGTTAATGCAACCTGAATTCTTCAACCAAATGACGACATTACACGGTATCATCATGGTTTTTGGTGCCATTATGCCCGCGTTTGTGGGCATGGCAAACTGGCTGATCCCGATGATGATTGGCGCCCCCGACATGGCGCTACCCAGAATTAACAACTGGAGCTTTTGGTTATTACCTTTTGCTTTTGGCATGGTGTTATCCACACTCTTTATGGAAGGTGGCGCGCCTAACTTTGGCTGGACATTTTATGCCCCTCTTTCTACGACTTATGCTCCCCCGTCGGTAACCTTCTTTATATTTTCTGTCCACATCATGGGTATTTCTTCCGTAATGGGTGCAGTCAACGTTATTGCTACCATCATGAACATGCGCGCACCCGGCATGAATTATATGAAAATGCCAATGTTTGTATGGACTTGGTTAATTACCGCATTTTTATTACTCGCCGTTATGCCGGTGCTTGCGGGCGTAGTGACCATGATGTTAATGGACATCCATTTTGCCACCTCATTTTTCGATGCAGCCGGTGGTGGCGACCCCGTCCTATTCCAACATATATTTTGGTTCTTTGGTCACCCCGAAGTGTATATTATGATTTTGCCCGCTTTTGGCATCGTCTCTCACATCATTCCCACTTTTGCGCGAAAACCCCTATTTGGATATCATTCAATGGTGATTGCAACCAGTTCCATTGCCGTTTTATCGTTCATCGTTTGGGCGCATCACATGTTTACTGTTGGTATGCCGTTAGTGGGCGAATTATTTTTTATGTATTCGACCATGCTCATCGCGGTACCGACGGGGGTGAAAGTATTCAACTGGGTTGCAACTATGTTTCGCGGCAGCATGACATTTGAAACGCCCATGCTTTTTTCCATCGCTTTTGTGGTGTTATTTACCATTGGCGGATTGTCAGGATTAATGCTGGCAATCGCACCCGCCGATTTCCAATATCACGATACCTACTTTGTGGTGGCTCACTTTCATTATGTGCTTGTCCCTGGTGCCTTGTTTTCGATCATCGCGGGTGTTTATTTCTGGATACCCAAATGGACAGGGGTTATGTACAACGAGTCCATGGGGAAATTTCACTTCTGGCTATCTTTTGTTGGCGTAAACCTTACCTTCTTCCCGATGCACTTTATTGGTTTAGCCGGAATGCCTCGTCGAATTCCTGATTACGCCTTACAGTTTGCCGATTTTAATATGGTCGCCTCGATCGGCGCGTTCTTGTTTGGCTTAAGTCAGCTAATATTTGTCTATAACATTGTTCAATGTATGCGCCAGCGCGGCTGCCCAGCGACACCTCAAGTGTGGGAAGGAGCGGAAGGCTTAGAATGGACGGTTGACTCACCTGCGCCTTATCATACGTTTCAAACACCGCCAAATTTAGACAACCTTCCTTCGCCCACTGGTCATCATTAAAATAGGCTGAATCGATATGAATGCCAAGCCACTAGAACAAGGAAAAGGCCCTGAGACTCGCTTATTAATTAAGCTAGTGCTCTTCCCTTGCTTAATGTTTGGCTTTGGCTTTTTATTAATCCCACTCTACGATGTTTTCTGTGATATCACAGGGCTTAACGGTAAGTTTGACCTTTCTCCCTCGGTGATTGATACACAAAGTTTAATACAGTCAGATACGGCATTAGCTTCTCAGCAAGAGATCACATCCCACAAAGTAATTCTGCAGTTTACAGCCGCCAGTGATGAACAAGATGTCTGGAAATTTCAGCCGGCACAATCGCAACTTGAAATTAATACAGGGCAACAATATAAAACGTACTTCACCCTGCACAACCCAACAAATGCTGCGATGGAATTCATGTCTATTCCAAGTATTAGTCCAGGGCTTGCCTCTGAATATTTAATTAAAACTGAATGCTTTTGTTTTGAAAAACAAGTACTTCAAGCCGGAGAAAAAGTTGAAATGCCACTGGTCTTTCAACTACGAAATGACACACCCAAAAACTATAAGAAACTCACTCTAGCCTATCGAATTTACGCGACCCCTTACAGGAGTATTGCCCATGTCCGTTGACAACTATTATGTCCCAGCGCAAAGTAAATGGCCCATAATTGGTGCTGTTGCCGTTTTCTTAATGGTATTATCGACGGCGC
Organism: Oleispira sp.; assembly: GCA_051278005.1. Lineage (GTDB taxonomy): Bacteria > Pseudomonadota > Gammaproteobacteria > Pseudomonadales > Oceanobacteraceae > Oleispira. The sequence continues at coordinate 13,962 of JBNMQK010000037.1, read as the reverse complement.
TGATGATTACAGGGAACGATGCCTCAGCCGTTCTTTTTATTCTATCGTCATGCCTAATGGCGTATATGCTATTTGGCTGGTTCCAAACCGTCGTAGAAGAAAGTCAGCAAGGCTTATACAGCGACCAACTTAACCGCAGCTTTCGCATTGGAATGTTGTGGTTTATCTTCTCTGAGTTTATGTTTTTTGCCGCGTTTTTTGGGGCGCTCTTTTATGTCAGAACCTTAGCGATACCTTGGCTAGATGGGGACGGTGCAAAAGGCAGCTCTGCTTTATTATGGCCAGAATTCACAGCAGCATGGCCATTATTGAACACACCAGACCCTGAAAAGTACCCGGCCCCTAGCGGCGTCATTGATGCTTGGAAACTCCCCTTTATAAATACAGTGATACTGGTTATCTCCAGTATATTCATAACCATTAGCCATCATAAATTAAAAGCGAATAAAATGACGGCGGCTAAATTCTGGTTAGCATTAACCTTAGTATTTGGAATTAGTTTTTTGATTGTTCAAGTCTACGAATATATTCATGCTTATAACGACTTAGGGTTAACGTTAAACGCGGGCATTTATGGTTCGACCTTCTTTATGCTTACCGGGTTTCATGGTGCACACGTAACCATCGGCAGCATTATGATTTTGGTCATGCTGATTAGAATGCTTAAAGGTCATTTTGATAAAACAGATGCCATCACCCATGCTGAAAACCCAGACTCAGATCACTTATTCGCTTTTGAAGCGGCGGCTTGGTATTGGCATTTTGTTGATGTTATTTGGTTGTTTCTATTCTTATTTGTTTATGTACTTTAGTTCAAAGACGACAAATAAAAATAGCAGAGGATTAATAATATGGCTGAAAAAATAATGCGCCAAGTTAAAAAACTGACCACTTTTTTCTCAGCCCTCTGCGTATCAATTTTTTCAACAATGACTGACGACTTAAATGTCAGGTGTTTTAAGGCCAATCCTAAACTGATACTCACTAATAATATTAACAGAACGACCAAGCTGGCTATTAATGTATTCATCGGGTTACTCCATGAAAACTAAATACTTCTCTATTTACGGTAGACACTATTACTTAAAATTGAAATTAGTTCAAAGTGTAACTTTTTTGAGTATGTTTTTGTTATGCAGTTTGCTCGCCATATGGCAGTGGCAAAGAGCAGAGGCAAGTCATGAACAAGAAATACAGGCTAACGCTCAGGAATTAAAAAAAGATAATCAAATCACTTTAACTGGGCAATGGATTGATAAGAATTTCTTATTAGACAATCGTACTCATAAAGGAAGGGTTGGTTATTATCATCTGGGGCTGTTTAACGAAGAAAGCACTAAAGATTATTTATTGATTAACCTTGGATGGTTACAAGCGCCTATTTTGCGCTCTGACATTCCTAGTCCTGCAATTCCCTCAGGCAGCCAGAGCATCACCGTTACTCGTCTTCCAATTATTAAACCCGTCGTTTGGATCCGTGATCATTGGCCAAGCCCAGTTAATAAAATGTGGCCTAAGCGTATTCAAAGCATCGACATAGAGCGCTTTGAATTGGCAACTAAACATAAAGTCTCCCCCCACTACTGGCAGTTGGTCTCTGGCCAAGGCAAGCTTGTTGACATTTACAAGTCGTCGCCCTACCTTAACAAACACAAACACCTTGGATATGCGATGCAATGGTTATTGATTGCGATAGCGGCGTTAATGATTGGAATATTCAGTGCAATAAGATCAGAAGATCGCAGCACAATAGAATAAATAATTTTATAAATAATAAAAATCAGTAGTCATTAATAGGAAAATATACATGAAGAAGAATAATAAAGTTTTATTACTCATAATAGCGGTCACTTGCTCACCGTTTTTAGTCGCAGCCATTTTAACCACAGACTATTTTTCACATCAACTTGATCAAAAGCAATACGGTGAATTTCTAACAACGGAAATTAATATTTCTCGCTCAGATTCAGAGTATACAAACCCTGAATCAAACATGGCTAATCAATGGCAACTTGTTATATCCCCTGCGCATAAAGACTATGACGCTATGCTTAATAAACTGAATAAGATAAAAATAGCGTTAGGGAAGCGCTCTGACTTGGTTAAAGTGATTTCAGAATCAAGCATCGATACACCGCAATTAGCCAGTGACAGTACCGTTTATATCGCGACCCCTAATGGACAATTACTATTAGCATATCGTAATGAGCAAGTAGGAAAACCGCTATTCAAAGATCTTACCCATTTATTACGCAGTAATAACTAATCGTCTTTATTATAAGGAACTGGCGTTAATATGGATAAAAAACTCTTAAGCTGGGTACGATTAAATCTGCTAATTACCATTATTGTGATTACTCTAGGCGCCTTAGCACGTTTATTAGATGCTGGCCTAGGATGCCCTGATTGGCCAGGTTGTTATGGCCAAATAATACCTCCTCAAGGCAGTGAAGAAATTCAAAAAGCCAATGCATCACATCCTTTATTTCCTGTCGAGCAGGTTAAAGCTTGGTCAGAAATGATTCACCGCTTTGCCGCATCTGCACTCGGCTTTAGTTTATTACTCTTTGCTATTTGGGTTAGCCTAAAAACCGAATTTAAAACCTTACGCAGTATTTCTTATGTCGCCCTCGGCTGGGTCATATTACAAGGTATTTTTGGCATGTTAACGGTCACGTTAAGAATATGGCCTCCTGTTGTCACCTTGCATTTGTTGGCGGGAATGATGATGCTGGCCATTATATTTTGGCAATACCAGCTGATTAAAGAACCGAATAAATCCTTAAAGTCTTATCAACTAAAGAACATAGCGCCCCGTATCCGCTACCCTTTATTGGCGGTGATATTAATTACCGTATTGCAAATGGGACTCGGTGGCTGGACCAGCTCACATTATGCAGGTTTAGCCTGCCCAGACCTTCCACAATGTCAAAGTCAGTGGTGGCCAGAAACCGTACATGGGCCTTTCCATGCACCGATGGTTGATGCCCAACAGTACCTTGGAGGGCTTTTGCCAATGGCTGATCGCATGGCCATACAAATTCTGCATCGACTCACCGCCTGCTTACTTATTTTGTCGGCTTTTTTGTTGTGCTATCGAATGTATAACAGTCCACACAGAAAACTCATTGGCTTTATCCTAGTCCCACTGACTCTTCAAGTATTAATCGGTATTGGTAATGTATTTCTCTTATTACCCTTATCGTTAGCATTATTACACAATACCGGAGCAGCCCTTTTCTGGCTGTGTCTATGGACCGTCTATTTCTCTATGTTAAAAGCAGAGGTGCGTAATGATTAATACCTTACCTATATCAAAAACGGAAACTCACAGTGTATTCGATAAGGTCGCTGCTTATAAAAGCAGCATTAAAGATTACCTTGCGCTCTGTAAGATCAATGTCATTTTGCTGATGCTGGTCACCGCATTTGTTGGGGCGTGTTTAGCCACCGACATGAGACCTGATCTGCCATTACTCTTGCTAGGGTTAATCGGTATCGCGTTGGTTGCAGCATCGGGTGCCGCATTCAATCACGGCATTGACCAGCAAAGAGACAAACTAATGGCACGTACCCGCAATCGTCCCTTAGTGAATAATAAATTGTCGCTGCGCCAAGTCTATGGATTCGCCACTCTGATTCTTATTCTAGGGTTCGGTCTATTATTCTTTTGGGTTAATCCTTTAACCGCTATTTTATCTTTTGCCTCTATGGTGGGTTATGCATTAATTTACAGCCATTGGCTAAAACCACTAACCCCACAGAATATAACCATTGGCGGACTGGCAGGAGCGATGCCTCCACTTCTAGGCTGGGTTGCGATGACGGGGGAAACGCACCCTCTGGCCTGGGTACTGGTTCTGATTATTTTCACTTGGACCCCTCCGCATTTTTGGGCTCTGGCGTATTACCGCCAACAGGAATACGCAAAAGCGAAAGTGCCTATGCTCAGCGTCACACATGGTAAAGAATTTACTAGCTTACAAATGTTGCTCTATACCTTATTACTGACGTTAGTGACCTTGCTGCCGTATCTTTTACATTTTAGTAACGAGATCTATCTAGTGGGCACCATGCTTTGTAATGGTGTATTCATTTATTTATCGATTCGCTTATTAATTGAACAAACAACTAAGCGTGCACAGCAGACTTTTCGTTATTCTATTCTCTATTTACTATTAATCTTTATTTTAATTATGCTCGATCGCCTTATCACTTTATAATCAGAACGTTATCATTGGTGTTTGTTTAGGCTCACTAAACAATCACTGATACTGACCTAATTAATAAAGACACTGACTAATAAAGATTTTTTATGGCTATTCGACCCCGCATTTTTACCCCAGAAGATTTAGTATTAAAGTGCAAGCTCGATCTTGACTCCCAAGCCAGTACCCACTTGGTAAAAGTCTTAAGGTTAAATGAAGGGGCTGAGCTGCGTTTATTTAATGGCGATGGCTGTGAATACTTAGCGCACATAACTGTCGCTAATAAAAAGAATGCTCAGGTCGAAATTTGCGACGTATTATCAACCGATTCAAAAGTGAGCTTCCCTCTGCATTTAGGTCAAGTAGTATCCAAAGGCGACCGTATGGATTTCACCATACAAAAAGCGACTGAATTAGGGATTACTGACATCACGCCTTTATGGAGTGAACGTTGTGATGTTCGCCTTAAAGGTGAACGCTTAGAAAAGAAAATGGAGCACTGGAAAAGAGTCGCTATCTCGGCTTGTGAGCAAAGTGGCCGCAATACGATCCCAACCATTCATCCGGCAATAACGTATCTTGAGTGGACTAAATCCGTAGAAGCTGACACCAAGTTAGTACTGCATACTCGTAATCAAAAATCCTTATCAGAAATCAAAACCCCAGCCTCTGTTGCCTTATTAGTTGGCCCTGAAGGTGGGATCACTGATGAAGAAGTAGAATTCTGCATTCAGCAAGGCTTTACCGGCTTAACCCTTGGCCCACGAATATTACGCACAGAAACTGCAGCACTTGCAGCCTTGAGTGTGTTCCAGTATTTATGGGGTGATTTTTGATACTCGGCTTACAATACACTATTAATATTTGCGTTAACGCCAACCAAGACTTAGAGAATAAAAAATCAGCAGTTATTTTATTTTTGGGCAATAGATTACGTTTCTAGTCATTAAAAATCGCATTCACTTCATCTGATCTGAGTGCTCGACTCTCCCCCGCCGCTAAACTCTCATCCAATACTAAATTACCCACTGAGCTTCTATGCAACGCTAAAACCGGATTTCTAAAACGACCGAACATACGTTTGACTTGATGATACTTACCTTCCATTAACACAACTTCGGCCATATTATTGGTTAAAACTGTTAACGATGCAGGCAAGGTGGTGATATTCTCAAAAGGAAAATACATACCTTTAGCAAATGCAGCAATCGTTTCTTCGGTCACATTATTTGCCAACGTCACCCTATAAACTTTCTTTACTTTTGCTTCTGGTGACATGATTTTTCGAGACCAGCGACTGTCATTGGTCAGTAACAATAAACCCGAAGTATTTAAATCCAGCCGGCCAACAATGTGTAAATCATGATCGACTTTCATGTTGAGATTTACGTCATTCATTAAGCCATTTTTAGGCAATAAATCAATCACCGTTTTATGCACATCATCTTTAGTCGCACTCACCACACCGATGGGTTTATTCATCATAATATAAACCGCTTTTTTATCTTGCAGCAGCTCACCATCTAATACCACATGATCAAACTCTTCAACAATCGTAACGATCTCGCGCACCACATCACCGTTAATCACAATACGTCCTTGCGCCAACATCAACTTAACATCACGTCGATTGATAGTAAGCTTCTTACTAAGGTATCGGTCTATTCGAAACGATTTAGTCTGCATAATTTCAAGAATGTCTTAGATAATTTATAAATATTACTTATGGGAGAACAACTTTGGTTTTTTCATTCACCAGCGCTAGGTTCTCACACCCTACCGTTAACCCTTCTCGTATTAATAGCTGCGCTTTGCGCACGATACCCCCGGCATAACCTCGGAGTGCACGATCACTACCGATGATTCTGTGGCAAGGAATAATCAACCAAATAGAGTTGCGAGCATTAGCACTGGCAACGGCTCTCACCGAATTCACATTGCCAATGGCAATGGCAATCTGTTGATAACTAGCAACGTTGCCCAAATCGACCTCACGCAACGCCTGCCACACTCTCTTTTGAAACTCAGTGCCTTGTGCGTCTATCGGTAACTCAAAGACATTGCGCTCGCCAGAAAAATACTGCTGTAATTGCCGCGTGCAGGAATCAAACCAGTCTGCTTTTTCATCCCCAACAAAGTCACTGATCGCATCACTGAATTTAAGAAATTGAATGTGAGTTTTGCTGCCTTGAACGAGAAGATCACCCAATGGGCTGGCCAAAATTATTCGATAAGCATATTTCATCCTTCACTCAACTCGCTATTAATTCTCAAGTAACGCTCAACTAACTTCATAGCACACTAAAATTATCTAATACTGTCATTACTCTATCTCTTGCAGCTAAAACGTAATAAACCCTGTATTATGCGCCCCTCAAATACAGGCTGCTAAAAGTCAGGCTGTAATTTTATACAAGCCGTCATGATACCAGGCCAGCGCAATGTCTAAATTCTTTTTTAAGGGTCGCATAGAGCTTCCTTCAGATTACAGTACTTACAACTACAATACAGACCAAGCCATCAAGTATGGCTCTAAAAAACACCCGGTTAATGTCACGGTCGCCTCATTAGAGCGTCAGGGTGAAATAGAGTTATTGCTGAAAGAGCATAACCTGTATGCAAAGATTACCGTCGATAGTGAAGCGAAAGAGAATATCACTGAATTAGAAGCGGTACTCAACAAGCCGACCACCGTGGTTTTAGACAAAACCCCTAACCGCAACGACCCATGTTCGTGCGGCAGTGGTAAGAAATATAAAAAGTGCTGCTCTCAATAAACTGATACCTGGTAGTTTTCAAAGACAGATGCCCATTCATCATAATGGGCACCCGCATGCTGGCGTAGAAAAGGAAATAACCAGTTAGCGGCCGCTGGGGCTAAGTTAAAGTCCTCATCCAAGGGCTCAGCTAACCCGGGAAAATTCAACGCGTATTGTATTGCACAAGCACACACCAAAAACTGAGCAATCGAATCGGCTATGGGTGCAAACTCCCACACTCCCATACCCTGCATAGAACTATAAACTGGGCTATTTTCACCCTGTTCTGTCGTAATCACGATAACCGGATCACCGCCTTCATGGGCAATTAAGAACCAATCGTCTTGCCATTTAGCGAGTTCACCGGTCAGTTCAGAAAACATGTTAGGTTGCCAAGTAAGATCCTTAAGCTTCAGTAACTCTATTGGGTGACCAACACCTTCTAAAGAAAGACCTTCTTCCGGGCAGATAACATCAATATAGTGACTCAATTCATTCGGCAAGAATTTACGATTACCCTCAGTAAGGGATGCCGATGGGGTTTTGCCATCAATAAGAGTATTGTCGCCCGTAGTAAATACTTCAGTGCTCTTTTGGCTAAAACTGGAAATTACAGCCAAAGCGTCATTTAAATTCATAGCTAAAGTACTTTTCAAAAATAAGGGAATGTTATGAGCGTGCATTTTAATTCATTCGCTCTCATTTTTAAACTCTGCAATGGGTTGCCAAAATAAGGTACCGAGTAAAAAATCAAAGATTGGCAAAGTAATATTAAAATTTACCTCTGCCATTTTGTCACGTTTATGATGAAGCTCATGCAAATGGCGCAAAGCTAACCAGCCCGGAATGTATAAAAATATTTTTTCAGCCCAATGGCCTCGTGGAATATGATAACTAAAGTGCATAATCTCATAAAATAGATAACCACTGATGCCTGCAAAGGCGTAAATGAAGGCGATATTCATACTGAACATTTCACTTAACAAATAACTAACCGGTAAGATCAATCCGAATAGGAAAGCAAAAATCAAATACACCGGAAATAGTACAACACGCCAATCCCTAACCGCTTCATAGTTCATAGCATGCTCTAAAAAGAAACTGTGGTGATCTCCAGTATGACGACTGTAAAAAAGCTTTCCGAATTGAGTTTTTCTATGACCTAACCAACGATGTGCATAATATTCGGCAAAGTTAACCAACACTATCACGGCCGGAAAAACCAACCATTCCATCCATGAAACAGTCTGCAACTGCAGCAAGGAATAAATAATCACCCCTAACCCAACCGCCAATACCGTTAACATGTGAACCCAGCCGCTGTAACCGTTAGCAATACCTTCGCGATAGTGTTCCCGAAACTTCGTCATTGCTGCTAATGTCATCATTGCCATAAGGGCATCGCCTATGTTGAGAGCTGGATACACGGTGAAGTCTTTTACCTTCGGTACGCTCTCTAAACCTTAGCATATCAGCACTGCTAATTAAGACTAATCAATGATTAAGCAAAAAAAGAAACCTTGAATATGAAACTTATTCACGTTCATTAACATCAATTCATAGGCAAGCGTGTCGAGTCCACAACTTTGCGCATAACAAAGCTAGAATGAACCCCACTTACCCCTTCTATTCGAGTTAACTTGCCCAGTAAAAACTGCTGATACCCATCCATATCTTTAACGATCACCTTCAAAAGATAATCCGCACTCGAGCCCGTTATTAAATAGCACTCTAATACTTCGGGAAATCCTGCCACTAATGTTTCAAAATTCTCAAAGCGCTCAGGAGTATGACGATCCATACTGATCGAGATCATCGCAACCATATCTAATCCGAGAGCCTTTGGATTAAGAATAGCGACTGTTTTTTGAATAATACCCGACGCCTGCAAAACCTTGACGCGGCGAGAACAAGGGGAAGGAGAAAGCCCGACTTTATCAGCCAAATCAAGATTAGAAATCGCTCCGTCTTTTTGCAGCTCATCAAGAATACGACGATCGGTACGATCTAAAGAGATATTTAGCGAAAAATTGCTCATTACCAACACCTTATTATAATAAATCTTCGATTATGTACTTAAATACAACAATTAATATAAAATATTAGAATAAGAGCGCAATTAAAATTCAATGACAAACATCACGCTTCATGACTGAATTAAAAAGACAATCATTATGTGTTGCAAGATCTATCGATCATTAATAATCGTTATCGACAAGCCAGTTCGGCCAATCACTATTGGGATAAAAAACTATAAATATCATCTACTTAACAGGCATAATAAATAAAATAGACTACGCAAAAGCCTGCTGATTCAGTGTAAAGATTATCTATGGACTAGCGTCAATACCGATAATCATTTTTCACTCACGGTAATTACTGCCATACTTCTCACCATTAAAGACCTTCTGCCAATATAGCTGCCGAGATTAACTAGAAGATGAATGCAACGAAAAAACTAAAAGAACAAAAAAATGGACTGATTGCTGAATATGCCAAGCGCAGCAATACCAAGGCTTTCGTTCAAACGCTTACCACGATTTTGCCTTATTTCGTTTTATTTTATCTTGCGATCGAAAGCCTAAAAGTCTCTTATTGGCTCGCGGCGGGTATCACGTTAATACTGACTCTTTTTATTATTCGAGTCTTTGTGATGTTGCACGATTGCGGCCATAACTGCTTATATGTGAATCCGCGCGAGAATAAAATCGCGGGTTTTATTTTTGGTGTGCTCTGCGGGGTACCTCAATATGTGTGGTCAAAGCACCATGATTATCACCATTCGACCAATGGTAACTGGGAAAAATATCGTGGCCCACTTGCGGTATTATCAGTTGATCAATACGCTGAGCTCAACGACAAAGGCAAAAAATCTTACGCTAATCAGCGCAATTTAAGACTCGCCCCACTGGCCGGTTTCTTATATTTTATATTCAATCCAAGATTTACTTGGATGAAAGGCAGTATTCAATTTGCAGTCTTCTTTATTACACAGAAATTTAACAATCTATCTAAGCCTGCCAACGAGATCAATGCCGAGTTCAAAACCAACTACTGGAATACGTGGCAAGAATACCGTCACATGACGGGAAATAATTTAGTCCTGCTACCGGCTTTGATTTTAGCGGCGAGCTACTTCGGTACTATTGAGTTTTTCAGTATCTATATTGTTGCACTATCCTTGGCGGGTGCGATTGGCATCGTATTATTTACCGTGCAGCATAACTTCGAAGAATCTTATGCCGCCAGCAGTGAAGACTGGGATTATTTTACGGCGACTCTAGACGGCACCAGTTTTTTACAACTGCCTAAGTTTTTAAATTGGTTCACCGCCGATATTGCTTATCACCATATCCACCATCTCTCAGCTCGTATTCCTAATTACAATTTAGTTAAATGTCACGAGCAGTATAAGCATCTATTTGATCGTGTAAGATGCATCAAGCTAAGTGAAATCCCCAACGCGTTTAAATTCATTATTTGGGATAACAATACCAGTAAGATCATTAGTGTTGAACAATACGAAGCGATCTATGGCGAAGTAGCCATGGAGCCAACGACTTCGACATAATAAGAAATAGGGCGTTAAAAAACTGTGCCTAAAAAGACACTGTTTTAGTCCTAATAAGACCCGTTTTTCTTTTTAAAGCCGTTTAGAATGGTCACCGTCTAAACAAATATAAAAAGAGTACTGGGCATGTCGACAACAGATTCTGAATTCGATTACATTATCATAGGTGGTGGCTCAGCAGGCTGTGTTCTTGCTAATCGTCTTTCTGCAGCTCCCGAGAACCGCGTTTGTCTGTTAGAAACAGGCCCCAGTGATAGCTCCCCTCTCATTTCCACGCCCATTGGTGTTATTGGCCTAATGGACAGTAAAAAATACAATTGGGCGTTCAATTCACAGCCCGAACCCACACAAAATAACCGCTCCATCTATTGCCCTCGTGGTAAGGTACTAGGTGGCAGCAGCGCAGTGAATGCGATGATTTATACTCGCGGCACACCTAGCGATTACAACCATTGGGCAAGTTTAGGGAACAAAGGTTGGGGTTATAATGATATTTTGCCCTATTTCAAATCGACTCAGCATCAAGAGCGCGGCGCCAGTGATTTTCACGGTGTAGAAGGCGAACTCAACGTCGCCGAGGGACGATCAAACCATCCGTTAGGAGAAACCCTACTAGAAGCGTGTCGACAGGCAGGCTACCAAGACAACGATGATTTCAACGGCGCACAACAAGAAGGCATTGGTTATTACCAAGTCACACAAATCAATGGCGAACGCTGCAGTGCGGCGCGCGCCTTTTTACACCCAATAACTCAACGCCAAAACTTAACCGTTATTACCGAAGCCAGAGTCGCACGAATACTGATTGATATGAAAATGGCCGAAGGTGTTGAGTATTTTAAAGACGGTGAATTACAGAGACTAAAGTCGAAAAAAGAAGTCATTATTTCTGCCGGTACTTTTTGCTCCCCTCAATTACTAATGCTGTCGGGCATCGGCCCAGAAAAAGCCTTAAATCAACACAATATTAGTGTTAAACATCATTTACCGGGTGTCGGTTTAAACCTACAAGAACATGTCGATATTATTACCGTCACTAAAAGTAAAAAATCGAATACCGTAGCGTTACGTCCTATTGCAGTGGCAAAAGTATTAAAAGACATTTGGCTTTACATTAATCAACGCAAAGGATTTTTAACTACGTCGATTGTAGAAACCGGTGGCTTTATTAAATCAAAGCCTGAACTTAAAGATCCAGATATGCAATTGCAATTTATTCCACTAGTGATGGAGGATCATGGCCGTAAAAAATCAACGCTGCTAACCTACGGTTACTCTTTACATAATTGCTTGTTACGCCCTAAGAGTCGCGGCCAAGTGAGTCTGCATAATAATGATTTTCTACAAGATCCTAAGATAGAACTTAATATGCTCAGTCATCATGATGACCTAGCCGCTATGGTCGATGCCGTGAAAATCAATTTAAATATTTTTTCTCAGCCAGCGTTCGATCATAGCCGAGGAAAGTCCATATTTCCTTCACAGAGGAATCCAAGCAATGAAGAGATTGAAGCGTTCGTGCGCGAAAAAGCCAACCACGTCTATCATCCAGTAGGCACCTGTAAAATGGGTAATGATCAAGACGCCGTGGTTAACGATCGATTACAGGTACATGGCATCTCAAGGTTACGCGTAGTAGATGCATCCATCATGCCCACATTAGTCGCGGGTAATACCAACTCACCTACGATTATGATTGCTGCCAAAGCGGCCGATATGATACTAGCTGATAATTGCTCAGTTTAAGTCTTTTAGGGCATCAATGGATGCCCTTTCACCCTTGATAACAATATTTAACTTATATAATCGACAAATATGATTAATAATTGCTAACAATCTCTATTTATTACTTAAATTTGCCATCATTCGCCCCTTCTTTAGCTTTATAGTTAACTCATCAGTTAGTTAATCCTTTTTATCACTTCTTTGTGAAGTTTAGGTGCCCAGATGAGCCAAGTTCAGACACGCCACTTCAATCATAAAAAATATCAGTCTTTCCAACAAAGCATGCCCGCGTTGAAAATGGAAAACCGCCAATGGCCTAATAATTCTATTACGCAAGCACCACAGTGGTGTGCAGTTGATCTTCGTGATGGCAATCAAGCTTTGATTGAACCTATGTCGGTGATACAAAAGCAAAAAATGTGGCGTTTAATGGTAAAAATGGGCTTTAAACATATTGAAGTAGGTTTCCCGTCTGCTTCGCAGCCTGATTTTGATTTCGTACGCTGGTTGATTGAAGCGAATCAAATTCCAGAAGATGTCACTATTCAAGTATTAACTCAGGCCCGCGACGAATTAATAGAACGAACGTACCAATCTTTAGTCGGGGCCTCACGAGCCATTGTTCATGTGTATAACTCGACCTCCCCAGTGCAGCGCGAAAAAGTATTTGGCTTGGATAAACAAGGCATTATAAACATCGCTACTCGTGGTGCTGAAAAAGTACAAAGTGAAGCAAAGAAATACCCGATGACAGATTGGACGTTTGAGTATTCACCCGAAAGCTTCTCGAGCACAGAAACTGATTTTGCCATTGAAGTATGTAATGCCGTTATCGATGTATGGCAGCCAAACGTCGACAATAAAGCCATTATCAATTTGCCGGCAACCGTAGAGTGCGCAGGGCCAAATGTCTTTGCAGACCAAGTTGAAACCTTCTGCAACGGTGTAAAAAATCGTGAGAGCATCGTTATTTCGATTCATACTCATAATGATCGTGGTTGCGCGGTAGCAGCAGCAGAGATGGCTATTTTAGCCGGAGCTGATCGTATTGAAGGCACCTTGATGGGTAACGGTGAACGCACCGGTAATATGGATTTGATCACCATGGCGATGAACTTGTACAGCCAAGGCATTGATCCTGAAATTGATTTGTCGATTGCTGATGAAGTCGTAGCAACCGTTGAAGAATGCACCCAGATTAAAACCCACCCACGCCATCCCTGGTTTGGCGAATTGGTCTACACCGCATTCTCGGGCAGTCACCAAGATGCGATTAAAAAATGCTTGTCAGTCCAGCGCGATGATCAGCAATGGGATGTGGCTTATTTGCCGATCGACCCTAGGGATTTAGGTCGTGATTACCAATCAGTTATTCGCGTGAACAGCCAGTCAGGTAAAGGCGGCGTCGCCTATATTATGGAGACTGAATTTGGTATTAATTTACCACGCTGGATGCAAATTGAATTAAGCCGAACCGTACAAGAATACAGCGTAAAAAATAGCTGCGAAGTTGATAACAAAACCATTTTTAACATTTTCCAACAGCAATTTGTTCAAAGGGATCACCAGAACGAACAACAGTATCAAGTTTTAGGCTATGAAATGCACAAGCAAGGTGAGCAAGAGTCTATTCAAGCCAGCATTTGTGATGGCACCACTCATGGTGAAACCATAACAATACATGGCCAAGGCAAGGGTA
>JBNMQK010000036.1:0-16810 GCA_051278005.1 Oleispira sp. | reverse complement strand
TGCATTTACCGTTAGATACTGAGCAATTGCAAACGGATATAGAAGCGCACTGTTTCAATGTTCATAGTCAAGTGAATGATCGCTCGCAGTATTTACAACGCCCCGATTTAGGCCGCCGTTTAAATGCAGATTCTATCGAGTTATTAAAAAAATCTACCGCGCCGAGTGATGATCCCTATGATTTAGCCATTGTTATTGTCGATGGCCTGTCATCTTTTGCTATTCAAAAAAATGCTGCGCCGTTATTGAAAATGTTAACGCAACGCTTATTTCAGCAAGCTTTATCAAAAGACAAAGAGGGTATTTTTCGCTTAGCCCCCATTGTGATTGTGCAGCAAGGACGGGTTGCCATTGGTGATGAAATCGGTGAGATTTTAAACTCTAAATCAGTGTTAGTTTTTATTGGTGAGCGTCCGGGATTAAGTTCACCCGATAGCTTAGGTCTGTATTTAACCTGGGCACCTAAAGTTGGGCTTACCGATGAGTCGCGTAACTGTATTTCCAATGTGCGCTTGCAAGGTCTGGTTTATCAAGAAGCGGTGAATAAGATTTTTCATTTACTCAGCGAAGCTCATAAGCGAAAGCTAACCGGTGTTCATTTAAAAGAGCGTTCGCCTGAGACAGGCGATTCGTTATTGCAAAAAAGAAAATCACAAGATGATAAGAATTTTCTACTCTCTTAACTTTTAATTAAAACGAATTATTAAATAGAAATACGATTAAAAATTTAAATGTTTAAACTAAAGTAAGGTGGATGTATGAGTGAAAATACAGTAAATAAAGATTATCTGGCTAAGCGTCAGTTAAAAAAAGGCAGTGCAGGCTGGCTTTTATTAACCGGCTTAGGTATCTCTTATGTTATCTCTGGTGATTTCGCCGGTTGGAACTTCGGTATTGCCGAAGCAGGCTGGGGTGGTTTCGCCATTGCTGCGTGTTTAATGGCCTTGATGTATTTTGCTTTAGTTTTATCCTTAGCAGAAATGTCTTCGGCGATTCCCGCCGCAGGCGGTGGTTATAGTTTTGCACGCCAGGTCATGGGCCCCGCAGGAGGATATTTAACCGGTTTGGCGATTCTTATTGAATATGTGTTAGCGCCCGCTGCCATTGTCATCTTTATTGGCTCGGCGGTTGAAGCGTTAATCGGGATTAATGGCCCTTGGGTTTATGCTGCTTTTTATGTTGCCTTTATTGCCATGCATTTAGTCGGTGCGGGTGAAGCATTAAAAGTAATGATGGTGATTACGGGTCTGGCAGTTTTTGCCATTATTGCAACCGCGATCGCTTTATTAGCCGATTTTGATGCGTCGTTATTATTTGATATCCCTGTGACGGATGCGGTGGGTGCCTCTACCTTTATGCCGATGGGTTGGTATGGTATTTGGGCCGCACTGCCATTTGCTATGTGGTTATTTTTAGCCGTTGAAGGGGTACCTTTGGCAGCCGAAGAAGCAAAGAATCCTGAAAAAGATGTACCCAAGGGAATCATTGCTGCGATGTTGTTCTTATTGGTAACGGCTGTACTTGTCGTTGTTCTAGTCGCCGGTACAGGTGGTGCTGCCGCAATAGGCGCCAGTGCTGTGCCTTTGGTCGATGCGTTGAACGCAACGGGTAATAACAACTTAGCCATCATTGTTAATGTTTTGGGTCTTGCCGGTTTAGTGGCGTCTTTCTTTTCGATTATTTATGGGTATAGCCGTTTAGTATTTGCGCTATCACGGGGTGGTTATTTACCGAAGTTCTTATCGTTAACCAGCGATCGTAAAGCACCGACTTGGGCCTTAGTCGTCCCTGGAATATTAGGTTTTCTTGCGTCGCTCAGTGGAGAAGGTGATTTGATGCTAGCGATGGCGGTTGTGGGTGCAACGATCTCGTATGCCTTGATGTCGTTGAGCCATATATTGTTGCGCATCAAAGAACCTGATATGCCACGTCCGTATAAGACTCCGGGTGGCATAGTGACATCTTCTACGGCGTTAATCTTATCGTTAGTCGCACTAACCGGGGTGTATGCATTTGATCCACGTGCTTTTGGTTTTACCATCGCGTTGTATGCTCTAGGCGCGTGTTACTACTTTTTCTACAGTAAGAACCATTTGGTGGCTAAAACGGCAGAAGAAGAGTTTGCGTTATTGGCCGCTGCTGAATTGGATTTGCAGGATGATGAAGGTCAGAAGCCCGCAGCACAAATTGCTTAATAGGATCGATACTACGTAATTTTAGGAACAGATAATGTACGGGAAAAAAAGAACCACTAGAATTTCTAGTGGTTCTTTTTTATTTTCGATAACGTATTGTTGTGACGAGCTCTTTTAATTGCTTTTTCGCATAAATTTTAGCAAAAAAGTGCACTCTTTGACCTTTCTTGACTATTAGAATCTGAACTACACTTATAATAGGTTGCATAAACGTATGTGCTGATAACAGTGCTATAAAAAATGCGTCTAAACAATGTTAATTTTCTTGCGCGATCTTTTTAGCCCTGCTAATAATATATTAGCGCTATAAATAATTTGGTGTATCGCCAAGCCCGTGCGAAATAAGTCACAGAGGAGTGAGCGACATGAGTGCCGTATTACAACCCTTGTTTTGGCGTTTAGCCAACGAACAGAACTCTGATATGGATATTGTCAGTGTGCTTATGCCCAAAGGTGCTGAAGAAGAGAAGGTTGCGATTGAGTACGCGATTGATGTTACTTTTAAGCCTTCTACTCAGCACCAAAGCCCTATTGATTTACGCTGGTCGGAAGAAGACAGTGAGTTGTTTATGAGCTTACTGAAAAAAGTGATGAACATGGGTGATAAGCATATTGAACTCGATATTGAAGACAAAATGATCCAAAGCTTGATTCATTTGGTGGCAACCGCTCGCTTCCATACTCCATGGCCTGGAGATGAACTAGAGGGTGAAGACTTTATGACTTATCGTAAAGAGATCGAAGTAGGGGATTTGATTTCTTTAAATACTGTTTACGGTTTCTACAGTGCGGTGGTGGTGGCGTTGGACTCGATTGATGCAACAGTGGTATTGCTGGACGACATTATGTCGCCAGAAACGTTACGCGAGCCTGAAGAGCAGCAAGATGTGATTATGCCAAGCCATAGCTTATTAATGCTTAATAGAGTGTGTATATTACCGGCTGATTTTGCTGAAGATGTTGACGCGACGGTGCTGCATTAGGGTTGCATGAGTTCCCGTTGTATTGATAGCGCGAAGGCACGTTAAGGCCTTCGCTTTATCATAGTCTGCTAGCGTTTAGTCATCACTAGGCTTATGCGGTGCTGGATTCTTCTTTTTCTTAATCGGTGAGAAACCTTTCGAGTCCATCAAGTTGCTTGGCTTTGGCTGAGGACGGCTAGGGCGTGGGCCATTCGCTTTTTTAGCGCTGACCTTCTTCGGGCCAGCAGCAGCACCTTTACCAGGGCGCTTATCGCGACCAGGACCAGCTTTCTTCTTTTTAACACCTGCCGCTTTACCAGACGCTTTTAAGCGTTTAGGACCACTGTAAGCACCTTTTAATTCTTTAATAGAGCGATGTTCAAATTCTTGCTTAATGTAGCGCTCGATAGCTGCTTTTAAGTTCCACTCAGTATGATTGATCAACGAGATCGCAGTACCGATTTCGCCAGCACGGCCTGTACGGCCAATACGGTGAACATAATCATCGCCTTTGCGCGCCATGTCGTAGTTAACAACCAGATCGATGCCTTTAACATCCAAACCACGAGAAGCTACGTCGGTCGCAACCAATACGTTGATTTTACCTTCGCGGAATAACTGCATCGTCGCGTTACGTTGGTCTTGGCTTAGCTCACCGTGCAAGACAGCACAACGGCAGCTATGTTGACGCAAGAATACGTTTAAACGTTCTGACTCAATACGGGTATTGGTAAAAATGATGGCTTTTTCATAATCATCATTCGACAACAACCAGCTTAATAGACGGTCTTTGTGAGCAGCGTCGTCGGCTAGAATGACTTGCTGTTTAATATTGTCATGCTTGTCTTGAACGGTCGCCGTGGTAATTTCCATGGGTTTATCAAGTACTTTGGCCGCTACGCGAGCGATACCCTTATGGTGTAACGTTGCAGAAAATAACAACGTTTGGCGATGACCTTCGTTACATTCCCCTGAGATGATTTCCATGTCTTCAGCGAAGCCCATGTCCAACATACGGTCAGCTTCATCCAATACAAGAATTTCTAGGCCAACCAAGTCAGTTGAGCGACGCTTGATATGGTCTACTAAACGACCTGGGGTCGAAACGACGATTTCTGGATTCTTACGCAACATCGCGGCTTGGAATTTAAAGTCATCACCACCGGTTAATAAGCCAACGTTCATACCGGTTACATCGGTGAATTGCTTAGTCGCCTTAAATACTTGGCGTGCTAGTTCACGAGTCGGGCATAAAATTAGACCACGAGTCCCTTGGATCACAGACTTAGATTCTAAGAACTTTTGCATCATTGGCAGTATGTACGCCAATGTTTTACCACTGCCCGTTTCTGCACAAACCTGAAGATCTTTGCCATCTAAAGCGTGAGGAATCGAAGCTTTCTGCACGTCAGTCGGAATCCTAAGCCTAAGATTATCAAGGGCCTTTTCGATACGATCATGAATAAAAAAATCAGAGAAAGAAGTTATTTCAGCAGACAAGGGAAAGCCTCGGTGGAGTGTTCTAAAAAATAAGAAACAGGGTATGGGTAAAAGTCTGGCTACATTCTACCAGATTGGTTGTTTTTTGCTGCTTCTTTCAACAATTTAGCCAATAGCAAAGCGGCAGGGCCGGTATTGGCCTTATCGGAAAATATGAGGTTCAAATTAGAGGTGAGTGCGCTACCGCCATCGATGTCTAATTCTCTCAACTCACCCGTATTAATCGCGGGTTGAGCAATGCTTCTTGCTAATACACCGGAGCCAAGACCCAGCTTTAATAATTCTAATGCTTCTCGCATGTTCGCTACGGTCCAGCGTTGATCTGAGCCTAGGTATCCGCGGTTTTCACGGCGGTAGTTACCAGAGTCACGAATTACGATTTGTCGGTGAAGTTTCATATCGCTGTGATAAATGGCACGTCCAAGATGATGTAAAGCATGATCAGGGTGTGCGACCCGCACAAATTCCAATTCAATAATCGGTTCGCCGACCATACCACTGGGTATCATGTGATCAATAGCGATTTGGGCTTCACCGTGACGCAGCTTATCGTCGACTCCAGAAAGGACTTCTCTATATATTTCTAATCGAGTCTGTGGGCACTGCTCTCCAAATGCTTTCAGTGCTGAGTGCAGTATATGGCTTGGAAACATATCGTTGAGTACGAGACCTATTTGCGGTTCCCAACCCGCAGAGAAGTCAGCGGCTACCTTTTCTGCTGCGCTCGCGGCATGAATAAGGTCTTTGGCTCGTTGAAGCATTAGTTTACCCGCGTCAGTCAGCACGGCTTTTCGTCCTTTGTGTTCAAAGACTTTAACCCCTAAACCTTGCTGCATCTTTTGCATTGCGTAGCTGATACTGCTTTGGCTTTTTAACAGTTTGTCAGCGGCTGCTTGGAAGCTTCCTTCTTCTATCACCGTGATGAACATGGACCATTGTTCAAGCGATACTTGTGGCATTGTTTTTTTTGATCTTGAGGGTAGAGACATGAATAACGCCCTATTCATCTAAAAAGTCGATTGAATAGATCGGTTTTAGCCACTACCTAATCAAAAATATAGATATATAATAATCTCATTAGCTCGAAGCAGCAACTCAATAACGTTGCTTAGACGATCACTCGAACAAACAATCTAGCTAGCCTATAGATGTGAGAGAAACAGATTATGAAAATTGTACACATTGATTCAAGTATCGCGGGTCGTGAAGGTAGCTCTTCCATTTTAGCTAAATCGGTTGTTGATCAGCTAGTTGCTCGACCGTTAGAACAAGGCAAGCAATTAGAGGTTCATTATCGAGATTTAAACCAAGAAGGTTTGGGTCATTTAAGCAATGAAATCTTTTCAGGTTTTCAATTAGCCGCTGCTGAGCGTAATGAAATTCAACACGCGGCGGCGCAGCGCTCTGAAACATATATTGAAGAATTACGCGAAGCCGATGCGTTAGTGCTTGCAGTACCCATGTATAACTTCGCCGTACCGTCAACGGTAAAAACTTGGATCGATCATGTTGCGCGTGCGGGTATTAGTTTTGCTTATGGTGAGAACGGTCCTGTCGGTTTGTTGAATGTGAAAAAGGCTTACGTGATATCAACACGGGGTGGCCATTATGCGGGTACTGAATTTGATCATCAGACGCCTTGGGTTGAACAGGTTTTAAAGTTCTTGGGCATTCAAGACGTTGAGTTTATTTTTGCCGAAGGTACGGCCGGTGGTAATGCTGAGCAGTCGCTAAAGGCTGCAAATCAAAAGATCACTGAATTAGCGTAAACATTAATTAATAAGGTTTAGGAGAAAATCATGAGTGCACTTGAATTACAAAGCGCAATGAGTGATACGTTATTACAATTGGTATTAGCGCAAAAAGCACAGGCGAAGAAACAGCGTGAGCTACTGGCTGGGCAAGCGCCTGTTCATGCTACTTCTTCGTCAAAGGTTTATGCTAAAGCGGCTTAAAAAACGTTTTAACCCATTGGCTTAAAATATGACCTTTACATTGTAAAACCGTGCGTAAAACACTATATCTATAAAATCTTAGAAGAGGTTTCACTATGTTATTGTGGTTATGGCAGTTTGTTCGCCCTTATCGAATGCGACTCGTTGTTGCAATTATTGCGCTCATCGCAACCGCGACTCTCACTTTATCGCTAGGTCAGGGCATAAAGCTTATGATTGATGAAGGCTTTTCATCACAGTCGACAGTCGGTTTAGCCAACGCATTAAGTGTGGTTGGGCTTATTATTTTTGCTCTGTCGATGGGTGCGTATTTTCGCTTTTACATGGTGTCTTGGTTGGGTGAGCGGGTTGTTGCTGATATTCGTAAAAAGCTTTACCGGCACTTGGTCAGCCTTCCTCCTAGCTTTTTTGAAGATAATTTAGCCGGTGAAATTCAAAGTCGAGTGACGACGGACACCACTTTATTACAAACGGTCATTGGCTCTTCTTTCTCGTTTGCATTACGAAATGCCCTGACCTTTATTGGCGGTTTGACCTTGATGTTTATCAGTAACATTAAGCTCACCTTAATCGTACTACTGGTCGTACCTTTTATTGTATTTCCGTTGATCTATTTTGGTCGTAAGGTCAAAAAGTTATCCCGCGACAGCCAAGACAAAATTGCTACTGTCGGCGCTTGGGCAGGAGAAAGTTTGCAACACATTAAAGTCGTGCAAGCATTTACCCGCGAAGATATGGTGAATGAGCAATTTGGCCAAGCCGCAGAAGGCGCATTTGAGGTTGCTTTAAAACGTATTAGCCAGCGCGCAATATTGATTGCATTGGTCATGATGTTAGTGATGGGGTCAGTTGCTGGCATGCTGTTTGTGGGAGGGAGTGATGTGATTGCGGGTGAGCTATCTGCCGGTGATTTAGCTGCGTTTGTTTTTTACGCCATTATGGTGGCAGGTTCTCTGGCGGCTGTGACGGAAGTGTATGGAGAAGTGCAAAGAGCGGCGGGTGCGGTAGAACGAATACGAGAATTACTGGCGACTGAAGCAGAGATAAAATCAGCAGAAGAAGCATCGTCTGTTTCTTTGGCATCTAATAGTGAAGCGCTTATTGAATTTAATGATATGAGCTACGCTTATCCGTCACGTCCAAATACTTATGCCCTTGAGAAATTAAATTTAGCGGTCAAAGCGGGTGAGAGTATTGCTCTTGTCGGGCCATCGGGAGCCGGTAAATCGACGCTGTTTGATCTGCTATTGCGCTTTCGTGATCCACAAAGTGGCGATATTAAAATATCGGGTAAGCCATTAACGAAGTGGAATTTACAAGAATTGCGCAGCCAATTTGCCTTGGTACCTCAGCAGCCGGTTTTATTCAGTGCCAATGTTTGGGATAACCTAAAATATGGACGTCCTGATGCAACCGAAGCAGAAGTAGTGGCTGCAGTAAAAGCAGCCCATGCACAAGAGTTTATAGAACAGCTTCCTGACGGTTACCAATCCTTTTTGGGGGAGCAGGGGGTTAAGCTTTCCGGTGGGCAGAAGCAGAGGCTTGCGATTGCCAGGGCTATATTACGTGATCCAAAAATCCTATTATTGGACGAAGCGACCAGTGCATTGGATGCCCAAAGTGAACACTATGTGCAGAAGGCATTGGATGCACTAATGAAAGGTAGAACAACGTTTATTATTGCTCATAGATTAGCAACGGTTCGGCACGTGGACCGTATTGCAGTTTTTGATCATGGGCAGCTGGTGGATGTGGGCAGTCATGACGAACTGATTGCTAGCTCTGAGTTGTATCGCCGATTAGCAGAGTTGCAGTTTCAAGTCGGGGAAACCGTTTAAATCATGGGTTGATTGAATTACCCATTGCACTTTTAAGTAAGTAATAAAAAAGGGCGAATCTATTAAAATAGATTCGCCCTTTTTTTTGCAGATTAATGCAGGTTACTGTTTAGATTAAACCATTAACCAGTACCGCAATAATAGCGGCAGGTGCTAAGAAGCGAAGCGTGAAGTGCCAAGCTTTAAAGACTATTGGGTTATTAATACCTACTTCTTTCATCATCGTCGTTTTAGACATTGTCCAGCTTGCGAAGAGTGCAATGAGTAATCCACCCAAAGGCAACATAACGTTCGTTGTTGCGAAGTCTAATAAATCAAAAATAGTTTTATCGAACAGTTTCACGTCAGACCAAATATTGAAAGAGAATACCGTCGCTAAACCTAATAACCAAGCACACATACCAATGACTAAAGCCGCTGCTGCACGGCCCATTTTATATTTTTCAACCATCCATGCAACGATCGGCTCGGCTAAAGAAATAGCAGAACTCCAAGCAGCAAAAGAAACCAATACAAAGAACATCGTGCCAAAAATAACCCCTGCACTCATTTGTCCAAAGGCAATCGGTAACGTTTGGAATAGAAGACCTGGACCGGCACTGGGCTCTAAGCCGTTCGCAAAAACAATGGGGAAAATAGCTAGACCAGCCATAATAGCAACCGCAGTATCTAAGAAAGCAACGATCACGACTGTTTTAGCGATCGATGTATTCTTCGGCATATAAGCGCCATAAGCCATAATTGCGCCTAAACCTAAGCTTAACGTGAAGAAGGCATGACCTAATGCAACGATGACACTTTGAGAACTGAGTTTACTAAAATCAAAGTTGAACATAAATGCAAAACCTTGAGAAAAACCGCTAGAGCTCAAAGCATAACCGAATAGAATGAAGAGTAAGATGAATAGCGCGGGCATCAATATTTTAATCGCTTTTTCTAAACCTGCATTCACACCACGAGCGACAATAACCATAGTCAATAGCATAAAGACAGTGTGCCAGATGGTTAGTTGAGTAGGGTCGCCTAACAGGTTACCAAATATTTTACCTGAATCCGCTGCGCTTATAGCGACGAATGATCCACTTGCCATTTCAACAGTATAAGAAAGTGCCCAGCCAGCGATCACAGAATAGAAAGATAAAATTAGGAAGCCTGCAATGGCGCCCATCCAGCCGATACTTGCCCAAAATGGATTGGCACCTGCTTTTTGTGCGAGAGCCTTCATCGTATTAATTGGACTCTGGCGACCCATGCGACCTAAAGATACTTCTGCAATCATTACTGGAATACCAATAATACAGATACACAATAGATAGATCAGTACAAATGCACCGCCTCCATTTTCACCCGTAATATATGGAAATTTCCAGATATTACCTAGACCAACAGCAGAACCTGTTGCGGCTAAAATAAATAACCAGCGGCTTTGCCAAAAGCCGTGCATGCTTGTATCAGAAGACATTGCGTGTCCTTTTTTTTTAGAGAATTACAAAGTATTTCAAATTTTTAACCACTGGGTTAGAAATTTAGTTTATTAGTTTATTAGTTTAGTCGCTTCAAAGCTTCGGGTGTATCGACATCGATTAAACAAGCCTTATCGAAAATATCGAGTAACGTTTGTTGTTTGATGATTGCCTTTGCGCCATCATCCTCGGTTAGCTGACTTAATTTAAATCCATATTTTTGTGGAAAATAGACGGGGTGAGAGGGGATTTCCCTCCCATTTTCTAAAAAGCTAGGCCTAACAATATCGTCTGGATGTTTAATAATATTATTCATCATCGCCTCCATTATTTGAAGGTTAAGAGCGGGCATGTCTGCCAGAGAAATCATCCATCCTTTCGATGCCTGGTTGACCTTTATGCCGAAAGCAATGCTGTGTCCCATTCCTAAGCGTGCATCGGGGCAAATAGTATAAGGTATATTTTTTTCAGCTAGGTAATCAATTAATACGGTGTTATTTGCACGGGTTATTACACACAGTGTTAATTGATACTTACACGCGATTGCTTGCAAAGGCGCTAGGCTATGTGCAATAACAGGGCGGCCATCTGACATTTTAGCGAGTAATTTATCGCTACCAAAACGGCTGGATTGTCCCGCGGCGAGTACGAGTATCGCAAAGTCTGGTTTCATAAAATTGTTTGCCGCAGTGAACGCTCTACAATTAGTTGAGCGGCGATAGAAATGGCAATTTCATAGGGTGTTTTACTGTGAATGTTTAATCCTATTGGCGCGTGTAGGTGCTCAATGTGGTCTGCATTCAGTTCCAGCTCCAATAGCCGTTCACGGCGTTTGGTTGAGGTGATTAACGATCCCATCGCACCGACATAAAATGCATCCGTTTTTAGCGCTTGCATCATTGCCATATCATCAACTCGGGGGTCATGCGCGAGTGCAACAATCGCACAATGGTGATCATGAAAAGCGTCAGCGATTAAATCATCTGGCATCCCCTTAATAATTTCAACACCGTCAACATACCAGCCTTGTAAAAACTCATCACGAAAATCACACAGTGTGATTTCAAATTCAAGATTTTTACAAATTTCAGCCAAGCAACGAGATACCTCACCCGCGCCAATTAACAGCAGCTTGTCGTGGGGTTTTATCGCATGAATTATTTTATCAGTGGTACGTTGAATATCCTGTTCGTTGATCTCGTTAACCGTTTTTATGTTGTGTTTAACCAAATCAACGTGGCGACTAATCCCTTGTCGTGAGTGCAAAGCATTTTCGAGTATTTGAAAATGGGGTTGATCTTGTGGCTTGATTTTTTCTAACAAAATATCCAGATGGCCACCGCAAGGAAGTGCGAGCTGTGATCTCTGCTCAGGGCTGTCACCATAGCGAATAATCGTCGGGCACTCAACGGATTGGCTAGGCTCATTACTGGCAAGTTGGCTCATTAACTCTTGTTCAATACAGCCACCTGAAAGAGAACCAATAATGCCTTTTTCTGGATGATAAACCATCATAGAACCCACGGGTCTAGGAGATGAACCATAGGTTTCAATAACGGTGGCTAACCAAGGTTGGTACCCTTGTGCTAACCACAGATTGAGTTGTTCGATTACAAATCGATTACTGCCATTCATTAGAAATTAATCACTATCCTAATTTAAGGGGCAATGAATTAAAAAACTGCCCAGTTTTAGCGGTTATTGCATTGGCAACGGCCGAAGCAAGAGGTGGAACACCGGGTTCACCCACCCCTGTAGGACTCTCATCACTTTCAATAATATGCACGTCGATTTGCGGTGCTTCGTTGATGCGTAATAATTGATAATCATGGAAGTTGGTTTGCTGTGGAATACCGTCTTTAATCGTTATCTTTCCATATAAAGCAGCGGTCAGCGCGAAAATAATGCCACCCTCCATTTGTGCGACGACCGTATCAGGGTTAACCACTTGTCCACAATCAACCACGCAAACGACGCGTTTGACGTTAATTTGATTATCTTCGATGTTTACATCGGCAATCTGTGCAACCCAAGTGCCAAAGGATTTATGAATTGAAATACCTTGTGTACAGCCAGGCAAGGGTGATCCCCACTGAGCTTTATCTGCCGCCATTTTTAAGACAGCTTGAGCCCTAGGGTGTTTGTTTAATAGATCATATCGAAATTGATAAGAATCTTTTTTCGATTTTATAGCAGGTGACTGGGCAAGTTTCTCGATAAAACTTTCAACAATAAAGCCATTATGAGAATAGCCAACACTGCGCCAATTACCGACCAAAATTCCGCTATCAGATTTTTTATAGTCGACGTTGATATTCGCAAAGTCATAAGGAATGGCTTCCGCACCTTCGAAGATTGAACCATCTGCGGGAGTCATAATACCTTCTCCCATTTTCCCCACACTTTCTAACATGCCAAACATAAATTTCGGCATAAAAGGATATTGTGCAACCGCTGCATCTCCCACAAAATAATCGAAAACACCCGAACCCGCCATTTGATGATTCCAGCCAGATATTTCACCGGCCTTATTAATGCTTGCGCTGAGCTTGTGATAACTGGAAGGGCGATACCAATCTCGTTGGGTATCTTCTTCTCGTGACCAAATTAACTTAATTGGCTGTTGTGATATTTCACTAATCGCGGCCGCTTCAGCGATAAAATCTTGGTTAATACGACGACCAAAGCCACCCCCTATGAAGGTGGTATGTATTTTAATATCAGCAAGCGAATAGTCCGTTGCTTTAGCAGCAGCGACTTGTGCCATATCAGGTGATTGCGTTGGCGCCCAAACTTCTAAGCCGTCAGGTTTTGCCCAAGCCGTACAGTTTTGTGGCTCTAACGTTGCGTGTGCTAAAAAAGGCATTTCATATTCGGCGGTGATGGTGTGTGCTGCATTGTCTAAGGCCGATGTGATATCCCCTTCGCTGCGAACATTGTTACCACTCCCCGCCGCGAGATCTTTTTTATATTGAGCGAAGATACTGGCATCATCGAGGTGAGTTAATTCACTTTCATGCCACTCAACGGTCAATGCTTGTTGTGCTTTACGCGCTTGCCAATAGCTTTTTGCTACAATTGCAACGCCTATTGCATGAGGTTTGTTGACGGCAAAAACCTGTTCAATACCCGGCATTTTTTTAATCTGGCTTGCATCAAAACTTTTGATCTGACTGTCCCAGCGGCCCGCGCGTGTAAATACCGCGTATTTCATTCCAGGAAGCTCGGTATCGATGCCGTAGTCAGCAGTCCCTGTTGCTTTTTTAAGGGCATCAAGACGTTTGTTGTATTTCCCAATAACTTTAAAATCGGCTTTGTCTTTTAGGGGTATATCACTGGGAACTGAGTAAGTAGCAGCAATACTGGCAAGTTGTCCAAACGTGATTTTCTGACCATTTTGTTTATGAGAGGCGTTATTATTAATGACAACGCCATTCTCTGCACTGCAATCTGCTTCGCTAATGCCCCAAGTATTTGCGGCGGCTTTAATTAGCATTATGCGAGTAGCGGCGCCCGCTTCACGCAGTATTTGCCAGCTGCTGGCAACACTGGTGCTGCCACCGGTAATTTGAATACCATAAATCGTATTACGATAAACAGAATCAACCCCGGCAAAGGTGACGTTGACTTTTTCTGGGTCGACTTCGAGTTCTTCGGCTAATAGAGTCGTCATGCCGGTATAGGTACCTTGGCCCATCTCTACGCGGTCGAGTACAAAATGAATGCTGTTATTGCTGTCGATACGAAGCCAAGCGTTGGTATTCCACTGATCGGTATCACCTGCTTGGGTCATGCCCCCATTTTTTAAGGTTGCACAGCTTGGGAGTGCGATGGACATCATTAAGCCGCCACTGCCCATCGCGGTGGCTTTAAGGAAAGAGCGTCGCGTTTGTTTAAGCTTAGTCATCGAAGTATCTGATGTTGATGAAGTCATTATTTTGCCTCCATGATATTGGTGAACAGTTCAGCGTTGTGGGTGGCTTTTTTAGCGGCAACTGATTGGATAGCCGCTTTAATGCGTGGATAAGTCCCACAACGGCAGATATTTCCGCTCATCGCGTTATTTATGTCTTGATCACTAGGTTGCGCATTGCTGGCGAGTAGCGCGGTTGCTGACATTATTTGCCCAGACTGACAGTAACCGCATTGAGGTACATTATGTTCTGCCCAAGCTTTTTGTACTGAACTTGGGGATTCAATATTTCCTAAACCTTCTATCGTGGTAATCGCTTGGCCTGCAACGGCACTGACGGGTGTAATGCAGGTGCGAATAGGGTTGCCGTTCAAATGCATGGTACAGGCACCGCATAGACCCGCCCCGCAACCAAATTTACTTCCCTTAAGGGATAAGTAATCACGAACGACCCATAAAAGTGGGGTATCGGCCTCGACATCGAGTGAATGTTCGATACCATTTACGGTTAGCTTAATCATTGTTATGTTCACTTTTTAAAATGCGTCTGATGGAGTGAGATTAGCAACTGCGCATGGATGACGCAAAGTTACTTTAATTCTATGTCAGGAGTAGAGGTGTTTCTGCTAAAATCTGGTCATTATTCTTATGTTAAGACAATTAAGACGATTAAGGCAATCTGATGGCGAAAAAGTTCTATGTGATTTGGGTTGGGCGAGAACCGGGTATTTATACCGATTGGCCTACGGCTCAGAAACAAGTGATTAAATTTGCCGGGGCTAAATATAAGTCGTTTCCAACAAAAGCCGAAGCCGACTCGGCATTCTCTGATGGTTCCGTTTCTTCTGTTGCAAGTTCAGGGTCTAGTTCAGGATCAAAGACTCGCGGGTCGAGTGCCAAAACAAGCCGAGGTAATAATTTATCGGCCCCCCCGATTAAAACCGACGTTGTGATTTATTGTGATGGTGGCTGTGATCCAAACCCGGGTAAGGCGGGTTCTGGTGTGGCAGTTTATCAAAGTGACCAGCTGATTCAGCTTTGGTATGGAGTTTATAATCCAAGTGGTACTAACAATACCGCTGAACTGAGTGCGTTATTTTACTCATTGCAGCTTGCCCAGCTTGCGACAACACAAGGTTTAAGTGCACAAATATTGTGTGACTCAATGTATTCCATTCAGTGCATTCGTGATTGGGCAGCGGGCTGGGAAAAAAACGGCTGGAAGAAGAAAACAGGAGAAATCAAAAATCTCGAAATTATTAAACAGGCTTACGTTTTATACAACGAGATTAAAGAAGCCGTTTTATTATCTCATGTGAAGGCACATGCGGGCACGGAAGGTAATGAACTAGCTGACCGAATGACAATGATTGCGGTTGATCGTAAAGACCTAGGCTGGGTTCAATATGAGAAAAATGCAGGTGATAATTTTGATATTCCTGCACTGTTAAAAATGCGTGCAGGTTAGTCGTTTATAAAGGGTATTGTTATTTACCCAATTCGAGCCAGTCAGCGGCTTGTTGCGAGTCGCTGTTTTTTGCATCAACCCAACGTTCACCTGTGCTGCCTTGCGCATCCTGAGTGCTTTCTTTCTTCCAGAAAGGCGCTTCTGTTTTTAAAATATCCATTATGAATTGTGATGCTTCATAAGCGGCAATTCGATGAGCGCTGCTAACCCCTACCAAAACAATCTGATCCGTTGCGTGTAGCTCACCAATACGATGAATGATTCGAATGCCCTCTAAAGGCCATCGCTGCTCAGCTTGTTGGACAATACTGTTTAATACGTTTTCTGTCATGCCCGGATAATGTTCTAAAGTCATGCGACTGACTTGAGTATGATCACTAAAATCTCTGACAAGGCCAACAAAC
Source organism: Oleispira sp. (assembly GCA_051278005.1). Classification (GTDB taxonomy): domain Bacteria; phylum Pseudomonadota; class Gammaproteobacteria; order Pseudomonadales; family Oceanobacteraceae; genus Oleispira. Next base: position 1,112 of record JBNMQK010000036.1, on the reverse strand, counting down.
ATCACAATGGCACCACTTTGAGGGCTTCTTTCGCGCAGTCGTTGATATTCAAGAGGGAAATCGAAGTCTTCGTTCTGAACAGAAATCATAATTTATCTACAGCTCATTTACACAGTTTGTCTATGTTTGCAGTATGGGATGCTATTGAGTTCTGTTCAACTCGATTTGTCTCTTTTGCTATTAAACCCTAAAACACATTAATGATAATTTTAAAATCGACGGGAGTGTGCGGCCTTAACCATTGTAATAATCATGATATGTCTCAGCTAATTGATAATACGGCCTTTTTTGTGTCTTGACACAAGAAATTGCAAGAGTAATCTGGATGAACAATAAATGCTTATAGGAAAGCAATATGCCATACCACGACAACGTTGTAGACGAATTAAATTTGCTTGTAAAATTTAACCTGCGTTCAATGCAAGAAGGCATTAAAGTACACCATGATGCGGAAATCTCTCTCGTTGAGGCCGCGGAGCGTTTACACAGTAAAGGGATGATTACCCAGATAGATGGTGGTTACTTGACTGATAGGGGTGTCGAGACTGCGGAAAAAGCACATGCATTAGTGGCTGCACTAGAAGTGAAAATGACCTAGTAGATAGTTATCTTAACCGGGCAGGTATTCGCATGATGAACTGCGGACCTGTCTATACATAAAATTTAGGTCTTCTATCATCCGTTTTAGACTCTTTTCTTGAGCTCTTCTCAGTTTATTTCGTTAATAATCTACAATAACCGTTCTTCTTTTAGTCACTTCTGTTGTGTTTTTGGTTCTTTACGCTGGTTATGAAAATAAAGATCTCAGAATCAAGTCTACAATTATCATAGGGTTAAAAAATCATCCATTATAGATCCCAATACTGACGGCGTTTTATCTAAATAATAAGAGCTATTGGCTTTGCAGTCGTGTGTTGTGGTAAATAGCAGACACAAAAAAGGACGCTAATTGTGTTTAAAACACGGCGTCCTAAATTGAGTAAAAATGGTGGGCCTTCGCAGACTTGAACTGCGGACCTGTCGATTATGAGTCGAATGCTCTAACCAGCTGAGCTAAAGGCCCCACTATCTTCTACCATGACGATAGAAATAGGGTGTTATCAATGATAACG
>JBNMQK010000035.1:0-17834 GCA_051278005.1 Oleispira sp. | reverse complement strand
CCCTAAAGAGCCGCATTTAGTTGCTTCGCCTTTACACAATGGAAAAAATATTATGGACTTAGATGAGGTAATGAATAAGAGTCCAATAAATATTGATTCAGAATTATCAGATGTTGAGTTATTAGATGCTGAATTAGCAAGTTATATTAGCTGATTTATCGTGGGTTTTTGTGACTGACTTATTTAAAAAGCCCAGTAATACTGGGCTTTTTTGCGCGCGGCTTTCATTACTCTACGTTTTTCTACGGTAGAGTCCTAATAAAAGAATTAATATAGTTGTTAAAAATAAAGGCCATAAACCAAGCAGCATAAAAGGTGTAGCGCCTTGTCGGGTTTGTGCTAGAGCAGTAAGAGTGGCTCTTTGATTAGTGGGTAGCTGTTTAAGGATTTCACCTTTATGATTCACCAGTGCCGTGATACCGGTATTGGTTGAACGTAATAAATAACGCTGGGTCTCTAAGGCACGCATCTGTGCAATGGCCATGTGTTGTTTTGGGCCCAGTGAATCACCAAACCAGGCATCGTTACTAATCGTTATGAGCAGGTCTGAGTCTTCTGCCATATTGGCAACAAATTCTGGATAAGCAATTTCATAACAAATAAAAGGCGCAATTAAAAAGAGCTGCTCATTTTTTTCTATTTTCAATAAATTCTGCTTTTTATCTCCTTGTTTAAAACTAGACATCGGTAAGTCGAAAAATGGCAGCAGTCCACGCATTACTTTTTCTAGCGGGATATATTCACCGAAAGGGACAAGCTTCTGCTTGTGATACAAGCCTTCACCCATCCCAATGGCTAGAATACTATTGTGAAACTCGCCTCTGAAAGGACCTTGAGTATAACGAAACGGGATGCCGGTAATTAATGCAGTTTTGTTGTCAATCGCCTCTTGGTTGATGGTGTCGAGATGAGATTGAAATTGATTTTTTAGTGCCGTAACGGCCGTTTCTGGCCATAGCACTAGGTCACTGTCCCAGTGCTGTCGAGTTTGTTCTAAATAAGCGTTAACCGTTGGCATACGTTGTTCGGGTAACCATTTTATTTCTTGTGCAATGTTGCCTTGTACTGCACTCACTGTTAAATCATTGGTGACTTGTGTCCAGCTAATATTCTGTAATAAAAAACCGATTGGCCAGACGATTAAAAAGGCTAAGTAGCCTGCTTGTTTGTTACGTAAGCCATAATAAATGGCGGCGGCAGTGAGGGCGGTAAAAAATGACAGGCCATAAACACTTAAAATAGGTGCCCAGCCATTAAGCCAAGAATACAGTTGAGCATCCCCTGCAAATAACCAAGGAAATCCAGTCAGGAACCCACTACGAAACCATTCATAACTAAACCATAACGCCGCGAAGGCGAGTATGGAAATAATCGGTTTATGATCTTCTTGATTATAAAAACGCTGAAAGAAAACCATGAAAAGAGCAGGAAAGGTTGCTAAGAAAGCGGCAAATAATCCGACCATCAATATGGCCAATACGGCAGGGGTGCCACCATGATCGTGGATGCTTACATAAATCCAAGAGACGCCAACCGAAAATTTTCCGAAGCCAAAAAGCCACGTGCGGATAGCGACTTCTTTTACCGAGCTGTTGTGCAGGCAAAAGAGTAAACCTATTAAAGAGAGGATCGCGATGGGCCAAATAAAAAAAGGCGCGATGGCAAAAGGAAAGACTAACCCAGACAGTAAGGCGATTAAACGCGGCTGTGCGATGAGTTTTTGAACGAGAACCATATGAATCCTTGATGTAGAAAACAAAAAAGAAAGCACTAGGCTTTCTTTTTAAATTATTCGGCTTTTACCCAAAAATTAATCGACGGGAGTAACTTCCATTAAGTTAATTCGTCGTCCTGTGCCATTAACTACTTTAAAGCGCCAGTCATTGATCGTAATGGCTTCATCGCATTCAGGAACGCGGCCAAAGTGTTGGATAACAATGCCACCGATGGTATCAAACTCTTTCTCGTCAAACTTAGTCTCAAAATGCTGATTGAAATCTTCTATCGTCGTGAGTGCTTTAACCATGCGAACATTGTTGTCGAGCTTAGTGATGAAGCTATCATCCTCATCTTGATCATGCTCATCTTCGATCTCACCCACGATTTGCTCTAGTACATCTTCAATGGTGACGATGCCGGCAATGCCGCCAAATTCATCAGCGACAATGGCCATATGGTTACGGGTTGCGCGAAACTCTTTCAATAGAATATTAAGGCGTTTGCTTTCAGGGACAAAGGCCGCTGCTCGCAAAAGATCTTTAACATTAAAATTTTCAAGGTTTTCATTCAGAATCAGAGGCAATAAATCTTTGGCTAATAACACACCGAGTACTTCGTCTTGATCTTCACCTAATACAGGGAAGCGAGAATGAGCTGATTCGATAATAGAAGGAAGGAATTCTTTGAGAGACTCTTCGGCCTTGATACAGACCATTTGCGAGCGTGGCACCATGATGTCACGTACTTGCATGTCGGAAACTTGCAATGCACCCTCTAAAATAGAAAGCGTTTCAGTATCTACTACGTTTCGCTCAGCGGCTTCTCGTAATATTTCTTTTAGATCTTGACGGTCATTCGGATCGTCGGAAAACAAGGTTGATAGTTTGTCTAGCCAAGTTTTAGATTGGCTACTCAGTCGCTCTTCGCTCATGGAGTATTATTGATCTCTCAAATTACAATGATTCATTGCTTACTTTATAAGGCCTAAACCTTAAAAAGCAAGCGTTTGGCCATTTATTATACTCGTTCAACCATTAAGCTACCAATAGAATAGCCCGCGCCAAACGAACAAATTAGGCCTTTTTCACCTGACTTAAAGTCATTTTTGTATTTATGGAAGGCAATAACAGATCCGGAAGAGGCGGTATTGGCGAATTCATCCAATACAACCGGCGCTTCTTCAAGTGTCGGTAGGCGTCCTAAAAGTTTCTTTGCCGCAAAATTATTCATGTTGATATTGGCTTGATGCAGCCACATGCGTTTTAGATCTTCCGCCTTCATATCGCTCTCTTCTAATTGCTCAGAAATAAAGGTAACGATTAATGGCAATAGCTCTTTAAAGACTTTACGTCCTTGTTGCTGAAAGAAAGGACGACTCTCTGGTAAATCATCAAAACAATAATCTGCATAAGACGCGTCACTGCGTATGTTGTCAGAGTATTGAGTCATCTGCTTAGTACCAATGATTCGAAAGGCGTTATCGCTCGTGCAGGTGGTCTCGGGTTCAATAATTGCAGCCGTTGCGACATCGCCAAAAATAAAGTGACTGTCTCGATTTTTGAAGTTTAAGCCTGGGGTGGTAAATTCTGGGTTGACGAATAATACGCACTTGGCAATACCCGCGGCTAATGCGGCATAAGCGTTAATGATACCAAAAGTAGCGGATGAGCAAGCAATGCCCATGTCGTATGCGCTGCCTTTAATCCCTAAGTCGCGTTGAATCTCTATTGAAATACCGGGGTAGTCACGCTGACGGAAGGTACTTGATACCACGACAAGGTCGATGTCATCTGCAGTTTTACCTGCTTCTGCCATTGCTTGTTTAGCGGCAGCAATGCCCATCGTGACCATTTCAGGTGTCTTGCCTTCTTCTGTCATAGGAAAGACGGGATGCATGATATTAGGATCGATAATGCCGTCTTTATACATAGCGTAGCGAGATTTAATACCTGAGGCTTTTTCAATAAATTCGGGTGTTGAGCCCGTCAAAGCTTCCACATTGCCCGCTTCGATTTCAGCAGCATGCTGCTCGTTGAATTTTTCTACATATTGGTTAAAGGCATTCACTAGCTCTTCGTTACTAATTGTATGAGGAGGGATGAATAAGCCTGTACCGGAAATAACGAACTGAGACATGTGCTGTAACCTGGATAATTGGATCAGTAAATATGATCTCTATGCTATCAAAACTATTTAGATGGGTCTTGTGCGTCTGGCGTGATATGAGCACTAATATTCATTTTTACCAGAATATTGTTTTTCTAATGAGGCAGTATTTAAAAAAAACTGTTCATTCATAGGTCGAAAAGTAGCGCCAGCATGGGTATCTGGCGCTTATTTATCACTAGGAAAAACTAAGATAAATTAGAAAGCTTAGGGTGAGCTTTCGGATTGCGACGCACGATTAATGCAACCTTGCCTATTTTTTGAATCAATTCAGAACCGGTTTCTTTCACTATGTCTTCAATTACTTGAGCACGCGTATCGCGTTCGCCAATCGAAACTTTTATTTTAATTAGCTCGTGGTCATCAAGAGCACGGTTTAATTCTTCCAGTACAGTTTCCGATAAGCCGTTACCGGCTATTGTCACAACTGGGTTTAGATTATGGCCAATAGAGCGCATTGCTTTCTTTTGTTCAGCAGAAATTGCCATCAGATTCGGTTGCCTAGCTTAATTAAGTGGTAAACTCTGATTATATAGCAATAAATTCGAATTTGCCGCTTAAAGCGGTAATCTGTAGAAAACCAATTGAGAAAATAAGATATGGCGCGTTCAAAATCGAGTAATGATTGGATGGATGAGCATTTTAATGATCATTATGTGATGAAGGCCAAGGAAGAAGGCTATCGTTCTCGCGCGTGTTATAAATTGATGGAAATCGATGATAAAGATAAGTTGATTAAGCCAGGAATGACAATCGTTGATTTGGGTTCGGCTCCGGGTAGTTGGTCGCAAGTTGCCGTCAATCGAGTAGGGGATCATGGTCTAGTGGTCGCATCTGATATTTTGTCGATGGATGGCATCGCAGGCGTTACTTTTTTGCAGGGTGATTTTACCGAAGAAACGGTATTTGACGAGTTAATGACAATCATTGGTAATAGGCAGGTTGACCTTGTAATTTCCGATATGGCCCCCAATATGAGTGGGATGAGTGCAGTGGATCAACCGAGTGCAATGTATTTAGTTGAGCTGGCCCTAGATATGGCTCGTCAGGTGTTAAAGCCCGGCGGGAACTATGTGGCTAAGGTTTTCCATGGAGAAGGCTTTGATGAGTATCTTAAGGATATGCGTTCATCGTTCTTAAAAGTCGTTACCCGTAAACCTGAATCTTCTCGAGCGCGTTCTCGTGAGGTCTATCTAGTGGCAAAGGGTTATAAAGGTTAGTCAATCTTTTGTTAGGGTAGTAAGTAGAGTAAAGAAAGGTATAAATAACCACCGATTCTCTATTTACGCCGTATAGGTAGTAGAGATCAGGTTAAAAGCTGCGTAAGCTATAAGACTTACGCTACATATAAAATTAGAGGTATGCCTGTCATGGCAAAGAATTTAGTACTTTGGGCCATCATCGCTGCGGTATTGATGACGGTTTTTAATAATTTCCAAAATGTCAGCCAATCCAAAGAACTCAAGTATTCTGAATTCATTAGCAGTGTTCGCACCGGCCAAGTCGAGCGTGTCAGCATTGCCGGTCAGAATATTGAAGGCGTATTGAGCAATGGTGAGAGCTTCTCTTCTATACTGCCTGCTTATGACGATAAGCTGATTGACGATCTATTGAATAACAATGTTCAAGTCGAAGGTAAAAAGCCTGAGCAGCAGAGCATCTGGACTCAATTGTTGGTTGCATCCTTCCCTATTTTGGTGATTATTGCGGTCTTCATGTTCTTTATGCGCCAAATGCAAGGCGGCGGTGCGGGCGGTAAAGGTGGCCCAATGTCGTTCGGAAAGAGCAAGGCAAAGTTACTAAGTGATGACCAAATCAAGACAACATTTGAAGATGTTGCAGGTTGTGACGAAGCAAAAGAAGATGTAAAAGAACTTGTCGACTTTTTAGTTGACCCTGGTAAATACCAGCGCCTTGGCGGTCGAATTCCACGCGGCGTTTTATTAGAAGGTCCTCCTGGTACAGGTAAAACATTGCTAGCGAAAGCCATCGCGGGCGAGGCTAAAGTACCTTTCTTCTCTATTTCAGGTTCCGATTTCGTTGAAATGTTTGTCGGTGTGGGTGCATCTCGTGTGCGCGACATGTTTGAGCAAGCAAAGAAACAAGCGCCGTGTATTATCTTTATTGATGAAATTGATGCGGTTGGCCGTAGTCGTGGGGGCGGTCATGGCGGCGGTAACGACGAACGTGAGCAAACGCTTAACCAGTTGCTGGTTGAGATGGATGGTTTTGAAGCAAATGACGGTGTTATTGTTATTGCTGCGACAAACCGTGCAGACGTATTGGATAAAGCGCTATTGCGTCCGGGTCGTTTTGATCGCCAGGTTGTTGTTGGTTTGCCTGATGTTCGTGGTCGTGAGCAAATTTTAAAAGTACATATGCGCAAAGTGCCCATCGCAGACGATGTTAAAGCCTCTGTTATTGCACGCGGTACGCCAGGTTTTTCGGGTGCTGATTTAGCTAACTTAGTCAACGAGTCAGCACTTTTCTCTGCTCGTGCGGCGAAAAGCCTTGTGACAATGGAAGAGTTTGAAAAAGCTAAAGACAAAATCATGATGGGCGCAGAGCGCAAGACCATGGTGATGTCTGAGAAAGAAAAAGAAAGTACGGCTTATCACGAAGCGGGCCACGCGATTGTGGGTTGTTTATCGGAAGAGCATGACCCCGTTCACAAGGTAACGATCATTCCTCGTGGTAGAGCACTCGGTGTTACTTTCTTCTTGCCAGAAGCGGATCGTATTAGTGAAAGCCGTAGGAAAATTATGGGTGATATTGCGACGGCTTATGGTGGTCGAATTGCCGAAGAAATGCTTTATGGTAAAGAAGGCGTAAGTACTGGGGCTTCTCAAGATATTAAAATGGCAACGCACTTTGCTCGTGCAATGGTTGTTAATTATGGTTTGTCAGATGCGCTGGGACCATTGGACTACGATTCTCGTGATTCGGATGGTATTGGCTCTCGTCATGTATCGAATGAGACCTCACGTTTAATCGATCAGGAAATAAAGAGCATTACTTCAGAATGTTATGCTCGTGCTGAAAAGATATTGGACGATAATCGCGACATATTAGAATCAATGAAAGAAGCATTGATGGAATATGAAACGATCGATTCTAATCAGGTTGCAGACTTAATGAATCGCCAGAAAGTGCGTGCACCGGCTTCTTGGGATGATAAGAATGGCGGTTCGTCAGCATCTTCTGTCGAAGAGACTGACCTAGGTGAACAAAGTGATAGTGATGATGCGTCAGGCGATCAAGTCGACGTTTAATATCAGTGATTAATCGTTTAAAATAACGGGCTGCGGCCCGTTTTTTTATGGGACTCTTTTATATCGCTACTTTAAATTTATATCGCTATTTTAAAGTGTTCTTTTGAGTACTTAGCAGTGAATGTTATTCAGTATGAAAAATAAATTATTAGCCTGCGGATCTCGCAACGGCAAAATACAGCGGTTGGATTTAAACCGCTGTAATATTATGGGGATCTTGAATGTTACCCCTGACTCCTTTTCTGATGGCGGCTCTTACAATAAGCTTGATAAAGCCTTGTTTCATGCTGAGGAAATGATTAAGCAGGGGGCGGTTTTAATTGATGTGGGTGGTGAGTCTACTCGTCCCGGTGCTGTTTCTGTGTCACTGCAGGAGGAATTAGATCGGGTCGTGCCTGTTGTTGAGGCAATTCATAATAATTTAGATACCATTATTTCGGTTGATACCAGTACTGCTGAAGTGATTACGCAGTCTGCAGCGGTCGGTGCAGGACTCATTAACGACGTTCGCGCTTTGCAGCGTGAAGGCGCCTTAAGCGCTGCGGCTGCGACAGGGTTGCCTGTTTGTCTAATGCATATGCAGGGTCAGCCTGATAATATGCAGCAGGCGCCCTGCTATGAAAATATCGTTAGGGATATTCATGCTTTTTTGGCTGAGCGAGTTATTGCTTGTGCTGACGCGGGTATCGAAAAGTCACGTCTATTATTAGACCCCGGCTTCGGTTTTGGTAAGACACTGGAACATAACTATCGGCTCTTGAATGAGTTAGAAAGTTTCCATCAATTTGATTTGCCGCTTTTGGTCGGGATTTCTAGAAAAACGATGATAGGTAAAGTATTGCAGGATAAGGCTTTACAAGATAGGCCTGCTGATCAGAGGCTTTATGGTAGTTTGGCCGCGGCCGTTATTGCGGCAATGAAAGGCAGCGCCATTATTCGTGTGCATGATGTGGCAGCTACCTTCGATGCCCTACAGGTGGTCGCTGCGACAAAAGAATTTAGCAAGGATGTAATGACAGTATGAGCACTAATGTTAGCAAAAAATATTTTGGTACCGATGGGATTCGCGGCGAAGTAGGTATTTATCCAATTACCCCTGAGTTTGTTATGAAACTGGGTTGGGCGGCCGGTAAAGTATTTGCCAGCCAGGGTAAAAGTAAAATTATAATTGGTAAAGATACGCGTATTTCTGGCTACATGTTTGAGTCAGCTTTGGAGGCTGGTTTAGCGGCAGCTGGGGTTGATAGTGTCATGTTGGGGCCAATGTCTACGCCCGGCATTGCCTATTTGACGCGAACGTTTCATGCAGAGGCCGGTATCGTGATCAGTGCCTCTCACAATCCTTTTCAAGATAACGGCATTAAATTTTTTGCCGCAGATGGTACCAAGCTTGATGATGCGATTGAGCTTGAAATTGAGAAGTATTTAGACTTGCCAATGACGACGGTTTCTTCTGATCAGTTGGGTAAGGCATTTCGCGTGAATGACGCTGCAGGGCGTTACATTGAGTTTTGTAAAAGTACCGTGCGTCGTTTAAAACTGAAAGGGAAGCGTATTGTATTAGATTGCGCCCATGGTGCTACGTATCAAATAGCGCCGGCAGTATTTGAAGAGCTAGGGGCTGAAGTGATTGCGATCGGTGTGGCTCCTAATGGTTTGAATATTAATAAAGACGTAGGTTCAACTTCACCAAAACAACTGCAGCAAAAAGTAATCGAAACTCGTGCTGACTTGGGTATCGGTTTTGATGGTGATGGCGATCGCGTGATTATGGTCGATGAGAAAGGTGAGATCGTTGATGGTGACGAATTACTCTACATTATGGCAATGCATGCCCGCAGTCGTAAACGCTTGGGGGGCGGCGTTGTCGGTACCTTAATGAGCAATCTCGGTTTAGAGCTAGCCTTAAAGAAAGAAAAAATCGACTTTGTTCGTGCCAATGTGGGTGATCGCTACGTAATGCAGCAATTGAAAGAGCATAGTTGGCGTTTTGGAGGGGAATCTTCCGGTCATTTGTTATGTTTAGATTCAACCTCTACAGGAGACGGTGTGGTTTCGGCATTGCAGGTTATGATGGCGATACAGGATTCAGGTAAAGGTTTGCATCAGCTTAAGTCGGGTATGGTTAAGTGCCCGCAAACAATGATTAATGTTCGTCGTAATAAAGATATTGACGTTTCGAAAGATAAAACCATACAAGATGCCGCGGCAAAGGTTGAATCTGAGTTAGCAGGCAGAGGTCGAGTTTTGTTACGCCCATCAGGTACAGAACCTGTTGTTCGAGTGATGGTTGAAGGTGAAGATGGTGCTTTGGTGGCTAAAAAAGCACAGCAATTAGCTGAAATCGTTGAAAAAATTATATCTTAATTTCGATTATAGCCATCTACTGCTTGAGTCAGATGGCTATCTTCGCTACTATCTCGCCCTGTTTTATATCGTGAGGTGATTATGCGTCGTCTATTGGTGGCTGGTAACTGGAAAATGAATGCCAGTAAGGTCATGTTGAATGAATTGTTAGCTAGTATTTTACAAAATACTCCGCAGCAAGCAGACGTCGTGGTATTTCCTCCGGCTCCGTATTTGATGGCTGCGGTTGATAAGCTGCAAGGCAGCACCGTCAAGGTGGGTTGTCAGAACGTGAGTCCATTTAATAGTGGTGCTTATACCGGTGAAGTATCTGCTAACATGCTGGTTGATTGCGGTTGTGAGGCAGTATTGGTAGGGCATTCTGAGCGTCGTACTCTTTATGCTGAAACGGACGCTGATGTGTTGGTAAAAACAGAAGCAGCGTTGGTCGCAGGTTTAGTACCTTTTGTTTGTGTGGGTGAAACACTTGCAGAGCGTGAGTCGAATCAAACCGAAGCCGTTATCGAAAAACAAATTAATGCGGTGTTGAGTGGTTTAAGCATTCAGCAGTTAGCAAAATGTGTATTTGCTTATGAGCCTGTATGGGCAATTGGTACTGGGAAGACAGCTTCTCCAGAGCAAGCGCAGCAAGTACATGCATTTATTCGTGGCCTTTTAGCTATGAAAGATGCAAATTTAGCACTCAATAGTCATATTCTTTATGGTGGCAGTGTTAAAGCGGACAATGCGAAAGAATTGTTTGCGCAGCAAGATATCGATGGTGGCTTAGTAGGCGGTGCCTCACTAAAAGCTGAAGAATTTTTAGGAATCTGTAATCCAACTTAATGTTGGTAAGCGTAATAGGTAGAGTATAATGGAAAAGATTACCCTAGTAGTACATATCTTATTAGCCTTTGGTGTTATCGGCTTGGTAATGATCCAGCAAGGTAAGGGTGCTGATGCAGGCGCTTCGTTTGGTGGTGGTTCATCACAAACAGTATTTGGTGGCCAAGGTTCAGGTAATTTCTTAAGCCGTATGACTGCAATTTTTGCTGCCGTTTTCTTTACCACTTCTATGGTTCTTGCGGTTGTTGCGAGTAACAAAGCAAAAGGCATTAATGATGTAGGCGTTCCTATGCAAGAAATGAGAGAAGTTCTTGAGCAAGATGCCCCTATTGTGGAAGAATACGCACCTGCGACCGATGCTCCTGATGTGGATGTGTCGATTGATGATGTGCCAGTACTAGAAGTACCCGCTGAATAGGCATCAAAAGTAGTTTCGCGGATGTGGTGAAATTGGTAGACACGCCACCTTGAGGGGGTGGTGGGCTTACGCCCGTGGGAGTTCGAGTCTCCCCATCCGCACCAATTCGCTTTTTTAGTCGATCAGGCATATAATTGCCGCAGATTAGAAAAGCAAAGCAAGAAGCCCCTCGTTAGGGGCTTTTTGTTAGGCGCCATTTTTATCGATGGCACCGAATAGAGAAGGCTAATGACCGCGTTGTGCGATTTGGTTTTCTTGTCTGCAAAGCGTTACGCGGACTGGGCACATGTTGCCCAGTTTTTGTTTCTGGCGTTTGAAAAATGCAGATTTTTAATGAAATGCACAACATAAAGGTTACTAAGCTTGGCTAGTAAAGAAGAAGAATTACGTGAAATGATTGCTCCGGCGATTGAAGCGATGGGCTTATCCCTTTGGGGTTTAGAGTATTCCGCTCAAGGCCGTCACAGCGTTTTACGCATCTATATCGATAATGATAACGGTGTAAGCGTTGATGATTGCGCCTCTGTCAGTCGACAAGTCAGTGCGATCATGGACGTCGAAGATCCTATTAGCCAGGAATATACCCTGGAAGTGTCATCACCGGGTATGGATCGCCCGTTGTTTACTCTGGAACAGTTTAGAAAATACATTAACGAGTGGGCTGATATCCGTTTACGTATGCCATTTGATGGCCGTCGTAAATTTAAGGGTGTCATTATCAATATCGAAGATCAGGACGTCGTCGTGCAGGTTGATCAGCATGAATACTTACTGCCCATCGATATGATCGAAAAAGCACACGTTATTCCCCAATTCAAGGACTAAGGCAGAGAGCGAGGCTAGAAATGAGTAAAGAAATACTTCTGGTCGCGGAAGCGGTTTCAAACGAAAAAGGCGTTGATAAAGAGATTATTTTCGATGCGATTGAATTCGCATTAGCAGCGGCGACAAAAAAACGTTACGAAGACGAAGAAGCAACTATTACTGTAAATATTGATCGCCGTACCGGTGATTATACAACTTTCCGAAGCTGGTTAGTGGTAAGCAATGATGTAGTCCCTGGCTTAGGCGATGAGCTAACACTTGAAGAAGCGTTAGAGATCGATGAAAACTTGAAGCCCGGTGACGTCTATGAAACTGAGGTCGATAATGTTGGCTTTGGTCGTATTGGCGCTCAAGCTGCGAAGCAAATCATTGTACAAAAAGTACGTGAAGCTGAGCGCGCGATGGTTGTTGAGCAATACGAAGATCGTGTTGGTGAGTTAGTTAGCGGCAGCGTTAAGAAAGTGACTCGCGATAACGTGATCGTTGATTTGGGTAATAACGCTGAAGGTTTATTGCCGAAAGATCAGCTTATTGGTCGTGAAATTGTGCGTATGGGGGATCGTGTACGTGCTGTCCTAGACTGTATTCGCCCAGAAAATCGTGGACCTCAATTGATGCTGAGCCGAACTGTGCCAGCAATGATTATTGAGCTGTTCCGTATTGAAGTGCCAGAAATTTCTGAAGAAATTATTGAAATTAAAGGTGCTGCTCGTGATCCAGGTTCTCGTGCCAAGATTGCTGTGAAAACTAACGATGGCCGCATGGATCCAGTTGGAGCTTGTGTGGGTATGCGCGGTTCTCGTGTGCAAGCGGTAACGAATGAGTTGGGTGGTAATGAGCGTATTGATATCGTGCTTTGGGATGATAACCCAGCACAACTTGTTATCAATGCAATGGCTCCAGCAGAAGTTAGCTCTATTATCGTTGATGAAGATTCTAACTCGATGGATGTTGCAGTTGCTGCGGAGAATTTAGCGCAAGCGATTGGTCGTGGTGGACAGAACGTTCGTTTGGCTTCTGAGCTTACTGGCTGGGAAATCAACGTGATGACTGAGGCGGCGGCTGCTGAAAAGCAGAATGAAGAATCAGGCAGTATCATTGAAGAATTTACTCAGCAGTTAGATATCGATGAAGACTTTGCAGAACTATTGGTTGAAGAAGGTTTCACCACGCTAGAAGAAGTTGCTTACGTTCCAATCGCGGAAATCATTGCTATTGACGGCCTTGATGAAGAGATTGCGACCGAACTGCAAAATCGCGCTAAAGATGTGTTACTAACACAAGCGATTGCTTCCGAAGAAAAATTGGAAGAAGCAGAGCCTGCTGAAGACTTGTTATCAATGGAGGGCATGGATAAACACCTTGCTCTTGTGTTGGCAAGCCAAGGTATTTGCACAATGGAAGATCTAGCAGAGCAAGCCATCGACGATATTATTGACATCGAAGGCATGACAGAAGAAAAAGCGGCAGAGCTTATTATGACGGCTCGTAAGCCTTGGTTTGAAGGCACTGAGTAATAGATTTACTCGGCCTAGGAGAGATGCATGACCGATACAACAGTTCAAGAGTTTGCTGATGTGGTGGGGACTGATTCCGATCGTCTACTATCACAAATGAAAGAAGCGGGCTTACCTCAGACTAACGCAGATGATGCGGTTAGCGCTGAGCAAAAAGAAGCCTTATTAGGCCATTTAAAGAAAAATCACGGTGATGCAGCAGAAGCAGAACCGAAAAAGATTAGTCTTAAGCGCAAAACAACGACTACGTTAAAAACGGGTCAGGGCGGCAAGAAAGATGTTGCTGTTGAAGTTCGTAAAAAGCGTACTTTTGTTAAGTCTGATGCCGATGTAGCAGTTGTTGAAGAAGCAATTACTGCAGTGAAAGCCGATAAGGCTGTCGCAGCTGAAACTAAACAAGCCGCTGAAGTAGCAACCGCAACAGCAAAAGCTGCAGCCGTTGCATTGGATGCTGCCGCAGTTGCTCAGGCCGCCGTGAAAGCGAAAGCCGCAGCAGAAGCGAAGAAAATTAAGCCCGCTGCTAAGCATAAGATTTCTCAGAAATCTCAGTCTGAAGCCAAAGCTCGTGGTGGCGTGAGCTCTACTGCTCGTGTTGCAGCGAAAGCAAAGGTTGCCGCTAAAGTTGAAGCTAAGCCTAAAGCGACGGCCGCTGCTAAGCCTAAAGCTAGCGCTAAGCCTAAGTTAAGTGCTAAGCCAGTAGCGCGCGATGCGCGTAACAGAAAGCCAACGGCTACTGCTGCCGCTAAGACAGTTCCTCCTACTAAGGAAGAGCTAGCTCAGAAGCAAGCAACAGCAGAAGCAGCGACGCAACGTGATGGTGCTGATCGCAATAAGAAACGCGCTCCAGGTGGTGCTCCAGCAAGTGCTCCGCGTGCAGGTGCTCCAGGCGCTCCACGTACGGGTGCTCCGGGCAGTGCTCCTCGTGCTCCGGGTGGTGCTCCTCGCGCTCCAGGCGGCGCTCCGCGTTCAGGTGCTCCTCGTCAGTTCCGTACTGAAGATGGTTCAGCTAATCAACGTGGCCGTCGTAAGAAGCTTAAAGGTAAAGCGGCGCGTACTGCACAAGCACAAGCAGATAACGAGCATTCGTTTACTAAGCCAACGGCTCCTGTTATCCACCAAGTTGAATTGCCAGAAGCAATTACAGCGGGTGATCTTGCCGCTAAAATGGCAATTAAGGCCGGTGACGTCATTAAAGCGTTGATGGGTATGGGCGTAATGGCCACCATTAACCAAACTTTAGACCAAGATACTGCAACGCTTGTTGTTGAAGAAATGGGTCATAAAGTAACTAAGTTAATTTCGGATAATGCGCTTGAAGAAGACGTATTCGAATCAGTAACTTATGAAGCTAATGAAGAGCCTCGTGCTCCGGTTGTTACCGTAATGGGTCACGTTGACCATGGTAAAACATCACTACTTGATCGCATTCGTTCAAGCCGTGTTGCAACAGGCGAAGCGGGTGGTATTACCCAGCATATTGGTGCTTATCACGTAGATACAGATCACGGTATGATCTCGTTCTTAGATACACCAGGACACGCCGCATTTACCTCAATGCGTTCACGTGGTGCTCAGTGTACCGATGTTGTTATCTTAGTTGTTGCAGCTGATGATGGTGTAATGCCACAGACGAGAGAAGCCGTACAGCATGCGAAAGCGGCTGGGGTTCCTATCGTTGTTGCGATTAACAAAATGGACAAAGAAGGCGCTGATGTAGATCGTGTTAAAAACGAGCTGTCTGCGTGTGATGTGATTCCAGAAGATTGGGGCGGTGATGTTCCTTTCATGCCAGTATCTGCACATTCAGGTGAAGGTATTACGGAACTGCTAGATGCTGTTTTATTACAAGCTGAATTGCTTGAGCTTAAAGCCGTAGTCGATGGCCCTGCTCAAGGTGTTGTTATTGAATCGCGTGTTGATAAAGGCCGTGGTCCAGTTTCTACCTTATTGGTTCAGAACGGTACCATTAAGAAGGGCGATATCGTTCTTGCCGGTAACTGTTATGGCCGTGCTCGTGCATTATTGGACGAAAATGGTAAGCCAACTGAATCAGCAGGTCCTTCTATCCCTGTTGAAATCTTGGGTATCAGTGGTACTCCTGATGCAGGTGCTGCTTTCATCGTTGTAGAAAGCGAGAAGAAAGCACGCGAAGTTGCAGAGTATCGTGAATCTAAGCGTAAAGAAGTGATTCAGCAACGTCAGCAGAAAGCGAAATTGGATGCCTTGTTTAATAACATGGGTGGCAGTGAGCAATCGAACCTGAACATTATTCTTAAAACGGATGTTCGTGGTTCTCTAGAAGCTTTAACCGCTTCTCTCCAAGGTCTTGCGACTGATGAAGTGAAAGTTAACATCGTATCTTCTGGTGTTGGTGGTATTTCTGAAACAGACGCGACCTTGGCTTTGGCTTCTGAAGCGGTTATCTTCGGTTTTAACGTTCGTGCAGACGGACCAGCAAAGCGAGTTATTGAAAGCAATGAATTGGATCTTCGCTACTACAGCATTATCTATGATTTGATTGACGATATTCGAGCGGCTATGTCTGGCCTATTGGCTCCTGAGTTACGTGAAGAGATCCAAGGTGTTGCTGAAGTACGTGAAGTATTTACGTCGCCTAAGTTCGGTCTCATTGCTGGTTCTATGGTTACTGATGGTACAATTTACCGTAATAAGAGAATCCGTGTTCTTCGTGAAAACGTGGTTGTCTATGAGGGTGAGTTAGAATCTCTACGTCGCTTTAAAGATGACGTTCAAGAAGTTCGCCAAGGTATGGAGTGTGGTATCGGTGTTAAGAACTATCAAGATGTTCGCGCTGGTGACCAGATCGAAGTGTATATTGTGAATGAAATCGCACGTACACTTTAGTTAGCGGGCTATTAAGTTAGCCAACTTGCTAATACGAAAAACGCCGCTTATGCGGCGTTTTTTCGCTATGCTAGTTATATATTAGGCCAGTCTACTAGTTATATAATTAGTGGTATAAAAGATATTTAGGGGCGACACAATGCCAAAAGATTTTAGCCGTACTACGCGCTTAGGCGAACAGATCCGTCGAGATCTTGCGCAATTAATTCAATTCGACATGAAAGATCCACGCTTAGGCATGGTGACACTTAATGCCGTTAAGGTTGCTAAAGACCTTGGTTACGCTGACATTTACTTCACCGTAATGGGTGCAAAAGGTGATAGCGACGAAGCGGATGAAGCTGAAATTCAAAAGCAGGCAAGCAAAGTATTAAACGATGCGGCTGGCTTTTTGCGCGGTGAATTATCACGCCAGATGACCACTCGTATTACGCCTTTATTGCGCTTTCATTACGATGAGTCGCTATTGCGTGGTCATCACATGACTAACTTAATTAATAAAGTGGTCGCTGAGGATGTTGCTCGTGCAGGAAAATCTTCTGAAGATAGCGAATAATAAACGCTAAAAAAGAAGCAAAAAATAGCAGCGAAGAGTAGACACAGAAGTATGGCGCGTATAAAAAAAGGCCGTGATATCAGCGGTATTATAGTGCTCAATAAACCATTGGGCCTTTCTTCAAATCAAGTTCTGCAAAAAATAAAATGGCTTTTAGGAGCAAAGAAGGCCGGTCATACTGGTGCATTAGATCCTATGGCGAGTGGTGTATTACCTCTTTGCTTTGGCGATGCGACTAAGTTTTCTCAAGTTCTTTTGGAATCAACTAAAGGTTATATCACCACCTGTAAGTTAGGCCAGATTCGCTCAACCGGTGATCAAGATGGCGAGATCGTTTCAGTTAAACCCGTACCTGAGTTTGATGCAGACTCTATTGAAATAATTCTGCAAAAATTCCGGGGTTTAATTACTCAAGTCCCTCCTATGTATTCTGCACTCAAGCACGAGGGTAGACCTCTGTATGAGCTTGCGCGTAAGGGTATTGAATTAGATTTAAAAACGTTGAAGCCGCGTCAGGTAACCATCCATTCTTTAACATTATTGGCAATACGTCCTGATGTTGGTGAAGTAGATCTTGAAGTCGTCTGCTCCAAGGGTACCTATATTCGAAGCTTGGTCGAAGATATAGGCAACGAAGTCGGCTGTGGTGCTTACGTGAGTATGCTGCATCGAAATACAGCAGGCCCGTTTTCAGAAGCACAATTTATTGATTATCAAACGTTACTAGATCTTGAAGATGCTTACCCTGTTGTCTCTGAGCGCCATGCAGTGATGGATAAGATGTTGATTCATTCTGCGGAGGCCATTCCTGATTGGGTTAAAGTTGAGCTAACCTTGCACGAAGGACACAAAATTTTACACGGGCAGAGAGTCAAAACTAGCTTCCCGCTGACGCCTCAAGTACAATTATGGGTTAATACTCCTGATGGAGTTGTCTTTGTTGGCGTTGGTGACATTACTGACAACGGCACATTGATACCGAAACGTGTATTTCAAGTCAACTTGCCACTCGAGTAGTCTTGAAAGTATCAGTTTCAAACGATTTCTGGCTAGCGTGAGATTCTTGCTTCATTTGAACTAAGACGTTCACGCAGCATCCTACTGTTAATATGCACGGTGGAGATGTGTGGCCGATTTAACCGCATATTATGGAGAGACTATCATGGCATTAACTGTCGAAAATAAAGCGGCAATCGTTGCTGAGTACCAAACTGCTGAAGGCGATACTGGTTCACCAGAAGTCCAAGTTGCTTTGTTGACTCACAACATCGTTGGTTTGCAGGATCACTTTAAAGTGAACCATA
>JBNMQK010000034.1:0-18106 GCA_051278005.1 Oleispira sp. | reverse complement strand
CCTGATGAGCCTGATGAGCCTGATGAGCCTGATGAGCCTGATGAGCCTGATGAGCCTGATGAAGTACCATTATCATCATCACCATAATCATCTGAGGATTCTGCTGCAGCAGCAGCTATTGCGGCTGCCCCACCAATAAGCAGTAAGCCTGCTAATAAAATTGGCCACCAAGGTACGCTTGAACCAGCCTCATCATAACCCAAACTCTGATAAGAGCTTTCTCCGTCTTTCATGTTCCACGCAAGTGAAGCAACCTCCCCGTCCTGAGGAACATAGCTATAAAACTGACCATCTTCTGCCATACCGACTAAAGGAGATGGATTTTCCAAAATATAATAATCTTCCAGAATAATATGAGGTAAGCCAGTATCAGAGCCTATAAATAGCTCTAAATGATCACCATTGCGCTTAATAATAACTTCTTCTGGAGCAACCCCTGTCAATAATTCCCTTATTTCATAAGTAACATCTTCTAAAGCCTTGATAATAATGCTTTGACCCTCTAACAGCATCAATTCATCAACTACCTTGTCAGCGCTATGCACAATAATTTTAGTTTGAGTAGACATCTGACTACCTCTAATTAATTAATTTTGAAGAAAGCAGTACTTTATAAAGTACTGCTCAATTATAGTTTTGGTATTTTCGAATAGATTTTGAATTATTCTGCTTTTACTTCTTCGGCGTTACTCTTTATCTGTAATGAGCCACCTATCGTAAGATCTTCAGATTCTTCAACCTTTATTCCCCACAACTCGATACTTACGCGACGATCCGGCTGCAAACATTCGACTAAAGCAGGTGTTGCATACTTGCCTTGACAACCTTTCGTAACAGGATCGGATGCTCCCATACCTTCAATTTCAATAAGTCCTAAAACACCTTTCAGGCGTAAATATTCGGCTATTTTTGCCGCACGTTCTTCTGAAAGCTTAAAGTTATATTCTTCACTACCCAATCTATCGGTATGACCAACAACTTTTATACGATCAACTTTAATGTCATTTTGAATAATGTCTTTTGCCAGTACATCAAGCGCTTGACGTCCTAAAATGTCTGATAACGCTGAACTATCAAAACGGAATAAAGCATCGGCTTCCAATGCAACTTCTCTTAATAACACAGGTTTACAACCCTGTTGCTTTCTGTTCTTTAAAAAAGACACATAATCACTATCTGACAGGTAGTCCCCTGCTTCTTCGGCGGTTAAAACTTCAAATTCAAGACGTTCTTCATCGGCTTCCCACATACGAACATAAACAACCTCACCAGCTTTTGCGCGCAAATTAGCTAAAAAAGGGTTTGTTCCGGGAATCGCCGGAGTAATTTTCAATTGATTACTACCTTGGCATATTCTGGCAGTAGAATATTGACCTGGGTGCAAAGCACCAACCATCATGTCATCAATACGAACCATAGGCGTACCCACCTTCTCATAGGTATCCTCATCCCTAAAAATAACGACCCGGGCTTCTCCTTCCAATAACTGAGAAACATCTTCATTAAAGGTGTTTTGAGGCCCCGATAAATTAGGAGTCGCACAACCGTATAAAAAAAGTGAACCAACAACACAAAGAGCAACATTTTTGTATATCTTTTTACTCATTACATACTCCAAATTTAATGGCTTAAGTAGCCTACATTCTAAAAAACAACGTTAATTTTAAGCATTTATGTATATTTAGTACGACATTAATTCTAAGCTTTTTTTTAAGCAAAGCTTAAGTTACTAATGTGTAAATTAACAATAAATGTAAAAATTTTCAATTGAGATAATTTAACATAAAATAACACTTAGAAACATAAGCAAGGCTCGCTGCAACACAATTTTACTATTTTGGCTTAGCTTAGATCATATCTAAGCACTCATATTTTAAAGGTAAAATAACGTTGTAATTACACTTAGATCAAAAAACACATTTTTCCTGATCGGCATCTATGAGATATTATTTTAACACTAATATAAATAACGCACTAGAACGGTAATAACCGAGGTGATAACCATCTTCACTAAAGGCAATCATGCTAGAGGAGAAAAGGGCTTAAATAATTGAATAATCGATAAACTTTGACTTGCCAGTATCGCTACGAATTTTTACGTCATAGTTTGGATTTTGTTCTAACCGCTCTGCATCTCTATCGTCTTGTCGCTGATAAAAAGCACTCTTCTTTTGCACGTTGATTATTATGTTCCGTCATGAGCGACTGAAATTGTTCGAACGCTTAGGTTGGTCCAGAAAATTTTCCTAATGAAGAATCAATGAAGTTTTGGCAGCGAAGGGCGTTCGCGTTCGAAGCGATTCAGCATTTCAGGCGAGAAGTACTGAGCATCAACGCCTGAACGCCCATGACCATAGCTTAAAATTCACCCAACGTACACAGGGCTAGTAACCATAATGCCCGCTGCATGTTCTATATAAGTGTTTAATCTTCAGGCAAAAAAAACCTTTTGCTATCACTAGCAAAAGGCTTCGTCGTATTACTTTAACTTAATCGAAACTAAGCTGGATGACCTAACCCAAGTTGTCAGCCGCAATACGGTATTTAGGATCTTCCAAAACATTCACATCACAAAGATCACCCGCTTTTTTCAATAGCTGGCGACACTCAGGGCTCAAGTGACGTAAGTGCAACTCTTTACCTTCGGCAAGATAACGTTCCGCTAACGTATCAATCGCTTCAATCGCCGAGTGATCAGCAACACGGCTATTTTTAAACTCAATAATCACCTTATCAGGATCTGTTTTAGGATCGAACAAGTCCTTAAAGTTAGACGCTGAGCCAAAGAATAATGGACCGTGAAGTTCGTAGATTTTTGCGCCATCTTTATCGATGCTTTTAGTAGCAAAAATGTACTTCGCGTGTTCCCAAGCAAAGATCAAGGCCGCCACAATAACACCCACCACGACCGCAATCGCTAAGTCCGTGACAACAGTAACACCGGACACTAATACAATGATAAATGCCTCACGCTTTGGAATAGAACGCATCATGCGGAAACTAGACCATTCAAACGTTCCAATAACCACCATGAACATCACACCGGTTAAAGCAGCAATAGGAATCTGTTCGATAAGAGGTGCCGCAAACAAGATGAAGCTCAATAAGAATAACGCAGCAGCAATACCGGATAAACGACCACGGCCGCCCGAGTTTACGTTAATCATCGACTGACCAATCATGGCACAACCCCCCATACCACCAAAGAAACCCGTCGCGATGTTAGCCGTACCCTGAGCAACACATTCTTTATTGCCTTGGCCACGCGTATCTGTCATTTCATCGATGACAGTGATGGTTAGCAATGATTCAATCAAACCGATTGCCGCAAGAATAATCGCGAAAGGCAGTATGAAGTATAAAGTATCAAAAGTAAGAGGGATATTGGGCACTGAGAAAGTTGGTAAGCCACCCGCAATACTGGCTATATCACCCACCGTTTTGGTGTTTAGGTCTAAGCCGATCACGATCAAGCTAACCACTAAAATACCGGCCAAAGCAGAAGGAATCGCTTTCGTTACTTTCGGTAGGAAGTGCGTAATAAACATAGTAGCCGCAATCATACTCACCATAATGTACAGCTCGTTACCGACTAACCAAGAACCTTCAGTCCAACCCCATTTTCCGCTTGGCGTACTTTCTTGTAATTGAGGAATTTGTGCTAAAAAGATCACGATGGCCAAGCCATTTACAAAGCCCAGCATCACGGGATACGGCACGATACGAATAAATTTACCCAGTTTCAGCAAGCCTGCACCGACCTGAATAATCCCCATCAATACCACCGTTGCCAGCAAGTATTGTAGTCCCATGCCCTCACCAAAATCGCGCTCAGCCTGCGCAACTAAGGCAACCATAACAACGGCTAAAGCACCGGTAGCACCAGAGATCATACCCGGGCGACCACCCATGATGGCCGTAATTAGACCCACCATAAACGCGGCATAAAGACCCGTTAATGGATGAACACCTGCGACAAATGCAAATGCGACGGCTTCAGGAACCAAAGCAAGTGCCACCGTTAAGCCGGATAATGTATCGTTCTTCACATTAGGTGAGAACGTTTTTATGAATTCTTGGAACATGTGCTTCCAACCCTTAAATTTTTGAAGCGCGGATAGTAACAGAATGGCGACTGATTTTCAGAACTGATTTATCCCGCTTACGCTCTCAATAAGGCGCAGCAATGGCTATGCCTGACCCACTATGCTATTGCTGGGACCAAGGGCTATTTTTGACCTGAAAACGAGTTTTAATATAAAGATCTTCAACCTTGGTACGTGCCCAAGGAGTTTTACGCAAAAATTTTAGACTGGATTTAATGCTCGGGTTTTCTTTAAAACACAGTATATTGATCTGGCTAGCCAGCTTAGGATAACCATAAAAATCAACCAGCTTGGTCACAATAGTTTCTAAGGTAAGGCCGTGTAATGGGTTATTTACTTGAGTCATAATCATTTCCGAAAAATTTTATGCAGTTTAACAGTCACTAACTCGCTACAATAGACTTTCTTACATTATTAGCCCTGTTAGCCATGCTTATCCCACGCTTTCTATCATTCGCTCTTTTATTGTTATGCCTAGAAAGTCAGGCAATGAATTCCAATCGTTTAAATAAAGAGACACCCATTGCACAATCTATCTTGGGGGTATCAACTTATTTGGGGCGGATCTCAAATGATGAAAATGAACAGGCGATGTATGTGGGTGCGAGCATGTATATGTATTTTTTTAACTGGGCTTTGGAAGCGCGTTCGTTTCCCTCGAAGACATTCCAACGCGATAATATGCTTCAACCCTACGTTGGCTTGGGATTAGGACGCTTGCTACAAGTTCAACGAGGCGTCGATTTTACGTCGACCACCCGCCTGCGCATTGTCTCTGAAATTGCATTTGATGAGTTTGTAGATAAACGCAATCATTGGATAATGCAGGGGTTTGTCGAACAGATTCACACGTCTAGCGACAATAAGCGCCGCTATGGCCTTGCACTGGGCTATACCTTTTAAAGATAAGAATTCTATGAATACAAAATCAAACGACCCATTACGCTACATTGCTGGCTACGCACCTGAGATTAAAGCTCAAGTGCAGACGATGATTGATAAAAGCACGTTAGCAACATACCTCGATACAAAGTATCCCGAGCAGCACAGTATTGGCAACGATAAAGCCTTACGCGAGTATGTGATGGACATTAAAAATCAATACCTGCGCAAATCGGCACCGCTGAGTAAAATTGCGTTTGATAATAAAATTCATGTTGTCCACAACGCCCTAGGCTTACACTCGTTTGTTTCTCGAGTACAAGGAGGCAAGCTAAAAAGTCATAACGAAATTCGTATCGGTGCAGTGTTCAAGAAAGCCCCTGCCGCTTTTTTACAAATGATCGTTGTGCATGAGCTTGCTCACCTAAAAGAAAAAGACCATAACAAGGCGTTTTACCAACTGTGCCAGCACATGCTGCCAGAATATCACCAGTTTGAATTCGACATGCGCGTCTATCTGGCACAGCTTGAACTTAATCCGAGTTAGCCGCGAATGCGCGCTTCTGTAAAAACTCCATCAATATCAAATAGAAAGCGGGCAAGATTAACAAACAAACAAAGGTGGTAAATAAAATACCAAAGCCCAAAGAAACCGCCATAGGGGTAATAAATTGAGCCTGACGTGACGTCTCAAAGACCATAGGCGCGAGGCCACCAAACGTGGTGAGCGTGGTTAATAAAATAGGACGAAACCTTCTTACTCCCGCTTCAATAATGGCATCTTTTACCGCCAAACCTTGCGCCAATTTCTTATTGGCAAAGTCCACCAAAATCAAACTGTCATTCACCACGACCCCGGCTAAAGCAACAATACCCAGAATACTCATAATGGATAAATCTTGCCCAAGGATTAAATGCCCCATAATCGCACCCACGGCGCCAAAAGGAATAATCGCCATCACTAAAATGGGCTGTGCATAACTTCTAAAAGGAATCGCCAACAAAGAATAAATAAGCAGTAAGGCAAAACCACCATATAATTTTAAAGCATCCATCGTATCCCCTGTTTCAGCTTGCCGACCTCTGAAGCCAACATCAACATTGGGATATTTCTCTTTAAACTGTGGAAATATATCTTCTCTTAAAAGCGACATGACCCCAGGAATCATTCTTCTAGGTTCAACCTCCGCGGTAACGGTAATAATTCGATCACCATCACGACGGCGAATTTGAGAAGGCGATAATTGCTTTTCAAAATCAGCGACCTCTGCCAACGGCACATAGCCTCCGGCAGGGGTTTTAATTAACAGCGATTCAATATCTTTTGCAAAAGTGCGTTCCTCCAAAGGCAAACGGACTAATGTTGTTACTTCATTCTTATCCCGTTGCTGACGTATCGCTCTCGCACCGTATAAAGCATGACGCACTTGGCTAGAGACATCAACAGCGGATAATCCTAAACTGCGCCCCATCGTATTCAGCTCAATTTCCCACTGTGGCTTACCATTGGTAAAACTACTGGCAAGATCAATCACCCCACTTAAAGAACGCAATTCGGCCATAAGCTCATTACTTAACGCCAAGCTATCTTCATTATTAGAGCCTCTAAGCTCTATGGTTAACCCAGCGCCCCCCGAAGGACCACCACCGCGCTCTGCATCAAACGTTAAGCTGCGTATGCCTGCAATTTCTCCAATCGCCTCCCGCCAGCGAGCGACTATTTGATTGGCATCTAACGGTCTAATTTCAGTCGGCACCAATCGAGCCTGTATCTCAATGGTCGAGTTAATGATATCGCCTTCAACACTTAATACTAAAGGGGTTCCTTCAGCTTCAATCGGGTCAGTGACCGCACGCAATTTTTCTTCAACATAAGAACGAACCCTCACAGCCTCACTGAGAGGTGCGTTAGAGGACAGTTCAATTTTAGCGACGACATACTCACCTTCTAAGCGAGGAAACATACTAAAACCCATGCGCCCACTGATCGGATACGATAAAACTACAATTGCCACCATAAGAGAAACCGCCAGTACTACACTCGGTGCCTTTAAACATTTCTCTAATGCTGGGCGATAAATTTCATGAATAAAATAATGCAATTTTTTATCGGCGGGCTTCTGAATTTTCCCCATAAAGCGGGACAATTTTGAGTCTTGCTTTTTATCTAAAGAAGCAAGGTGAGTAGGCAGAATAAATAACGCTTCCAACCAAGAAATTAAGAAGCAACAAATCACCACAATAGGAATTGATAAGAATAACTTACCCATCCCCGGCAAAGCCAACAGAGGTAAAAAGGCAACAACATTGGTCAAGATCGCAAACGCTAAAGGGACAGACACTTCCCGCGCGCCAATAATAGCGGCATCGATAAAGGGAATACCTTTTTGCATATGTTCATAAATATTTTCCCCCGCAATAATCGCGTCATCAACCACGATGCCTAATGCAATAATAAAGGCAAACATAGAAACCATGTTGATAGACACATCGAATATTGGCAACAGCAATAATGAGCCTAGAAAAGCGGTGGGTATTCCCATCGTAACCCAGAAGGCCAAACGGTATTCCAAAAAGATGCTCAACAAGCACAGCACGAGAATCAGCCCAATACCTGCATTTTTTAACAGTAAACCTACACGTTGCTTATACGTTTCACCATCATCATCCGTCACAATAATTTCTATATCAGGTGGCAGCTGCTGACGAATAACATCCAACTTTTTATACATCGACTCCACCACAGTGGTCGGTGTTTGGTCATCTGAACGATAAATTTTTAAACTAATCGCGGGCTTGCCATCATACGTAACAGAACGATTAGAATCGGCAAATCCTTCTTTGAGTTCCGCAACCTGACCCAGCGTTACTTGCACACCCGCAGCGTCATAACGTAAAGGAATGTCGGCGTAATGCTTAGCCCGATAACGGCGGTCATTCAAGGTGACTAAAATCTCTCCACCCTCAGTACGAATACTGCCAGCCGATTGTTCGATGGCATTACTCTGAATAATATTAGCCACTTCCGCTAGTGTCAGCTGATAACGTTGTAAATTTTGCTGGCTGATTTCAATGTGAATTTCTTCACTCGGGGTTCCCCGCAATTCAATCTTTGAGATTTGATCTGACGTTAATAGATCATCACGAATGGATTCAGCCAGAACCTTTAAGTCTAATAAAGAGACATCACCAAACAGTGCCAAGGTTGCAACATCAATCGCACGGCTGGCGATTCTCACCATAGGCTGTTCAGCTTCCGCCGGAAAAGTCGAAATACGACTGACTGCTTGCTGAACATCTTGAAAAGCGACCTGACGGTCTGTGCCATTGGCTAGCTCTAAAACAACTTGCGCTGAACTCGAACTCGCAACTGAGACGACATCCTTAATACCTTCAAGTGCGCGCACTTCATTTTCGATGGGTAAAATAATACTCTGTTCAATTTCAGCAGGCGTAGCGCCCGCATAAGCGACGTTGACAATAATAGTATCGGATTCGAAATTTGGAATAAACTCTTTAGTGATGGCCAGTGACATCATAAAGCCACCAATAATCAAAAACGCCATAAACAGATTAGGGGCAACTTTATGACGCGCCATCCAAGCAACGGGGCCTTTGTGTAGACTATTATCTCGTTGCATTACTTCACCTCTACACTAAAGCGCACAGGTGTACCTTCGGTAATCGTACCCAACTTGCTGGTTAATAACGCATCGCCTTCTTCAAAGCCTGAATCAACCCACACGAATTCACGCCCCTTAAAAAGAATGTCCAAGGTGCGCTTATATAATTTTTGCTCGTTAACGACCCAAACTGAATCACCGATTAGATACTGACTTGAAATTTTATAACTATTAGGCAGAGTATTCGCGAACAGTCGCACATCGACGTAATCTCCAATCAAAATACTGGGTTGTAAGACCAAGGGCTTCTCTATTGCGATTAATAGTTTTGCTTGGCGATCGGCAATATCCACCTCAGGTAATACATGCAATATTTTAGCCTTATGCCAAACCCTTTTTCCTTCTTGCAGTGGCCAATTTGATTGCCCAATTAAGGCGTCTTGCTGTACATCTAAAAAGGGTAAAAACGGTTTAGCAATTTTTACTTCAAGCCAATATTCTTCGCTATTAGCAATCGTATAGAGCACAGTATTGGTACTAACCTGACTACCGATGCTGACACTGCGCGACATTATTTGACCATTAAAAGGCATTTTTATTTGCGTGCGTTCAATATTTAACTGCGCACTGTCAAAATCTGCTTTTGCTCTTAGCAGTGCCGCTTGTTTTGATTTTTGTTGCGGCGCTCTTAACATTAACGCTTTGTCACGGGGATTTGAGGCAGAGCGGGAATTTTTTGAACGATTATAATTTTGTAACGCGACCCGCCCTTGGCCCGATTCAATATCAAGCTCTGCTTGCGCTTGAATAACCGCGGCTTCTTTTTGGATAAGCTGTAATTGAAAGTCTACTGGATCGAGTTTTGCAAGCTGAGTACCTTTGGGTAAATAGGCCCCTGGTATCGCTAAAGCGTCTACGTCGACCACCCGACCACTGACCCGACTACTTAAGTCAACTTGCTGAGAAGCAGACACCTCTCCACCCGCTAACCAATTTGGGCGAGATTCTGAGCGAACAAGTTCTAATACTTCGACTAAGCGCGCTTTAACAGGGGTTATCGTCCTCTCAGGCTTAGGAGCCGTTTTGATAATGGCAAACGCAATGATGATCGCCAGCGCCAAAATTAATACAATCACAAGACTGTTGGGTAACGATTTAAGTCGTTTCATATCCGTTGTTATCCCTGATTAAATAATGGGTTTATTATGGCTCAGGGATAACTAAATAAGAATTACTTTTACTTTATATGACGTACTGAATTAAAAACCAGCCTCATTAGTAATAATAATTCAGACTTAACTGAACGTAATCATCACGCTTAAACTGATAACTCACGTTATCATCATCGCCATTAGACATGGGTAAAAAAACATCAACATTCAGCGTCCAACCTTCATTGATACGGGTCGCAAACTCCATTACGAAGCTTTGAGTTCCCGTACTATCAAGGTCTCGGCTAATGCCCGCCAAAATAGCACTTGAAGCCGCATCATTAAACGCAATACGACTGCCTAAAAAAGCATCATTTTGACCAATAACAATACGGCTATTTTCACGCGAGTCGTACTGATATTCCGCTAATACACCCCAATCCCAAACGGTTTCAAAAGGACCATAAAAAGTATATTCAAAACCACCGGTGGCGGCTGCATAATCTTCTACGCCAAAATCAACAAAACTGTTTTTAACAGAATCGTCGTAAGTACGGTATATCGCCTCGAACTTCCACAACCAAGAATCTAACGTCGCCTGCAAGTCTAAACCTAATTGATTGATTTGCGCATAGAACGGCAGTAGCTCATCAAAAGTACGGTTGGGTACAAAAATTGGATCACGACTGGTCCCATTAAACCAAGATAGACCCACATCATAATCATCAATCGTATGATTCCAACGCACCGCATAATCGACATGAGCATCTGCTTCGCCCGCTTGATATTCTGCATTATCGGTATCGATCAGCAGTGCCGTTCTAAACCGCCCCTGCTCACCGGGAAAAGTACGTTCACGAAAACCCGGTAATACAAAACCGGTCACCGTTCCCCAGTCCCGAATGGCAGTAAACTTGATCATCGGTTGGCCTAGCTTATCTTCGCCATCCGGTGCTTCAACAAAATCGGTCTGGTTAATAATATCGACCAAGTGCTGTGACTCCGTAACGCCCCAATAGACTTTAGAGAAGCCCGCGGTTAATTCCCAATCATCACCGTAAGTCATCCAAGACAACTCTCGAATATCAGCGTGGCTGCGCTTTTCATCTTCACTATCAATACGCGCATAAGGTTTAAACACAATCGTATGCTCACCTTCGGCTAACGACCAAACCATTTCTGGCTCAACAGTCAGGCCCAACTGGCGATCAGCTTGGGTATTGTTTGCGTTATTGAATTGGCCTCCTTCAAAATATTCACGCCATTCAAAACCCGCATAGCCACTTATTTCAAAGTTAGAAGCCTGTACAAGGTTCGCACTTAGCAGTGCACTGATTATTAATAATTGTTTATTCATTAGCGAGCACGCTTCAACGTCGCTTTATTAAAGTCTGAATCTTTTAAGCCTGTTTTGAAGGCTAACGTTTCGGTGTTCAACTCCGTGCTTTTTTTCGTTTGATGGTTAATCATATCCATCTGCATCGGACGCCAGTACTTGTTTAAATATAGTTTGTAGTCAGAGAAGGTTAACGTTTTCAATAGCGATTTTTTACGATCATAAAAATCGACTTTTTGACCACGAAAATGCTCTTTATCTAACCAAACAACCTGACGGGTATAACCTGAATTTTTATCCGTTGGAATTTGTTCAACCTTATAACAATCGATGCCATTCACTTGCTCTTCAGCCAGAAACTTGAAGGTATATTTTCCAATTTCAAATGAGCTCAAATCTTCATAGGCAAATTCACTGCCCATAAAAGGGCCTGATTTATTACGTGACGAAATACGCTTTACACGCTTAAGGGCCGGTAAGTACAACCACTGATCATCTGACTTATCAATGTGAGAAAAGTTCAAAAAGGCCGTGCCTTTAACATCTTTTGGCCTATCAAAAATTGTTAAACCTTTATCACCATCATCGCTAATTTCTAAAGACTGCATGCGCATTTCGCGAAGACTCTCTTCACCCTGAGAGTTGCGTAATGTCATCGTGACTGACGATGCTGAGTCACCCCAACCGATATCACGCACCTTACGTTCTTTAGCAATCGCCAACCCTTTTTCTTCTGCCGATAGCCCCGCTAAAGTAAATTCAGCGTATGCGTTGATACTCGACATCAATGCAACGGCGGTTGCCAGAGAGGCGGTTAGTTTTGTAAATGCATTCATTATATAGTTCCTTCATTTATACTATTCATACGATTTATTTATATTTTATTCTGTAGAATTTCAGTCTTGGCTTGCGCTACATCATGTTCGCGTTTATCCGCCAATAATAAAAAAGCAGGCAAGAACAAGAAATCAACAACCAACGCGACAAAAATAATGATGGCCGTTGCCATTCCCATATCGGCATTCATCCGGAACGCTGAGAAGGTTAATAACGAAAAGCCGGTGCACAATACTAAAGTCGTAATCGTCATTGCTCTGCCTACGCTAGAGAATGCATAACGAATAGCCTGTTCGGTATTCTGGCCATCATTGCGCGCGCGCTGATATTTACTTAAGAAGTGTACGGTATCATCCACAATAATACCGAGTGTCATTGAAACCACGATCGATAATCCCAGATTAATTTCACCCGATATCAATGCCCAGATGCCAAACCCTACTGCAGCAGGCCCGATATTGGGAATTAAACTAATCATACCCAAACGGAATGAGCGTAAAGCAAAAATCAATAAAATTGAAATCAAAAACATGGCGGCAGTCATACTTATAATCATGCTATCCATATTCGTCTCGCCAATGTGTGCAAACATTAATGTGGGACTAGAAGCGGTCATACGGACTTGAGGTGCATTCAAAGCAAACCACTCCATCGCACGCAGCTCCATCGCGACATATTCTTTACTGCCAAGGTTCTTTAATGTGCTGACTATACGAGTCGAAGACTTATCAATATTAAGTTGATTGTTTAGATCCAAACCATAAGGCAGTGACATCTCATACATCAATAAATATTGAGCGGTTAACTCACGTTCCTTTGGCAGACGATAAAAAGCGTCGTTATCACCGTTCATGCTTTTGCTTAAGCGCTTAATTGTATCGCTAATCGTCATCACGTGATCGGTCTCTGGCTGTGCGCGTAACCAATCACTAAAATCAGAGATCACCTGAGTGAATTCAGGGTTATTAATGCCATTTTCTTCGCCACTGTACAAACCCCAACTGATACTCGACATACCCGAGATGGTCTCTTCTTGCTTATCAACTGACTGGCGGAATTCAGTCGAAGTATCAAAATATTTGGTCGCCTCATCATTGATTTCGTTTAAGGGGACTAGGCAGGCAAAAAACAACATCACGGCAGAACTCACCGGTAATATAATTTTATTATGTTTAATAACCCAATCGGCTAGTTTTTCCATCGCACCATGATGTTCAGGCGATACTTTCACACGCATGGGAATAATCACCATTAATGCCGGTAATAAAGTCACCGATAAGACAAAGGCGATCATCACACCCATGGCGCTCATTTCACCAAAATCAGCCAATACCGGTGATTCAGAAAACATAAGCGTTAAAAAACCAATCGCCGTAGTTGCACTGGTAATAAAGACGGGCATTAAGTTTAAGTCCATTGCAAAAGCAACCGCCTCTTTACGCGACTGTCCTTGGCGCATGGCAAATTGTGTTGAAGCCACCAAATGCACACAGTCCGCAACCGCCAGCGTCATCACTACAATAGGAACGTTAATCGTACCTGTCGATAAAAAGTAGCCAAACCAACCCCCAGTACCCATGGTTGCGGTCACGGTTAAGAAGATCACTGCCAGAGTCATTAACATGCCAGTAAGACTGCGCAGCAATAGCGTCAACATTAGAATAATGATCAGAAACATACCGGGCACAAGCGTGCTCATGTCCTTTTGGCCTTCCGTCGCAAAACTGTAATTCATCAAGATCACACCGGTATGATAAAAATCGGCACTTTGATATTTTGCGGCAAAGGAATCTGTTAGCTGCCGTGCGAACTCTGTGACTTGAATCACTTCGGCGGTATTATTTTCTTGGTCGGGTAATTGAATAGTAATATTCACTACCGCAACCTTGCCATCAGGAGATACTAGACTGTTAACTAAGTTGGGTTCTACCGTTGCAATTTCTCGGGTACGCTTAACCAAAGCTTGATCAATCGACTCTAAGTCTAAAATAAGATCTTCAACCACGAGGTCGTCTTCTTCGGCCCAAGTATATTGATAGTTGGTAACAGAATCGACACGACTGGAAAACGGTGTTTGCCAAGCTTCATCGGTCAGTTCTTTAATTTGTGCCATCATCGGTTCAGTAAAAACGGTGCCGTCTTTGGGCACAATAATAATGGACACGTTATCGTTTTTGTTGAAGATACGTTGCATTTCTTCATGCGCAACAAGTTGAGGGAAATTTTGATCAAAGAAAACTTTATAATCACCTCTAAAGTAGAGATTTTTACCGCCATACGATGCCGCAACCGCAATAGCAACCACCACCAAAATGGTGATCCATGGATAGCGGATAATCCCGTTAAGCCAAGCTTGTCTCATACGTACCTTCCTTTGTGTTATTGAGTTTTATTTATTTTTATGTCTTTTTCACTTCGTTTTATTAAATATTTCGCCGATCAAGTTCATACACCGACTCACCCACTACCGACCTTTAATTAATTGAAGGTCATCGGCAAAAATTTCTTCTTCAACCCGCTGCCATGTCTTTTGATAATCCCAATCTTTTGAGAGTGGCTGCCAATTCATACCGTCCAATAAAATACCGATATTTTGGAGTAATAACGTATTGGGGTCTAAACGATTAACCGCTGTCGCTTCAGAAGCACTGGCGGCCAAAGCATTAGTGCCAAAGGATAAGGCCCAATTGGAAAAAGTCAGTACTTCTATAGATAAGTGAGCAGGAATATTTAAGCTACCGTCCGCGACCGCATTGCGGAACATAGCATCACTGAAGTGATTAATATCAAACTCTAGCGCATCCATGATTTGCACGCGCTCGCGGGATGTTTTTTCACGAACGCCCGGCGCTTTACTGCTTAATACCGCCATGAACAAGGTTGGCTCTATACGCGCATAAAGTTGATAAGCATAATGCACAGCAACGGTTTTCTCTCTGGAACAGCCTTCAAAAGCCAGTGCGCGCTTAAAGAGTTCTAAAATAGAACTCACCGCACGAATACAAAGCGCTGACAAACAATCTTCTTTACTGGAGAAGTGGTTATAAATAGTACCTTTGGAGTAACACGACTTAGCCGTCAGCTTTTCTAGACTAAGACCCGCAAAGCCCTCTTGATTAAGAATAAGCACCGCAAGGTTCACTAACTCTTGCTCCCGATCTAATTTCTTTTGTTCACTCTTAGACATGCCTATTTTAGCGAGTGATTTACCCAACAAGCCTTTTAACCCATTGTTGAATCCATCATGCGCACAGTCATATAATGAACTGCCTGATGATTGTTCAGCATCCATGTGTTGTGAAAGCTCATGATCTTCGTACATTGGAAACCTGCATTACGTTGAAACGGTAGTGTACACACTTATGACGAACCGTCATTTATGACGAACCGTCATAGTGTTCCATTTATAATAAGAAAACAAGTCGCCCATCAGCAGTCAGTGCCGTAGTGCATAGTATTTTCTAAAACTTAAAGTGGATAATGTGTAAATACATATATTGTAGGCTATAGATTTGGTAATTCGATTAGAGCGGAAATTGGGGAAGACTGCCCTGTAGATTGTAACGATCAGGTTAACAACCTACAGGCAAATACCTGGATTACTCACATTTATAATAAATGTCGATGTCGTCCATATTTCTAAATAAAGATTAAAGGCCCTTAACCGCGTAGATGCCTTCAGCATTACGCCAATAACCGCGGTAATCCATGCCATAACCGAACAAGAATCGATCTTCGACCTCTAGCCCTGAAAAGTCGACGTTAAGGCCCGTATTTTTGCGGTCATGAACCTTGTTAACCAATACAGCAGTAATGACTTCTTTTGCGCCTTGGGATTTACACGCCTTAACGACTTCCGCCAGCGTATTGCCTTCATCGAAAACATCATCAAGAATAAGAACCGTTCGGCCATCCATTGGGCAAGAAGGCAGTGCTTGCCACTGGAGTTCAGCCTGTCCCTTAATTTCACCGCGATAGCGAGTCGCGTGCATGTAGCCTACTTCTAGCGGAAAATTCAACAGCGGTAATAATTTACCCGCAAAAATAAGTCCGCCATTCATGATCGAATAGACAACAGGCATGCTCGTGGATAAGCGTTCTGTGATACCACTGGCCAACTGATCCAAAGCGACCTCAATTTCTTCCTTAGTTTTCAACAGATCAGCATCGGCCATTATTTGGTTTAACTGGTCAAGGGTCGGAGATTCGCTCATTAAGAAGACTTCCTAATTAATTATTATGTGAGACGAGTATGATACCATTTCTTTTTTTTAGCCAACTTTAACCAAATAGGAATTCACTGGGTGACTGTTTTAGATTCAATCCGCATCGTGCTTGTCCAAACCTATCATCCTGGAAATATCGGAGCGATTGCCCGCGCGATGAAAACGATGGGACTGAACGAGCTTTATCTTGTCGATCCAAAAGACTACCCTGCCGAGGAAGCCAGCAACCGCGCGGCAGGAGCATTAGATGTATTAGACAACGCAACCGTCGTTGCAACACTGCCTGAAGCCTTAGCCGACTGCACCCAAGTCTTCGCCACCAGCGCTCGCAAGCGTAATTACACTCGCCCACAAGTCACCGCCGAAGAAGCCGCAGGCTGGATAAAAACCAATCCCAATGAAAAGATAGCCATCGTTTTTGGCCGTGAACGCATGGGATTGAGCAACGAACAGCTCGGATTGTGCCAACAGCTGCTCTATATCCCTGGTAATCCTGAGTACGACGTTTTAAATATTGGCTCAGCAGTACAGATCGTAAGCTATGAACTGTTTAAACAATTTGGCATGCACCGCGATGAAATAGAAACGCCTGAAATCATAAAAGGTGAAGAGATTAATGAAGAGTACGCCAGCCAACAAGACATGGAACGCTTCTATCAACACCTAGAATCAACGCTTTCTAATACCGGTTTTTTAGTAAAGAATCACCCAGGCGAAGCGATTCAACGCCTTCAGCAGATGTTTGCCCGAGCTCAGCCAAATGCCAAAGAATTACGGATGTTGCGTGGGATTCTTGGTTCTGTGGATAAACTGACTGGTGAGTAATACATTACAACGCCGTGATACCACGGCGTTTTGCTTAGCCATTAAGCGCATCACTTGCATCAACATACTCAAGTCCCAAACTCTCGGCCACACTGCGACACGTCAGCTTTCCTTTATACACATTCAAGCCATTCAATAAATGCGGATCCTCCAATAACGCGGCCTTATAACCCTTATTAGCAATACTGACAATATACGGCAGCGTGGCATTATTCAGCGCCACCGTCGACGTTCTAGGCACTGCGCCCGGCATATTCGCCACACAATAATGCACCACATCATCGACTATATAGGTAGGATCTGCATGAGTCGTCGCATGCGACGTTGCAAAACACCCCCCCTGATCAATTGCTACATCAACCACCGCAGAACCGGGTTTCATGCCCCTAATCATATCGACAGTCACCAACTTAGGTGCTGCAGCGCCTGGCACTAAAACAGCACCAATCACTAAATCCGCCACCAGCACCTGCTGCTCCAAGGCATCCTTGCTGGCATATAAAGTTTCTAAACTTGCACCTAACTGACTAGAGTTAAACTGATTATCCAGACGGCGCAATGTATCAAGAGAACGATCAAGAATTGTCACTCTAGCCCCCATCCCCATCGCTATTTTCGCCGCATTAGAACCCACCACCCCACCACCGATAATCACTACTTTCGCGGGGCTTACGCCAGGCACACCGGCCAATAACAAACCGCTGCCACCCTGAGACTTTTCTAAGCACTGTGTCCCCGCCTGAACCGACATTCGCCCTGCGACTTCCGACATAGGTGCCAGTAAAGGTAACCCCCCACCTTTACTCGTGACCGTTTCATAGGCAATACAGACAGCGCGACTCTTTATTAGATCTTCCGTCTGGGCTCTATCAGGCGCTAAATGAAGGTAGGTGAACAGTATTTGCCCCTGCCTTAACATTGCCCGCTCTGCTGCCAATGGCTCTTTCACTTTAACAATTAACTCTGCAACCAAGAATACTGCCTCAGGGGTGGGGGCAATTTCTGCCCCCACGGCCATATAATCCCCATCGCTAAAACCAATACCCGAACCTGCATTCGTTTCCACCAGCACCGTATGTCCCTGATGGACTAACTCATAAACACTCGCAGGGACCATACC
>JBNMQK010000033.1:0-18609 GCA_051278005.1 Oleispira sp. | reverse complement strand
AATGGTGTACAAAAAGATCCTTGCTGCCATCTTCAGGTGTAATAAAACCGAAACCTTTATCGGCATTAAACCACTTAACGATACCTTTACTCATGCTCTTTACTCTTCATTATTGGTGAAATATTTTTAAGTTATACCAGAATTCACCAATTCTAATATAAAGATGTGATAACGAGCCTCATCAAAGCTGCAAAACAACTTAATAAGATTCATGTACCTTAATCTACGTAGACAATTACATAAACTTAATTAAATTACAACAATTAAATGTAATAAGCATACGACTAAACATCACTGCGCCCTCGGAAAAACCCATCATAGGTCCAATATCAAACAAAATCAGACCTTGCCTGTCGTATTTTAACTTGCTTAATCACTTACTTAATATCGGCTATCTTGTTAAAAAATAACGTTTTTATAAAACTCTACCCAATAAAGTAGGTTCTTAAGCTTGTATTCATAAGTACTGACTAAAAAATAATCTTTATTATGACGACATTAATTTATAAGGGCCGGTAATTGCAATAGCCCGACCTATATCAGCTAGCTTAGTATGTCGGGTGTTTCGCCTAATGTGGCTTTGATATTGATGCTTGCAAGTCCTACAACGAATATCGCAACGTTAATAGACAGAGGTTTGAGAAGATTAAGCATCTAAATAGAAACCAAAAAGCTCGTGCTTCCGTATAAAAGAAATGAACACGCTTCGGCGACTAACTGATTAGTAGACACTTGTTATGATGCTTAATATTGAAACTTTACTTGATGGCGAAAAAGCATTAGAAAATGCCCCTAAGGCAGCACTTGCCGATGGTCGCTTCTGTATTCCACAGCACTATTTAAGTTACCAGCATAGCTTACAGTCTGTCGAGCAACTACTACTGGATATCGATTTTGATCCTAGGTATCCGATTTTCGCTAGCCAAGATGAGACTGGAATCTATGTGCAAGTGGGTATTATTGGTGTGGATAACTATAAATCCAGCCACGGAGCGCAAGAAAAAGTAGTCTATGGACGCAAGTGGCGCGTTGAACCTCAACTTCCCTCTTCAGAAATCATACAAACCGTTTTTTTAGCGTTAAAGAAAGCCCGCGAACACGAAATACGTGAGTTGTTTCGCTTAGAGCATCAAGAAAAGATGACAACACCGTTTAACAATCATCATGATTTACCTTTGTTAACTAACAGTCGAGAGCGTTTACAGCCAGCAATAATCGATACAAAAAATCAAGTGCTGTTCAGTGTTGAGATTGAAAACATCCTAAAAACCATTCGTTACGATGGTGCGCAATTTGAATTGTTCAGCTTTATGTTTCGCCCAACAGGTGAATACCTAGTTGAGCTAAAATTATTGCCTCAGACTGGCCGTCAATTAGCGGAGCTTTCGGGTACTGAATACATCAGTTTTATGCTTGCTAAACCCACTATTAATTATTTTTCTCATCAGCTAATGCAGCACCTTATCCAGTTAAGTGATCGTTATATTGATGAGCAGTTTCATTACCGAGGATTCAATCGCTTTAGTTGGGAGAATGATGTTAAAGCGATCGCTCAAGTATCGACAGAGGTTCGCCAGCTCCATAAATCTGTTAATTTAGATGGCTTTAATCAACACTGGCAGCAAAGTAATTACGAAACCGATCAAAGCCGTATTCCTGTTTTATCTTCTGGCCCACTCTGGTACAAATTAAAGCGTCAACTGGCATCGTTTTCTCCCGTTGAAAGTACACTTCCAATTAAAAGTACTCAGCCTAAAACCCTCTAATAACTCCGTTGCGCTATACCGGACGAATACTCGTCTGGTATTCACTTGGCGTCATACCAGACCATTTTTTAAAGGCCCGACAAAATACTGCTGAGCTACTAATGCCAAGATAATTCGCAACTTGCTTTGTCGACTTATTAGACTGACACAGTATTTGCTTAGCCATTGAAAAACGGACTTCATCCAGTAAGCCTTGAAACGAAAATCCTTCTGACTTTAGCTTCCGAGTAAGTGTTCTGTGTGAACACGAGAGTAAATCTGCGAGCTGGTCTCTATTTAAAAACCTTCCTTGTTTGGCTTGCTGGTGCATTATTCGCTTAGCCTGGAAGCTCATATTGCTTTGCTGTTCGTGTTTGTTTTTTTCAATATCGAGCTGAGCAATATAAAAAGTCTGCATTGAAGAGTTAGGATTCTTAACGTTCTGCTTTAAGGCTAATCTGGAAATTCGTATTTTACTCACCGCTGATAGGCTATGAACAGGGCATTCAAATTGTTGCTCTAACTGATCTTTATAAGCGGAGACATCGTGGCTAAAAAAGTACTCTCCTTGTGTATCGAGCCCTGCTCTTTTGGTATAAAAATCAAAAGCACAAAACACCAGCTCAACCAAAATAGATTCATTTCTTTTGAAATTTGCAAGTGGAAAAATCTCTATATCCAAGTTTTTTTCATCATAATTCAGCACAAAATCAAAACCAGGAATGAATAACTCGGTATACTTTTGAAACAGCATTAACGCTTGCTCAGCATCATCCGCATTGATAATGGCTAAGCCAAGCATCCCTAAAGTATCTTCTTTAAAGTGTTGTAATATTTGCAGACTAAAAGGGGTTCCTTTGGTCGCTATTGCCTGTCCAAAATTCAATAATAAACACATCTGATCACCATTTAAGTGAGCATCTGGGTCTTGTAATATATTAGAGGGGATATGTAACAGTTCAAGCCCTGCAGTGATCGAAAGTTTGATCGCAGACCCTTGGGTTATCGTACCAATCAAGTCTTTGGCTAACTGACTATAAATGGCGGGAAATTTTAATTGGCTAAGCTCGCTCATTCTACACAGTTTTTTATTGTTTAACGCAGAATAAGGGCATTACGATTTTTACGCAATCCCTAGCCGACTCATTGCCTTCCCTACTAGACCAGACTCATCAATACTATTGGGATGAAATCTCGGTTTAAAATACGCCATCAGATTTTTACCGAAACTTTTGTGCCTAGCTAACATTTTTTTTTGCGCTTCTTTCAATAGTGTACGTGCTTCCTTTTTATTATAGCCGTCTTGTAATAAAAAGTGCTTTGTCATGCTACTGGACGTTAAATGAATAAAAAGCATAGCAATAACATAACCGATAATACGTAGAATATAATTACCATTACTCGCTTGATAAACATCAAAGGCGATGGCTTTATGCTCAATTTCTTCAATCGCATGCCATTGAATTAAATCACGCATAGCAGGGTGGGATTTTTCGATGTCTTCATCACTGAGTGTCATAGCACCGAGTACCGCTGTTAAGTGCTCTGCTCCGGCCGTGATAGAGAGGCGTATACCTGCAGGTAAGATATCGCGCATTTTTAAAATAAATCTATCCAATTTATTGAGTTTATCACGAAATATATAGCCATTTTTTTCTAGCACATCAAAGAATTTTTCGTGCTCCATTGCGTGCTGAGTTTCTTGACCAAAAAAGCCACGAGCTTGCTGTTTTAGATCATGATTATCAATTTTATGAAGACCATCACGCACCGCTCGCATAAAAAAGCGCTCTCCTTCAGGAAACAGCAGATTTAAGCCATCAAAAAGGTGACTTTTAGCCAAACTGCCGTTCAAATAGTCCTTTGGCACATTGGAAAAATCAAAACTCATTTTTCGTACAGGAATGCTCGAATCACGACTTGGCTGTATACTTAAGACTTTGCTCATTAGGCTGCCCTCACCATTAATTTCTATTGTTAAGGTATCTATGTCTAAAAGATTAGCTCAAGCACAGAGCGCTTAAGTGACAAAACATGTGCATATTGTGACATTCATCACCCTATCGTCGATACCCTGGCCACTTAATGTAACAATCAGTAAAGCCGATTGACGATCCCTGTGTGCTTTGCAAATATAGCCAAACTTTAAATGACTGGGCAAGCTACTATGCGTAAGCTGTTAATTGTTTTACCCCTACTGCTATTCAGCGTGGTCGCATGGGGACATGGCATGTCAGCGGCAGACCAGCTAAGAATTATTAATGCAGGGCCTTTGGAGTATTTAGAACTCGGCGCCATTCATATGGTTACTGGTTATGATCACCTACTGTTTATTTTTGCCGTTATCTTTTTCTTAAGCCGCTTCACCGATATCCTAAAGTTCATAACGGCCTTCACCCTCGGCCACTCAATTACCTTATTGTTTGCAACACTCTGGGGAATTCAAGCAAACATCTATCTGATTGATGCCGTAATCGCATTAACTGTTTGTTATAAAGCATTCGATAACCTAGACGGATTCAAAAAACACCTAGACATCACCCCACCCAATTTAATGGCGATGGTCTTCATATTTGGCTTGATTCATGGCTTTGGTTTATCGACCCGTTTGCAAGAATTACCGTTAGGGGATGAGGGCTTAATCTTCAAGATTTTATCTTTTAATTTAGGTATTGAACTAGGACAAGTCGCTGCATTATCTATTATGTTGGTTGTACTTGCGGGTTGGCGCACAACAAAATCCTTCACCCAGTTTTCTAAAATAGCCAATTGGCTACTGATGATTTTAGGGGCTTTGTTATTATTAATGCAACTACATAGCTACCAGCACTCAGAATATGCGGATGATTTTCCACTGAATAAAGATGATCATAGCCATGTGCATGCTGACATGCGAAAAGCAGAATCTGGTTTATCAGGCTATAAAAAACAATTAAACTTCAAACAGGAGTAATGAGATATGAAACAACTTTTGGTATTAATTCTAAGCGGCGTATTATTTTCAACAAATGCCTTTAGCCACGGTGGTAGCCATGGCCCTATCTCTGCGGAGAAAGCCCAAATAGTCGCCACGGATGTCGCAAACCAGTTCGCGACAAACGACCCAGGCTTAGGTTTTGGTCAGCTATCAACAAGCTGGTTAGACTTGCCAGCATCTCAATCGTCACTGCACAAGGCTGGCGTAGGCTATTACATTATTAAGTTAAATAATAAAGAAGAAAACAAAAGCCTTTTTGTCTTAATGGACATCTCTGGTGAAATTTATGATGCTAACTTCACAGGTGAATTCAAGAACTTAAAATAAGCTCTCTATTTTTTGGAAATTCATATCCGTTAGTCATGGTCTTCTTCACGACCCTTTTCTCGGTAGTCGCGCGGAGATTGACCCGTCCATTTTTTGAAGGCTCGAGTGAACGCAGCAGGTTCATTAAATCCCACTTCACGGGCAATTTGGTTAATTGCCATGTCTTTGCCGTTCAGTAATGTCATCGCATGATTCTGACGCAGAGTATCTTTGATTGTTTGATAACTACTATCTTCTTCTTTTAGTCGACGGCGTAAATTACGCGAGCTCATATTAAAGTAGTCCGCGACCTGATCGATGAGCGGCATGGCTTCGATTGCACTGCCCCCAATATAGTTCATCACCTGAGTTGTAAAGGTACTATGAAATATAGGTTTACTAAGCAAGTCAGCAGGAGAGTTTTTAAGAAAGTTTTTTAATTCCCGTTCGTGCTGTTTTATCGGCAGAGAAAGCGCACTGCGATCAAATACGATACTATTTTCGCCTTGGTTAAATCGACAATGACAGGGGAATAATAAACTGTATTCCTTTACATGATCTGGCACGGAATATTTAAAGTTAGCGCGTTTTAGCGATACTTTTTTTCCTACTAACCAAATAGAAAACCGATACCAAATCAATAAAAAGAATTCGATAATAAAATTATCAGGATCTAATGATTCGTCTTCTAAATAAAAACTAATAACGGCCTCATCTTCATACTCTTGAAAACTAAGGCCTATATCGTTGCGCGTGCAATGATAAAAATGAGTACCTTGAACAAGAACCTCACGCAGTGTTTGGCAATGAATAACTTGCTGAGCCATGA
Organism: Oleispira sp.; assembly: GCA_051278005.1. Lineage (GTDB taxonomy): Bacteria > Pseudomonadota > Gammaproteobacteria > Pseudomonadales > Oceanobacteraceae > Oleispira. The sequence goes on along the minus strand of JBNMQK010000033.1, from coordinate 12,752 downwards.
TTGCAAACACACCTTGTTTGCAGCGCTGCTCAGTAAAACCCATAAATTCGTCATCCATAACATGCCATACAGAGCGTATGAGCTTGGTAATGTTTTTAGGGGATAGACGCTCAGCTTCTCTATTGGCCGACTTACCCATATTAGTAACAGCAGCACTCGAATCAAAAGTCTCTAGTCCAGCGGCTTTTAGTAAAGCGTCTGTATCATAATTTAACCGCTTAGCCCCCCGAATAATCGCTGTTTGATAATAAGAGGCAATCGTATGAGTTTTATTATTCATAATTTTCAAATGGCTCGAATGTGTCCGTTTAAGATATTTAGTTTAGGTGAATTCACTTTAAGTTAACACCATATGTCCGTTTTTGGTAATAACTTAGCCTTTTATGACATTGCTTGCCCCCGCCATTTTCGCCACTATCTATACAAGTAACTATTTATACAAGTAACTATCTACATAGTTAGGCATTCAAAAAAATAACAAGGTTGTGCAAATGGATATTAAGGGTGTTCCTGCGGTTGTTACTGGCGGTGCTTCGGGCTTAGGCGAAGCGACTGCACGTTTTCTTGCGAGCCAAGGTGCAAAGGTCGCCTTGTTTGATGTGCAAATGGACAAGGCAGAAGCGGTGGCTAGAGACATCGGTGGTATTGCGGTTTTTTGTGATGTCACCAGCGCCGAAAGTGCCGAACAAGCCATGCACACAGCGAAAGAAGCTCATGGCGATTGTGGTATTGCGGTGAACTGTGCCGGTATTGGTAACCCTGGTCGCATCATTGGTCGCGAAGGCCCAATGACGTTAGATTTTTTCAGTAAGGTGATTCAAGTAAACCTGATTGGTTCTTTCAACATTTTGCGTTTAGCCGCAGATCAAATGAAAAATCGTGAAGCCAACGATGATGGTGAACGTGGTGTCATTATATCTACAGCCTCAGTGGCTGCGTTTGAAGGTCAGATTGGGCAAGCGGCTTACGCGGCTTCTAAGGGTGGCATTGTCGCAATGACCTTACCCGCGGCTAGGGAGCTGGCTAAATTTGGGGTGCGTGTTTTAGCCATTGCTCCAGGGTTGTTTATGACGCCGATGATGGAGTCTTTCTCGCAAGAAATCCAAGACAGCCTCGCGTCTACGCTGCCTTTCCCTTCTCGCTTAGGTAAACCTGAAGAGTTTGGCCGCTTAGTAAGAGATATTGTTGAAAACCCCATCCTTAATGGCGAAGTCATTCGAATCGACTCGGCTTTACGCATGGCGCCTAAATAGCAGATCCTGAATAACAGCGCTTGAATAAATAGAAGGAATTTTTCATGACAACTGAAGCTTATATTTTTGATGCCATTCGTACCCCACGCGGCCGCGGTAAAGCGAGTGGTGCCTTGCACGAAGTTAAACCCATTACGCTGCTCAGCGATTTATTGGTTAGCCTGCAAGAGCGTAATCAATTTGATACTGCGGCGGTTGATGACATTGTGATGGGTTGCGTAACCGCCGTGGGTGATCAAGGTGCGGTGATTGCAAAAACTGCGGCCTTAGCGGCGGGTTGGAACGATAATGTTGCAGGCATGGTACTCAATCGCTTTTGCGCATCAGGCTTAGAGGCAGTTAATACCGCAGCGATGAAAGTGCGCTCGGGGTGGGAACATTTAGTTGTCGCCGGCGGTGTTGAATCAATGTCTCGGCTGCCCATGGGCAGTGATGGTGGTGCTTGGGCGATGGACCCAGAAACCAATGTGGCGACCGGTTTTATGCCCCAAGGTATTGGCGCAGATTTGATTGCCACCTTAGGCGGTTATTCTCGTGAAGATGTTGATGCTTTTGCGATGCGTTCACACCATAAAGCGGCGGCGGCTTGGAAAAAGGATGCCTTTAAAAAGTCTATTATTCCGGTTAAAGATCGCAACGGCCTTATCTTACTTGAGCAGGATGAATTAATTCGTGCGGACAGTTCGGTTGCAACACTCGGCAAACTTAAGCCTTCTTTTAAAATGATGGGCGATATGGGTTTTGATAACGTAGCGAAAGAACGTTACCCCCAGGTTGAGTTTATTAATCATATTCATAGCCCAGGAAATTCATCGGGCATTGTTGATGGTGCCGCGGCCGTATTGATTGGCAGCGCAGCAGCCGGTAAACAATTTGGGATGACACCTCGTGCGCGTATTGTGGCGACGGCGGTTGTCGGCGCTGAACCGACCATCATGTTAACGGGCCCTGGCCCTGCAGCACGCAAAGCATTAAAAGTGTCGGGCATGGATATTTCGGATATTGATTTGTTTGAAGTCAATGAAGCGTTTGCCTCAGTCGTGATGCGTTTTATTGATGAAATGGGCATCAGTGAAGACATCGTCAATGTGAATGGCGGCTCTATTGCGATGGGCCATCCATTAGGCGCAACGGGAGCCATGATTTTAGGTACCTTGTTAGATGAGCTAGAAGCTAGGGATTTAAAAACAGGCCTAGTGACCTTGTGTATCGGTGGCGGCATGGGCATCGCAACGATTATTGAACGCGTTTAGGGGATAATATAATGACGACTAATTCTGTGATTTATGAAAAAGATCAGCACAACATTGTTCACCTGATTCTTGATAAACCGAATGCTGGTGCTAACTTGATGGATAATGAGTTTACCGACTCATTAACCGCGGCGGTCGCACAACTTCGCCAAGACAATTATGCGGGGGTCATTTTTCGTTCGGCTAAATCGACCTTTTTTGCCGGCGGTAATCTCGACGATTTATTAACGGTACAGAAAGAAAACGCCGATCAGTTATACAACATGGTGAATCGTCTAAAACTGGCTATGCGTGAAATTGAAACTCAAGGCAAACCGGTTGTCGCGTGTATTAATGGCGCAGCGTTAGGCGGCGGTTGGGAACTTGCGTTATCCGCTCATTATCGAGTAGCACTCAATAAAGGCGTCATTCTAGGTTTACCAGAGGTGACTCTGGGTTTATTACCCGGTGGTGGTGGTGTGATTCGAATGACGCGTTTATTAGGCGTGCAAGCGGCGATGCCTTTCTTACTAGAAGGTAAGCAGTTTAAACCAGAGCAAGGTTTAAAGCTGGGACTCATTAACGAGATAGTTGATTCCCCTGACGCGATGCTTGAATCTGCGGTTAATTGGATTAAAGCCTATTCAAATCCTGAGAAGCCAATACAGCAGCCTTATGATATTAAAGGCTATAAGGTTCCTGGTGGCCTACCCAGCCAGCCCGCCTTAGCAAAAATATTACCGATTGCGCCCACCCTGATTCGTGCAAAAACCAAGGGAACCTTACCTGCGCCAGAATCTATCCTTGCGGTCATGGTAGAAGGTTTACAAGTCGATATCGATACCGCGATGCGTATTGAATCCCGCTATTTTGTTGAGCTAGTTTGCAGCCAAGTCGCCAAGAATATGATTGGTACTTTTTGGTATCAGATGAACGAAATTAAAGCCGGTGCGGCACGCCCGAAAAATATTAAACGTAAGAAAGTTAAAAAACTCGGCATCTTAGGTGCAGGCATGATGGGTGCAGGTATTGCCTATTCATCGGCCCTAAAAGGCATTGACGTTGTTTTAAAAGATATCAACATGGCGAGTGCTGATAAAGGTAAAGCGTACTCTCACAACATTGTGAATAAAAAAGTAAAGCAAGGTCGCTTAAGCCAAGACAAAGCGGATACGTTACTGAATGCGATTTTAGCGACGGATAAAGCAGAAGATCTAGCGGGCTGTGATTTGGTGATTGAAGCGGTATTTGAAAGCCGTGAATTGAAAGCCAAGGTCACGCAAGAAGCCGAAGCGCAATTATCGAACGATGCCGTTTTTGCCTCAAATACATCGACGCTACCGATTACCGGCTTAGCTCAAGCATCAGCCCGCCCTGAGAATTTTATTGGTCTGCATTTCTTTTCTCCTGTAGACAAGATGCCATTAGTAGAAATTATCTGTGGTGAAAAAACTTCCGACGAAACCCTAGCACTGGCTTACGACTATGTGCAGCAGATTGGTAAAATACCCATTGTCGTCAACGATAGTCGTGGTTTTTATACCTCACGAGTATTTGGTACTTTCGCCAATGAAGGTATCGCTATGCTGGGGGAAGGCATTTCTGCGGTAGCGATTGAAAACGCAGCGTTCTTACTGGGTTTTCCCGTGGGGCCGCTGGCCGTTACGGATGAAGTGAGCTTAACGCTGGTCGACAAAATTCGTAAGCAGACTATGTTGGATATGGCCGCTGAAGGCAAAAAATTTGTTCATCACCCTGCCGAAAAAATCGTTGATAAAATGCTGGTCTTAGAGCGCTCAGGAAAATTGGCAGGCGCTGGGTTTTATAGCTATCCAACTAAAGAGAATCCAGAAAACGAAAAGAAACATCTTTGGACAGGTTTGAAAAGTACCTTTGAACGAGCTGACAAAGCAATTGATCTACAAGAAATAAAAGATCGCTTACTCTACATTCAAGCAATAGAAACCGTGCGTTGCTTTGAAGAAAACGTATTAACCAGTGTTCGTGATGCCAACATCGGCTCCATTATGGGCATTGGCTTTCCTGTTTGGACCGGCGGTATTTTGCAGTTTATAAATCAAACGGGACTCGATGCTTTTATCGAACGCGCGGAGACTTTATTTGCAACCTGTGGTGAACGTTTCCGGGTTCCGGACTTGCTAAAAAAAATGGCAAAAAACAATTTAATATTTAAAGACTAAACCATAAAAATTATAGTAACTTTTAGATAATCTAATTATTAAAAATAAAAAGGCAGCAACAATGATTAAACGTACTGTATTTGATTCTGAGCAAGACATGTTTCGTGATAGTTTCCGTAAATTTTTATTAGAAGAAGCGGTTCCCTATCATGAGCAGTGGGAAAAAGATGGACAGGTATCTCGTGAGTTCTGGAAAAAGGCCGGGGAAATGGGTTATTTAAGCCCTACTGTACCGGAAGCTTACGGCGGTGTAGAAGTTGATTTCCGCTATAACGCAGTCGTAGCAGAAGAAGTCTCTAACTTTGGTTTAACGGGCATCGGTTTTGGTTTACATTCTGATATCGCTGTTCCTTATATCATGGCGTATGGCACGGAAGAGCAAAAGCAAAAATATCTACCAGGCTGTGTGAATGGCGACATTATTACCGCCATTGCTATGACAGAACCGGGTACCGGTTCCGATTTGCAAGGTGTTAAAACCAACGCTGTGTTAAGCGACGATGGTGAACACTATATTCTTAACGGTTCAAAAACCTTTATCACCAATGGCCAGATGGCTGATTTGGTTATTGTGGTCGCCAAAACTGATCCTTCTGCAGGCGCAAAAGGCACCAGTTTATTATTGTTAGAAGCAGGTACGGAAGGCTTTGTAAAAGGCCAAAACCTGCATAAGATTGGCATGAAAGCACAGGATACCTCTGAGTTATTTTTCCAAGATGTTAAAGTGCCTAAAGCCAATTTGTTAGGCACAGAAGGCATGGGATTTATCTACCTAATGCAAGAGCTGCCACAAGAACGCTTGTCCGTTTCATTAACAGCGATCGCTTGTGCGGAATCTATTTTAGAGCAAACGGTAGCGTATGTGAAAGATCGTAAAGCTTTTGGAACAACCATCGCGTCGTTTCAGAATACTCAGTTTAAACTGGCTGAAATGTCTTCGACGGTTACGATGGCCCGAGTCTTTATTGATAAATGTTTAGAGCTGCATTTAGAAAAAGAATTAGATGATGTTACCGCGGCTAAGTTGAAATTACTCTCTACCGATATTCAATGCGATGTTGTCGATGAGTGCTTACAGCTGCATGGGGGTTATGGCTACATGTGGGAATACCCAGTTGCTCGTGCTTTTGCCGATGCCCGCGTGCAAAAGATCTATGCAGGAACTAACGAAATCATGAAACTTATTATTGGGCGCGACATCGTTAAGTAAAAAGTTAAATTATCACTCTAGGTTAAACGCTGGCCAGAATTTTTTCTGGCCAGCATCGTTTTTTACTCGTCTGTTCATTCGAGTTATTTCTTATTCTGGATACTGTAACTATGCCTTTGCCTTTAGCGGGTTTAAAAATCCTTGATTTCACCACCTTATTGCCAGGTCCTTATGCTACTCAGATTTTAGCAGATATGGGGGCAGAAGTACTTCGAGTTGAATCACCGACTCGTCCTGATTTAGTTAAATTCATGCCTCCTTATATCGGTGATGGCATGGATCGGGTTTCTGCAACTCACGCCACTCTAAATCGCAATAAGCAAAGTATCGCTATCGATTTAAAGAAAGAAGGCGCACAAGAAATTATTCATAAGCTTTTGCCAAAGTACGATATTGTGATTGAACAGTTCAGACCGGGGGTCATGCAGCGTTTAGGCTTGGACTTTGCAACATTAAAAGAGACTCAGCCAAATTTAATTTATTGCTCCATTACCGGCTATGGTCAAACGGGTCCTCTGAAAGATCGAGCGGGACATGACATTAATTATTTAGCTCTATCAGGGCTTGCCAGTTTTTCTGGGCGTGAAGAAACAGGACCCGTATTATCCGGTGCTCAAATCGCAGATGTTGCGGGTGGCTCACATAATGCTGTAATGGCAATTTTAGCAGCGGTTATTCAGCGTGCAACGACCCGCGAAGGTCAATACCTTGATATCAGCATGAGTGATGCTGCAATGGCGTTAACGACGATGGCGGGGGCCAATGCATTAACCAGTGGCGAAGATCCAGGTTGTGGCACCGATATGCTGAATGGGGGTTTGTTTTATAATTACTACCAAACTTCTGACAATCGTCATCTCTCCATTGGCAGCTTAGAGCCTAACTTTGCTTTAGCCCTGCTATCACTACTGGAATTAGAAGAATGGCAAAGCAAGATTGGGGATCAAAGCCCTGCGATGCAAAAACAAATTCGTACAGCGATCAGTGACAAAGTAGGCGCGCAGTCGCTAGCACATTGGCAAGCCGAATTTGCTAAAGTCGATGCCTGTGTCGAGCCAGTACTCACGATGAACGAAGCGTTTCAACACCCTCATTTTATTGAGCGTGGCATGGTGACTCAAGCAATCGGCAACAATAACAATCAGATTGAGCAGATCAATACTTCTTTGCCGTTTAAACGACAAGAAGCCCATAAAGCGGGCGGCAAACTCGGCGCTGATACTCTAACTGTTATGCAAACACTGGGTTATAGCGTTGAACAAATTGCTGAATTAAAAAAGAATCGTTGTATATAGATTTCTTAAACTCTTAGCAAGATTGGACTACTCGCAATCCTGATCTTTAAGCTATTCAAGATAAGGGCCTTGAGTTTTCTGGGCTCTCAATCACACGGCTTACTTAGACAACCAAAGCATAAGTTGCTGACGCTCATCGGCCGTCATCTGAGTCAGATTTCCTAATGGCATATAGCCAGTTTGTAATGCAGGGATCATTTTATCTTTAACCGCTAGCGCTTGCTTAGGGGTTTCTAAAATAATACCTGCTGGGGCAGAAACAAAACCAGCATTAATAGGATTCACAGCATGACATGACGTACAGCGTTGCTGAAGAACAACCATCGCTTGAGTATCCGTTAATATCACCTCACCCTTTTGAACTTCTATCTTGGCAGGTACCATAACGGCTGCTAAAGCGGCCAACATCATCGCTGAAATCACCAAAATACTCGGCTTACTGATACCTTGATTGCGTAAATTAAAAAAGTGGCGAGCATATGCAGAGATCACACCAATCGCTACTAATACCAACCAGCCAAACTCATGACCATAGGTCATTGGATAGTGGTTGCTGATCATGATGAAGATAATGGGCAGCGTGAAATAGTTATTATGGGTTGAACGCAATTTTGCGAACGCACCGTATTTAGGATCAGGAGATTCCCCACGTTGCACAGCTTCTACCAACGCACGCTGGGCCGGCATAATGCCTAAGAAGACGTTACCCGCCATGATCGTACCTAAGACCGCACCGACATGAATATAAGCACCGCGGGCCGAAAATATTTGGAATGAAAACCACGACATAAAAATTAAAAAGGCAAATAAAATTAAGCCGAATATTTTGCTATTATGACGTAATGGAGAACGCACCATGGCTTCATAAACCGCTACCCCCGCGATAATGAAAGTCATGCCAGCGGCAATCGCTTGGCCTTGGCTAAAGTCCATACGACTGCTATCAATTAAGAAACTTTCAGCGCCGATGTAATAAACGATCCAGAGCAGCACCATACCGGTTAACCAAGTGGTATAGGCTTCCCACTTAAACCAATGTAAGTTCTCAGGCATTTTTTCAGGCCCTAACTTATATTTCGCGACTTCGTAAAAACCGCCACCGTGGATCGCCCACAAGTCGCCGCCAATACCCTTGTCTTTTTTCCACTGCGGTGGATTTTCTAAGCTGTTATCCAACCAGACGAAATAGAAGGAGGCACCAATCCAAGCGATACCCGCGATAACATGGAACCAGCGAAAAAACATGTTCAGCCATTCTAAAAAATAGGCTTCCATTATTTCTCTCCAGCGCTATTAATATTTACATCGCTATGAGTAGTTACATCACGATCATGCACGCAATTACCCGCAACATAGGTTGCTTGCACCGCGCGATCGTCCCCTAAAATAATCATGGCGAATAATTTCTCGGCTAAGGTTTTGCACTTACCTTGCTTCAACGCCATTAACGGTGTGCTATTAAAATCTAATACGGCAAAATCTGCTTCGTTGCCTATTTTGAATGAACCAATTTTATCTTCGAGTTGCAAGGTTTTTGCATTACCTAACGTTGCCAGATACAAGCTCTTTAACGCTGACAACTTGTTGCCGTTTAATTGCGTTACCTTGTAAGCTTCGCTGAGTGTTTGCAACATAGAGAAGCTCGTACCGCCACCTACGTCAGTCGCAATACTGTAGGCAACTTGCTGCTGTTCTAGTTCTTTAATGTCTAATAAACCGCTGCCCAAGAAAAGGTTCGACGTTGGGCAGAACGAAACACTGGAACCGGTTTCACGGAAACGCTGGTGTTCACGTTCGTTTAAGTGAATACCGTGAGCAAATACGCTACGCTTGCCGAGCAGGTTATATTGGTCGTAGACATCAAGGTAGTCTTTAGCGTCTGGAAATAATTCCGCGACGAACGCCATTTCATCTTTGTTTTCCGAGATGTGTGTTTGCAAGTACACGTCAGGATATTCTTGCAGCAACTGCTCTGCTTTTTGCAGCTGTTCGTGCGTCGATGTAATCGCAAAGCGCGGGGTTACCGCATAAAGCTGGCGACCGTTATTGTGCCAAGTATCGATCAACGATTTACTATCTTGGTAGCTGCTTTCAGGGGTATCGCACAAGAACTCTGGTGCGTTACGATCCATCATGACCTTACCGCAGATCATTCGTGTATTTCGTGCTGCAGAGGCTTCGAAGAAAGCTTCTACTGATTGCTTATGCACGGTGCCAAATACCAATGCCGTAGTTGTTCCACATTTTAATAATTCATCGAGAAAGAAATTCGCGATATTGCTCGCGTATTCTTTATCTTCAAACTGGCGCTCCGCGGGGAAGGTATAGTTATTCAACCAATCCAATAACTGTTCACCGTAAGAGGCAATCACTTCAACTTGTGGGTAGTGAATGTGTGTATCGATCATACCTGGAATAATTAGGTGATCTTTGTATTCAACTACTTTCACGTCTGCTACCAGTGTTGCTAATACTTCACTGGCTTCGCCTAGATTGGCAACCTTGCCGTTTTCAATGACTAACGCACCATCTTGGAAAAACTGGTATGCATCATCCCCGTCGATATCTGGATCAGACAAGAAGTTAAGCATGGAGGCTCGATAAACAGTCGTGCTCTGGGTGCTGGTCATAATTTTATATTCTCGTTCAAACTTTTAAAGAAACAGTATTGGTTTTTAAATCGATACAAAATTAAGTAATTGCTTCCACAAAACGGCGTGAATACTTCCCTCTAGCCTTAGGCTCGGCTTCCATGCCTCACACATTTGTTCCACAATCACTCAATTATTCCTCTTACATATTTTTAAAATTCAATAGCGTTTCTTTGTCTTAATTATAATAGTGACTTTTTAACAAGTTATTTGTATTTTCACTTCGTTGCCGAAGAAAAACTCTTCGCAATTATTACCACCACCTTTGCGGTCGACCACAAGGAAATCACAGACCTTGTTCAATCCTAATACTGGATGATGCCAAGTATTTTTGTGGTAGTTAATGCCTTGGTCGGCACCGGCGATAAATAAGTGAAGATTTTCAGGCGTTGGTTCTTCAACCGCATCAGCCACCAGCACTAAATACGGTTCACCAGAAAGTGGGTGAAAAGATTGGCTACCAAACGGATGACGTTCAACCATTTCGATATCCATGGCTAAATCTTTAGAGACTGGGCGAGGCTGCGCACGGAAGATATTGATCACCGCGTGAGTTTCACTCTCTTTTTTATCCGAGCTGCCAGCCGCTTCTAATTCAACCTTTGCCAAAGAATCATAACGCTCGGTATTGCCACCGTTAATTATAATCAGGCTGCTATCAGCAGAACCGTCTTGCGCACTTTGTTTTGCAACTGGCACTTCAACCACATCACCAAAAGCAGCAAACGCTTCTTTGGTTAATGGCTGGGGCGTTAATTTATATTCTTTCACAATCAATCTCTCAAAAAGAGTTAGCTACCACGGTACGTAGAGATTCCGAATGCGGAAACCAGTAGAGGCACATGATAATGCTCTTCTGGGTTTTCGATACGGAAGTCAAACGTAACCGTTGGGAAGAAACAAGACTTACCCTGTTTTTCAAAGTACGGATCCGTAGCAAACGCGATGCGATAAATACCCGCTTCGCGTTGCTGCCCTTCCATCCAATCAACAATGCGACCATCTTTATTTGTTTCGCCGGCAGCAATCTGTTGATACTGTTTATCTGCGTCTAGTTTAAAAAGTACTACCGCTACACCCACCGCAGGTTTGCCAAGGTTGGTATCTAAAACGTGAGTCGTAATTGGGCTAGCCATGTATTCTATTCTCCAAGTCTCAAACTTTTCATTAACCTATAGAGATCATGTTTATGTGTTTGTGTAGCGAATATGAGAAGCATGGAGCGTAGCGGCGTGAATGCCTACAACGCCTGGCCGAACCTAAGGCTACAGGGAGCGCCAGCGCTATGAATACATACAATAGCTGGTATTTACGCCGTTTCGTGGAATAAATACATAAACATGATTTCGTTGTCGCTAATTAAAAATCTCTAAAAGTCATTTAGCCGTTCGGAATTAATTTATTAATTCGAATGGCGGTAATTTTTGCTTGCTCTGCCGCCGCATTCTTTAACTCTTCAGCACGGTCATTCGGTAGACGTTGGTTTAATAATGCCAACATTTCCGCAGCGCTTTTACCGGTGGCGCAGACGATGAAGATAAAACCATTATTATCTTCGTACGCGGTATTTCCATCGGATAAGTTTTGAATTACTTCTTCACTGGCCTCATCAACTGAAGACTGTTCACCAGAAGCGAGCTTTTTAGTGTGCGCGTATTTTTCTCGTAAGCTGGTCACATCACCAATTTTTGGATGGCCTTCGAACGCTTGTAAAAAATCTTGCTCACCTAAACCTGCCCATACCGATAATGCTATTTCGTGACACTGCTCTAGCGAGATAAATGGGCGCGCGGCGACCATTGCATCATTCCAAGTTCGAGACGTGCAGCAGTTAGAAAATGCCACCTGGGCATCCTCTATTGAAAGTATATTTAAGTCGCTTAACGAATAATTTAATTCAGTCATACTATTTTTTCTCACAGCTTCTAATTAAAGAGCCGCCGAGAACCCCCATAAACGAATACGGCTGATGCCACCATCAGGGAACATTTTCAAACGTACGTGGGTGAAGCTTTGTCCTTTGGCGGTCACTTCATTTTTAAACATATGCTCACGGTCGGCGAACAAGGCAGTACGATCGATGATGGGTATCCACTCGATACCTAATTCGTCTTGCCCACCCGTTTTATCAAAACGAGCATCTAAGTGAGAATCAGCCGTTAATGCTGCGGTATTCGCCGCTTGCGCTGACGCTAATACTGCACCTTCTAAAGCGAAAGCATTCGGGTAGTTGCCTTTAAAGTGACCAGTATCGATTAAGATTTTTTCGATATTGCCGCGAGTAGCCAATTGCAGAATTAACCAGTCGTGACCACGGTCGACTTCAACATCACCGATGGTACGACGACGCTTCGTTTCCCAGCCATCACCCATATTGGCGCCACGCTCTGGCATCAATATATTTTCGGGTGCACTGAAAAACATATCAGAACACGCGACTGGGCGAGCACCGTTCTTGATGTAAGCAAGATCTAATGGCTCGCCTTTCAGAAACCAGTGTTGGTCTGCAACAATTTCGCCATAGATGTTTAAGCGAGCAACACCCCCATCGGGATACATGTTAAAACGCACATGGGTCCACACTTTATCAGAGATGGTTTGGCCGTCTTTTTCAATACCATCTCTTTTTATAAGAGGCACGTCGATTAGATTATCGCTACCTGGGTTAACCGAAGTGATGTCGATTAACGACGTCCACTCTGTTGCGTCCGTTGGTTCGCCTTCGATATTGCACGCTTCTAAAGAAACCTGCTGCGGAGCGTTACCCAAGAAGTGAGCCGTATTGGCATTGATGCCGCGAATGATACCTTGCGAACCCAGCTTGATGATGCACCAGTCAAAGTTCAAGCCATCATCGGAAGTACCATCGGGTAAAAAGCGACGCCGGCGGCTTTCCCAGCCATCCATCAA